>JAQSWU010000010.1 GCA_029266475.1 Rickettsiaceae bacterium | reverse complement strand
AGTTTTGCCGAAAATAGCGCACACCATCTCGCAGTTAAAACTAATGCAGGATGAGATCGATGAGAAAAGAAAAAGAGAGGAGAAAAAGGAGAAGTATAGCAAAGCTGACCTCTTAATAGCTCAAAGACATATCGCTAAATTACTTGAGGAATATGAAGAACAAGAGGCAAAAGAAAAAGCAGCAGAGGGGGCTACAACCGCTGAATGATCGTCCAGACAAAGGAAAATCTCAGCTATTAATTTGCATAGTGAGACAAAATTATAAGCGTTGAGGACTGCAGAATAGGATTATGTATGCGATGAGCACAATTTGAAGGAGTCTGGCGCCGCTTTCTATTTAACCCGAACTATGGATAACAAGTGAAGGGTATGGATGAAGATGGCTAATTTTTAGGCATAAAGCCATTTAGATTTTACAAGGAAGCGTCCATTATTGTTAGCTAAAGCCAAGAGAATAGACGCTTCCAAACCTACAAAAGTACAGTCTAAGCTGAGGGTTTTACTTTAGTAAAGCATTAGTTCATCAATGATTTTTTGTGCCATGGTTGCAGAGATTCCCATTTTAGCTTGTAGTTCTGCCCTTGTCTCATGTTCATAAGGGGATCTGCCTAAGCGGTTTCTTAAGTCAACGACTATCCTACCGGCGGTAACTAATTGCCCTTCGTTAGGTTGTTCACCAGATGGAGAGACCTGGCTTGCACTATGTTGATTTCTTCTAGCCTCCTCTTCAGCATGAGTCTTTAAAGAATTTTGAATAGCTTGCTGCATATCACGCTCTTCTTGTTCTCTAAGCCTTCTTCTTTTAGCTTCTTCTTCTGCATGAGTTTTTAAGGAGTTTTGAATAGCTTGCTGAGTGTCGCGTTCCTCTTGAAGTCTTGCCCTGAGAGCGCGATCTTGTTCGGCTTGCTGACGTCTTTGTTGCTCTAATTGTGCTTGCCTTTCAGCATGCTTTTGTCTCATTTCGTTTTGTTGTTGTCTTAGCCTGTCTTGCTCTGCTTGAAGTTGTCTTAAACGTGTTTGTTCTTCACGCAGGCGTCTTTCGTTCTCTAATCGTGTTTGCTCAGCAGCGTATCTTTGATTAGTTTCTTTTTGTAAACGAAGTTGTCTTTCCAGAGTTTCTCGTTGGTTTTTTAGGCGCTCTTGCTCTAATTGCAGTTGTAGTTTGCGCTGATTATTCTCCATTTCCATTCTAAGCTTTTCACGCTCAATAGCTTGTAGGCGCTCACGCTCAGCTTGCTGCTGATAATAGTTATTATTTGTATTATTGTAACTGCTGCTATTTGTAACTGGTACAGAATCATCATAATATCTACGATCATTAAAGAGGTCATCGCACCCAGATAGTGTAATAGTACCAATTAAAATGCCACCCGTTAAGATTAGCTTATTCGATAATGACTTATTGCTCGAACTAACTTTCATATATATACTTCTTTAGTTAAAAGGTTGATCAATTATATTGTTATTATACAGATCATTTTGAAAAAGTAAATATAAATTAACCACCTTGCAGCAGGAGACTTCTATCAAAAACTTGTTTATGGTAGAGAGTTTGAATAAGCCTCAGAGCAAAGAACCGCAAGGTGCTTATAAGTACATGAGGTATTTGAATACCGAACCTATATTCAAACTCGCAGCAGAAGTAGAGTTTTGAGAAGAGCTCTAATGTGACTTATGGAGGAAGCTTCCTGGAAGCGGAAGGAGGTAAACGCTTGTGTTATTTTCGAAAAACTATAAAACCAAATAGCCCCAATCAATATTTTTAATGACAATGCATTTATAATTAACATTTTGAGGTGACTACGCACGTAGCATATACTATCTAATCATATAAATTAAGCTTAAGACCGCTAGACCCTGAATTAAGATTTATAGTAAATTTATTTAAAGCGTGGTACGTCGTCATTCCTCATTTATTTAAAGCGTGGTACGTCGTCATTCCTCGCTTACGTATTATTCATACGCTGCGCTCGTTATTTCTAGTACCACAACTCAACTAATTTCACTATATAAGCCTTAATTCAAGCTTTTACTTAGCGTTTCGAATGTGATAAAAACTTACCCAAGCTTTTCTTTAAGTAATTTATTTACTGCTGCTGGATTTGCTTTACCACTTGAAAGTTTCATAACCTGCCCAACAAAGAAAGCAAATAACTTATCCTTACCAGACTTATATTCAGAAACCTTATCAGGATTATCGGCAATTACTTGATCAATTATTGAGTTTATCGCCGATTCATCAGTAACTTGCACTAGCCCTTTAGCTTCTACGATTGCTTTAGCAGAGCCACCATTTTCAAACATTTCATCAATAACAGTTTTAGCAATCTTACCTGATATTACATCTGTGCGGATTAGGTTTAAAAGCTCAATTAAATCATCTGTTTTAATTTTACACTCAGTAAGTTCAAGACCAGCCTTATTTAAGCGGCCAAATAGCTCAACCGTGACCCAGTTTGCAGCCATTTTAGGCTCAGTTGCTTTAGCTACTGTCTCAAAATAATCAGCCACTTCTTTATCGGCTGATAAAACTTCTGCGTCATACTCAGATAGACCAAACCCACTTTTATACCTTTGCTGTTTTGCATCAGGCAGTTCAGGTAGTTCGCTAGCAATTTTATCGATATAAGATTGCTCTAAATTTAGAGGTAATAGATCAGGATCGGGGAAATAACGATAGTCGAAAGAATCCTCTTTAGTACGCATAGTACGAGTCTCTCCTATATCAGCATCGAATAGGCGCGTCTCCTGGGCAACCTTGCCACCACTTTCCAATATTTCAACCTGCCTTTCAGCTTCAAATTCAATAGCCCGCATGATATTACGCACTGAGTTGATATTTTTAATCTCACAGCGCGTGCCATATGCTTCACCAGGACGCCTTACAGATACGTTAGCATCGCACCTTAGTGATCCTTTTTCCATATCCCCATCACAGGTGCCAAGGTACCTTAGGATAGTACGTAGCTTCTTGACGTATTCAGCTGCTTCAAAAGGAGATCGAATATCTGGCTCAGACACAATTTCCATCAAACCAATACCCGCTCTATTTAAATCAATATAACTATTTTTAGGCGACTGATCATGCATACTTTTACCAGCATCCTGCTCTATATGCAGTCTGTTAATACGTATCTTTTTTGGCTTACCTTCATCGTCTGTTATCATCAACCACCCTTCTTCAACTATTGGATGGTAAAATTGCGATATTTGATAGCCTTGCGGAAGATCAGCATAAAAATAATTTTTTCGATCAAATACAGAGTATTGATTGATTCTAGCATTTAAACCAAGTCCTGTCCTAATAGCCTGCTCGACACATACCTTATTTAGTACAGGAAGCATCCCTGGCATAGCCGCATCAATAAGAGACACGCTTGCATTTGGAGTAGTGCCGAATTCTGTTGGCGCGCCAGAGAATAGTTTTGAATTGGAGGTTATTTGTGAATGCACCTCAAGCCCAATCACATATTCCCAGTCACCTGTCCTTCCTTTAATCAATACCATTTAAAATCCTCCTGCAACGAATTTAATACTGCACGCTCTTTCGAGGGCGCTTGCTACCTGCAAAGTTGTATATTCATCAAAAGGCTTACCAATTATCTGCATTCCAAGTGGCAAACCTTTATCATTTAAGCTAGCTGGAACTGATATACAAGGGAGACCAGCAAGACTTGCTGGAATGGTGAATAAGTCGTTTAAATACATGGCTACTGGATCATCCGATACACCTTCAATTGGGAAAGCAGCAGTAGGCGCTGTAGGCAATAATATCGCATCAACTGTTGCAAAAGCTGAATTAAAATCGTTAGCAATTAGCCTTCTCATTTTTTGAGCCTTCAAGTAATAAGCATCGAAAAACCCTGCAGATAATAGATACGAGCCAATCATAATTCGGCGCTTAACTTCAACTCCAAAGCCTTCTGATCTAGTCATTTCATACATCTCATCTAGGCTCATACCCTCTCTCTCTACTCGAAGCCCATATCTTACACCATCATAACGAGAAAGGTTTGAAGAGGCCTCAGCTGGGGCAATAATATAATATGTTGGCAGTGAATATTTGGCATGCTTTAGTGACACATCAACCATTTCAACCCCTTGTTGTTTTAAATGATCAATCGATGCATTCCACATTTTTAAAATCTCGTCACTAATACCTTCAGCTTCCATGAAATCTCTTGGTATCCCAATTTTCATACCTTTAACAGGTTTATCAGCTGCAGAAGCAAGCTCTGGCACCTGCAGGTTTACTGAAGTTGAGTCTTTCTCATCGAATCCCATCATAGCTTCAAGCATTAAAGCCGCATCCTTAACTGATCGTGTAAATACCCCTGCTTGATCAAGAGAACTGGCAAATGCTACCATACCAAAACGTGAGCAACGGCCATATGTAGGTTTAATACCAACAGTTCCAGTGAAAGCTGCCGGCTGCCTTACAGATCCACCAGTATCGCTACCAAGCGCTGCCATACTTATAAAACCAGCAACAGCTGCTGATGATCCACCTGATGACCCACCAGGTACTAATTCTTCTGATGAGTCTTTTGCCTTCCATGGGTTTATAACATTACCAAAATAGCTAGTCATATTGGACGAACCCATAGCAAATTCATCCATATTTAATTTACCAAGACTAATGGAACCATGGTTTTTGATATTTTGGCTAACAGTTGATTCATATGTAGGAATAAAATTTGATAGCATCTTTGACCCTGCTGTAGTTCGGACCCCTTCTGTACAGAATAAATCCTTAACGCCAACAGGAATACCTTCGAGTTTGCGAGCCTCACCACGTGCAATTTTTTGATCAGCTTCTCTAGCCTGCATTCTAGCCGCATCAAAAGTTTCTGTAACAAATGCATTTAAATATTTATGTTTTTCAATCTGTTTGATGTGCGCTTCAACCAACTCTAGAGAAGAAATTTCCTTAGCTTTAAGCTTAGCTAGCGCCTCAGCAATTGTTAGTTTTATTAACTCAGTCATATTAGCCTTTTTATTCAACAACTTTTGGAACGATATAACATTTAATTTCCTTAGCAAATTCTGCATCTTGCCCAGGCACATTTGTAAATAATTTATCTTCAATATTATGCGTTGTGACCGCGTCCTCACGCATACGAAGATTTGCCTCTAGCACGGAAGTGAGCGGTATTGCACCTTCGGTATCCACTTCTTTCAACTGATCAATCATTTCCATAATTCTTGAAAGCTGGCCTGCCATATAATCTAATTTATCATCTTCAAATTTTATACGAGAAAGCTTTGCGCATCTCTTCACGTCTTCCTTTGTTATCATAGGCCTTAACCCCTTAATTAAAATGCTACTTATATTATAATAATTAACGAATAAATCAATAGGGATGTTTGCTATGATATTATTAGCTATAGGTTTATTTATCCTAAAGACTTTAAGGCATAATACTTGCTTTTTGACATAGTACCTTGTAAATTCGTAGTTAGATTTCGAATTTTCAAGGTTATTATGCTTAGACAATATTATATAAAACAAATAAGGCAATATTTTAAAATTAATCCTATTTGTGCTATTCTTGGGCCTAGGCAATGCGGCAAGACCACTCTTTCCAAGCAGTTTGCTAAAGAATTGAACGATGCTGAAATAAATATATTCGATCTAGAGAATCCTATTGATTTAGCAAGATTAGATAATCCATTACTTGCTCTCCAGGATTTAAAGGGTTTAATTATAATAGACGAAATCCAAAGAAGACCAGAATTATTTCCTATATTAAGAGTTTTGGCTGATTCTATCGATGCAAAGTTTCTAATATTAGGCAGCGCTTCTCGTGAACTTATTAAACAATCCTCAGAAACATTAGCAGGCCGTATATCCTATATAGAACTTACGCCCTTTAGCTTATCAGAAGTTAATGAGATTAAAAATTTATGGATTAGAGGTGGATTCCCTAGATCCTATCTAGCTGAATCTGATGAGGATAGCTACCTCTGGCGCGAATCTTATATTCGCACATATCTAGAACAAGATATACCTAATCTAGGGTTTCAAATTGCGCCTCGTAATATCCATCGGTTCTGGATGATGCTTAGCAATTATCATGGGCAAATATTTAATGCAAGCGAGATAGGAAGGTCCCTTGGTATTACTGACCATACAGCCAAGAATTACCTAGATATACTAGAAGGAACTTTCATGATCCGCTCGCTTCAACCTTGGTTTGAAAATATTAGCAAAAGACAGGTTAAATCACCTAAAATTTATTTCCGCGATTCCGGGATTTTACATAATTTATTAGGCTTAAGAAACAAACAAGCATTAGATGCACACCCAAAGCTAGGCGCTTCATGGGAAGGATTCGCCTTAGAAGAAGTATTAAAGACTTGGCATATCCCAAAAGGAGAATGTTATTATTGGGCCACCCATGGCGGAGCTGAATTAGATCTACTAGTTTTTAAAGATGGTAAAAAAATAGGATTAGAGTTTAAATATACCGACTTTCCTAAAATTACACCTTCCATGAAATATGCTTTAGAAGATTTAAAGCTTGATAAATTGATTATAATTTATCCTGGTGATAAGAATTTTAAATTAGGAGATAATATAGAAGTTATTAGCTTAGAGAATTTCCGTTAGTATGTTTACCTTTTAAGCCCGTACCTTGAAAACTCGAAGCATGACTACGAATTTTCAAAGCAGGCAGCATAAAGTATATTGCCAGAAAGTATGAGTTACACTGTATTACAAGAATTATTCAAAATTTTCGCCAGTGAGACTTCTTGCTTCTGTTTCGCTTGGAATAATTAAAGTAGTCTCTAGACTAATTTCTTCGTGAATTTTTTCCGGTGCAGGAGTAAAGAACTCTTCAAGTACTGATTTAAGCTTATCTGCAGAGTCCTTATGTAGAGTTATAGGTTCCTCTAATTTAGAGTTCTTGATTGCATCACTATTCTTGTTTATATCATAATTTTGAATATAATTACCTAGTAACTTAAAACCTTTAGGCATCCCCTCAAGTGATATATATTGCTGAAAATCCCTTATAAAGTTTGCCATGGCTTTCTCGTTAAAATGGTTTATTATTTCTTTAAATTCTTTGATAAAGTCTAAGGTTTCCAAAAAATTATAATTATTTGCTTTATAAATTTTTTCGTAAAAATCTACATCAGGCTCTATATACTCTATTGCTTTAATCACGTTATCCACGCAAACACCTGACGTTCCCTTAACAAGCTGATTTGATAATGCTTTTATAAAAATATTTTTATAAAGTTCGTCATATAGATTATATAGACTAGACAGATTAACATTAGCAGCTTCTGGAGATGTTTTTAAAAAGGTACTTACCCTAAAGAGACGTGAAAATACTAGAAAGTCACTATCATTTACGTCCCAGCGATATTCACTACCATATCGCATAAATCTCTTTTCACCTTCTAAAGATTTTGTATTTGCATTATGTTCTAGTAATAGCTTTATAGCTTCTAATTCTGGGTAGCCTGAGACCCCCACAACAAACCCTTGTTTAAAGCTCTTAATATTAAAATCATAAATCTTACTACTATTTTTATATATGTGCATCAAGCATTCTCCGCCTTCCTTCGGAGTTATTTCAGCGCCATACTTTAATAAAAGATCGATAGAATTGTACTTTTCTCTTTCAATAGCAAGGCTGAGGAGAGTACTGCTGCCGAGTTCAAAGTTGGGATTTGCTCCATGCTCTAAAAGAATTTTAGTCGCTTGCTTATTATTAAATAGTACAGCCTTATACAAAGGCCCCTCACCTTTATCGTTAATTTCATCCACAGACTTGAAGCCTAACTTTTCTAATATTTCTTGTAACTTTTTACTTTCTGGCATAATAAATTTTCTTTAATTTTTTTAGTATTTCTAACAATATTTTATTAAATGTCAAAAATAAAAGAGCAAAAGCTATTTAGGCAGTTTACCTTCTCGAAATTCAAAAATTTCTATGGTTTAAAATCCTAGTAAGTATTTCGAATAAATAACACTAAACATGCCTTGATTTTAGTGGTTAGGTAAGAATCGCTAGGCCATGAAATGTAAAACATAGAACTAAAATAGCTTTAAAACGCTTATAGTAACTTTAATACCAAGTTTTGCAACTTTATAATCAATTTTTGCAATAATTTGATTATATATTCTATTGTGCCTGGTAAAATTTAGTGTATTATGCATCTTTATTTAGAACCCTTATAAAATCTAGAAAATTATGAGAAAAATATTCTTTTTGCTTTCAATGATTCTTTATTCACAAATTAGTGCAGCGGATTTTCCTCGCCCTTGGCAAGTAACTTTCCAAAATGCAGTAAGTCCCGTCATGGAGAGAATCGTTGATTTGCATAACCAGCTTATGTATGCAATGACTGCAATTGTGATATTTGTTATGGCGCTCCTTGCCTATGTTTGTTATAAATTCAGCGCTAAAAGGAACCCTATACCACAAAAATTCTCTCATAATGTAAAACTTGAAATTATTTGGACGATTATACCTGTAATTATCCTTATGATAATTGCAGTTCCTACTTTTAGAACCTTATATTATGTCGAGAAGATAGAAAATGCAGAGATGACTGTTAAAGTAGTAGGCTATCAATGGTACTGGCATTATCAATATCCTGATCATGGTAATTTTGAGTATGATAGCTACATGATTCGCGATAAAGATCTCAAAGAAAACCAAATTAGGTTACTTGAAGTTGACAATAGAGTTGTTATCCCTGTAAATACTACGGTTAGGTTTTTAATAACTGCAGGGGATGTAATACATAGTTTTGCTGTTCCTGCTTTTGGTTTAAAAACCGATGCTGTTCCAGGTAGAGTCAATGAGACTTGGGTAAAAGTTACAAAACCCGGCGTATATTATGGCCAATGCTCAGAACTTTGTGGCGTTGATCATGGTTTTATGCCGATCGCAGTTGAGGTTGTTTCTCGCGAAGAATTTGATGAGTGGACTAAAAATGCACAAAAGAAGTTTAATTAGATTACTTTAAACTTTGGAGCATCAATAATATTAGCTTTTTTATTAGGTGGTAATAATTTCATTGATTCAAGAATTTATCACTGCTAAGTTAAGCTGAAAGAATTTATATAATACCAAAAAGCAAAATATTTAATGGTAATAATATGGCACAAGACGTACATTTAACAGATGAAGCACGCAACAGTGATCATGCTCATGATACACCTAAAGGATGGAGGAGATGGTTACTTTCTACTAACCATAAGGACATAGGTACAATGTATCTTATCCTTGCAATATCTTCAGGCATTATTGGCGGACTCTTCTCTCTCGCATTTAGGCTTGAACTAGTTGCTCCTGGCCCGCAGATACTTGGCGGCAACCATCAGCTGTTCAATGTTCTAATAACAGCCCATGCCCTTATAATGGTATTTTTCATGATTATGCCAGGACTGTTTGGTGGGTTTGGTAACTGGTTTGTACCTCTTATGATTGGGGCGCCAGATATGGCTTTCCCAAGACTTAATAATATTAGCTTTTGGCTACTTATCCCTTCATTATTACTACTTATACTCTCGTCCTTTGTCGATGGAGGCGCTGGTACGGGTTGGACTTTATATCCGCCACTGCATCTAGCTGGTATTTCCTCTATTCTTGGCGCTATTAATTTAATTGTAACTATATTTAATATGCGGGCTCCTGGCATGGGATTATTACAAATGCCACTTTTTGTTTGGTCAATCCTAGTTACAGCGTTTTTACTTGTTCTTGTACTTCCAGTACTTGGTGGAACAATAACTATGCTACTTGTTGATAGAAATTTTGATGCTTCTTTCTTCAAACCAGCCGGTGGTGGCGACCCACTTTTATTCCAGCATTTATTCTGGTTCTTTGGCCATCCTGAAGTTTACATTATTATTCTTCCTGGCTTTGGTATAATCAGCCAAGTGATTTCTACCTTCTCACGTAAACCAGTTTTTGGCTATCTTGGCATGGTCGGAGCTATGGTGATTATTGGGGTCCTTGGTTCAGTTGTGTGGGCACATCATATGTTCACAGTCGGTTTATCTGTAAATGTGCTAGCTTATTTTACGGCTGCAACAATGGTTATTGCAGTTCCTACTGGTATTAAGATATTTAGTTGGATCGCAACTATGTGGGGTGGGTCGATAGAGTTCAAAACTCCAATGCTATATTGTCTTGGATTTATCTTCTTATTTACTGTTGGTGGTGTGACTGGAGTTATACTTTCGAATGCGGCAATTGATAGAGTATTGCATGATACTTATTATGTTGTTGCGCATTTCCATTATACAATGTCACTTGGTGCATTATTTACAGCCTTTGCTGGCTTTTACTACTGGTTTGGTAAAATTTCTGGTAGACAATACCCAGAAATTCTTGGTAAAATTCATTTCTGGCTTACATTCATCGGGGTAAACCTTACATTCTTCCCACAGCATTTTTTAGGAATAGCGGGTATGCCAAGAAGGATTCCTGATTACCCAGAAGCTTTTGCTGGTTGGAATTATGTATCATCAGTCGGTTCCATAATTTCTATGTTTGCAGCATTTTTCTTTATATTTGTAATATTTTATACGTTAAAATATGGGAAAAAATGCGGTAATAACCCATGGGGCGAGGGTGCTGATACCCTAGAGTGGACTCTTTCCTCTCCACCACCATATCATTGTTTTAATGAGCAACCTAAAATTAAATAGTATTATAATGGCTCTAGTAGAACAGGCTTTAAACATACCTACTCAAGAATCAACTCTCAAAGATTACATAACTCTTCTTAAACCAAGAGTTATGTCTCTTGTGGTATTTAGTGGACTTGCTGGCCTCCTTGTTGCTCCAGGCAACATCCACCCTTTTATAGGATTTATAGCCGTACTTTGCATCGCTATGGCAAGCGGAGCTGCAGGTGCTATTAATATGTGGTACGACACTGATATTGACTCAGTGATGGAGCGTACTAAAAACCGGCCAACAGTAACAGGTAAAATCCCCGCAGAAAGTGCACGAGATTTCGGCATTGTATTAGGGTTCGTATCTATTGTAATTATGGCGGTATGCGTTAACCTGATATCAAGCTTACTACTTTTAATGGCTATATTATTTTATGTTTTTGTTTATACAATTTGGCTTAAAAGAAATAGCGTACAAAATGTTGTAATTGGTGGTGCATCAGGTGCTTTCCCGCCTATGATCGGCTGGTCAGCGGTAACTGGTAATATTGCTATTGAATCTATTATCTTATTTATGATAATATTTACTTGGACTCCTCCTCATACTTGGGCGTTGTCACTTTATAAGATTAGTGATTATAAGAAAGGTAATATTCCTATGCTTCCAGTAGTGAAGGGAGATGAGCATACAAAGCAGCAAATTATATTATATACTATTTTAATGATAATAATGAGCCTTGCTCCATGCTATTTCGATATGAGCGGCTCTTTTTACTTTTTATCAGCTCTCGTGCTTGGAGGAATTTTCCTTTATTACACAATTCTATTATTTAAAGATAAGAAAAATACTATTGCCCCAAAGGTATTCGGGTTTTCTATAATCTACCTATTTCTTATTTTTGTAACTTTAGTTATTGATAATATTACTAGATAGTACTATGCCTTTTTCACCAAAACATAAAAAAATGACGCAGAAAAATTATGCCCTCCTAGCTTGTTTAATCGGGCTTGTTGCCTTATTTTTCTTTGCTTCTATGATAAAGTTTGGCGCACTTTTATAAAATATAAATAGTTATTTATGCAAGCGAAAAACACTAACCTTGCTCTATCTCTTCTCGCAATAGTAATTAGCATGGTATTACTTTCATTTGCAAGCGTACCTTTATATAGCTTATTCTGTAAGGTGACTGGCTATGGTGGTACTGTAAAAGATACACCGATCAGCGCTGGCCGGAAAGGAAAGCGAACCATAACAGTAAGGTTTGACGCTAATGTTAACTCTGACCTACCATGGAATTTTAAAGCTGAGCAAATTCAATTTAAAGTCTTAACTGGAGAAAATGCTCTAGCCTTCTACTCAGCAGAAAATTATTCAAATGAGGATATAGTTGGTATGTCAGTATATAATGTAACGCCGCATAAAGCTGGTAGCTATTTTAATAAGATTCATTGCTTTTGCTTTGAAGAGCAATTGCTAAAAGCTGGTGAAAAAGTAAATATGCCTGTTTCTTTTTTTATAGATCCTGCTATAGAAGAGGATAATAATTTAAGCGACGTGGATACAATCACGCTATCTTATACTTTTTTTAAGATAAGAAGCAACCCTAAGCAAAATTAAGTTTAAATTATTGATTTAAAAGTATAATATTTAAGTATTAATTTGAACATTTAATAATTACCCTAAGGCTAGTTTATATTACTGGAATTAGAAAAATATAATAACTTAAAAACTTAATACAATTTTATTGGAAAATTTTGGAGTTAAAAATGGAAGCTAAAAACCACCCATTTCATCTTGTAGAATTAAGCCCGTGGCCAATATTTACGTCTTTTGCTTTATTATTTTTAGCAATTGGCATAGTAATGATAATGCACCATTATAGCTTTGCCTGGCCTTTATTCGGTGCCTCTTTAGCTGCAGTTGTTTACTGCTGTTACGGCTGGTGGAGCGATGTTATCAAAGAAGGAGTAGTTGATAAAGCCCATACCGAACCAGTAAGGCATGGACTTCGTATGGGCATGGCTTTATTCATTCTCTCTGAAGTTATGTTTTTTGCTGTTTTCTTTTCATCATTCTTCAAGTTTAGTTTAGCGCCTGTCGGTATACTTGATGGTGTTTGGGTAAAATCAGAAGGAATATGGCCTCCAGCTGGGATTGAAACTTTTGACCCATGGCACTTACCTTTCATGAATACATTAATCTTACTATTATCTGGTACTACTGTTACATGGGCACATTATGCAATACTTGAAAATAACCAAAAAGATGCAACAGAAGCCCTAGCTTATACCGTATTCCTTGGCTTATTTTTCTCAGCAATGCAAGCATTTGAGTATCATCACGCAGCTTTCAGCTTTACAGATGGTGTATATGCTTCAAACTTCTATATGGCTACAGGTTTCCATGGCGCTCACGTCATTATTGGAACTATATTTTTAGCTGTGTGCTATTTTAGAGCAGTTAAAGGACATTTCGCTGCTGGAAAAGGGCATTTAGGGTTTGAATTTGCTGCTTGGTACTGGCATTTCGTTGACGTAGTCTGGTTGTTCCTTTTTGCCTTTGTCTACGTTTGGGGAAGGTAAAGATCTAATATCCCTTTATTTAAGTTTAAAAAAGCCTTGAATTTCTCAAGGCTTTTTTTTTATAAATTCCTTTGTTATTTAGTAAAAATTCCTTTATTATTTATAAAAATAACAAAAAATATATAAGACTATGCAAAACGAAAATATAACAATCGAGAATAATAATTTAGAAACATCTGATACAATTATACCTGTAGACTATATATCAATACATCGACATGGTGCATATAAGTTCTGGATGTACACGAATATAACACAGCTAGGCTTAAATAATAAAGTTAAACTAGAGTATGCTGACGATATTAGTAATTACGAAATCATCGCTAATAAGGATGAGCAGCCTAGAATTAAATTCTCTCATGGTAAAGATAAAGAGATACATCCATTAAACGGGCATATCATATGCTTCGACTTAGGCGTAGATATTGCGCTTAACAAGGATGCTCGAGGTATATATTTAGCAGATGAGATGATAAGTCTTAAACTAGAAAAGAATTCTAGTTTGTTCATAAATTACAATGAAACATTTTATGGTAATTCCATTTCAATGGCCGATAATTCTAATTTAGTTATGCTTGGTGATAGGCTTTCTTTCTGTAAAGATGCTAATTTTAGCACTTCAGACCTAAGCTTCTCATTGAACAAGATTGTTTCAATCATTAATCCTAATAATTTAGAGCTACACATCGCCCCAAAACATTCAGCGAGTGAAAATGAAAAGACGCTATCTTTAGCTGATTTAGGCCATATCAATAATCTAGTAAAGATTGCAGAGACGGCAAATACCACACAGATCCCTGAAGAATTAAAGCCTATTTTAGGGCTGAATAAAAATGCAGTAATTGAACTTTCGGTTGATAATCTCGAAGATCTACCTAATAGTTTAAGTACCCTTGACAGCATTTTGAATTATCATCCAGTACTAATGGCTGAATCCACCGAAGAAAATAGCTTATAAGCTATAACTATTAGACTTAGTATCATATCAATAGACTAAGTCTAATCTATTTATTAGAAGGGTAATATGCTTTAGCCTATAATTTTGCTACAAATCCTAATTAACATCGTTTATTTTTTAGCTGCAATTATGAATTAAATATGCTATACAATCTTGCTAAAGCTAATTATTACTTTAGGTTTATGGATAATGATTATGATAAAATGATCAATGAACTCCGCGCATATGAGCAAGAACATGCTGAGCTTAATCAACTTTTAGACGATGAAGAGCAGCTAAGCGCCTTTGATCAACTGACCCTACAGCGTTTTAAAAAAAGAAAACTTTGGCTAAAAGACAAAATAATTCACCTTAAAAGCCGTCTTTATCCTGATATAATTGCTTAAACAACTAAATACTTACTTCTAAACCTTGGTCTGGATTTGGCTTTTCAGCGGCATTCGGTTGATTTGCTTGACTTGTATTATATTGCTTATCAATTTCTTCCCAAGCTTCTTTTAATGGTCTAAATTGCTGAATAATCTTCTCAACTGATTCTTCACTCTCATGCCTAATATTGACAAAATTTAGTCTAGTAATCATAGTATTATAGAATTTATTAAGCTCGGTAGCTACTTCTCCACCATTTTCTAAATCAAGGCAAAGTTGTAAGCCATTGATAATCTCAATAGCCTTCTCTATATTGTTAAAACGTTCTTCTATTGAGTTATTTTTTATAGCAATTTTAGCATTATTTAAAAATTTAATTATACCTTCATATAACATTACTACTTGCTTTGTTTTGCTACTATTATGCTCAATCGCGGTTTGATATTTAGAAGCGGCATCTTTAATAAACATATTTTCCTTTAATTATTATTTCTGACGATTATTATTTGCATTTGTATAAGCATCTATGAACATTAAAGTCCTATTAGCTGCTGCGATAGTTTGCTCAAGCCTTCCGTATTTTTGCAAAATCATTTCTCGCTCTTTATCAAGGGCAACGGTTTTTCTTTCTATATCTAATTTATCTTTTGCGTTCTTCTCAACTAAAATTTTTATTTCTTCATTGATTAATCCATCGTAAGAGGCATACTTATCAATTGACAAGAATGCCATATCAGCAAAACCTTGAGTAAATTCTAAAGCAATAGTTTCAAGGGCCAATGTACTATTACCAAGATAATAGAGGCTAAAACCTTCAATAACAGTTCCAGCCCTACCAGTGATTACGCCTTTTAGGTTACCGGAAGTAGCATCGTTATCTGCTTTGAAGTCAGCATACTGAGTTTGGACAACATTGCTTGTATCAGTATACATAATCGCGACTTTCTCATTCGTATCAAAAGTATCTGATCCATCGGTTGCGGGCAAGCCATCTGTTTTAATTTTCAAAGTAATATTATTAACATCTAACAGAGCCTTCCTCTCTCTAGGCATAATTTTATTCCCTGGGCCGATGAAAGTGAATTCAAAAAGCTTTTGTATTTCATCCAAGTTATTATCAAGTTTTTCATAAAAAAGTTTTTCATCTTTAAGCTCTAGCGAATCAGGAGCAGCCACTATATTATCTTTTTCATTAGCAGGGACAGTATAAAATCTTAAACCTATTCCAGCCAAGTTATTTAATTTGGTAGAATCAATACCTTTGACAGTATAGCTAAGAGCATTTTTTAAAACAGATAGTGATCTTTTAAACATTGAATCACCACCTAAGTAAGCTGTTTCTTTAAAACTTTTATCTTCTTCACGCTCCTGCTGCTTCGCTGCAAATTGCATAAAATCGTTATAAGCTATAATGAACTGGCCAATCGCGTCCTTAATGCTGTCTTTATCTTTATCCAATGAAAAATTAATATATTTATAATTTTGATCTAATGGATCAGTGTTGGTATTTGGAGCAAGTAAGGTAAATTTAATCTTGTCTATTACATCGTCAATTGTATTACTTTTCCTTGTTAGATCCATCCCATCAAATTGGAACTCTGCATCAGTCGCTGCTTTTACAGTTGCTTTCCCGAGATTTCCGAGTATTGAAGAAGCATCGGTAATTGTGTATTCGTAGTCGCTACCAGTTCCAGTCTTAGTAGATATCAATCTCAATCTAAAATCCGTACTACTAGCTGTAAAAACCTCCGCTCTTACGTTTGTTTGCGAAGTAAGGTAATTAATTTTATTTGTGATAGTGTCTAATGAATCGCCATCAGCTAACGTCACATCAACGTTATTAATTTTAAAAGTTCCTGCTTTAAACTCTCCAGCCGCTGGTGCTGCCTTGGTTACAGATGCAGTACGAGAGGAAAACCCTACTTGCGTTGCAAGAGTCGCTCCGCTAGCACCAAACTGCTCTACTTTCTCTACTGCTAATTTTTTGATAGTAATTTTATGACTAGCGAGAGTAGCTCCAGCTTTTGCGTCAATTTTAATATATTTCTCCCAGGATTCTTGCTCATTGGTGGTGCCTTCAACTTTTCTAAGGTTAAATACATTCTCAGCGTAATCTAAAGGACTTGGAGGGTTATGCAAGGCTTTAGCTTTAAGCTGCAAGTCTTTTAGAAGAGTCTTCATTTGGGTGTAAGCATTAATCTTATTAGTATTAAGCTTTACTTGCTCTTCCTTGTCTTCTATTGGCTTCTTCTTAACCTCCATCTGCTTTTCTACTAAAGACTTTGTATCCATGCCTGAAGCAAGACCGCTTGAAACGTTTTTCCCGCCGATATTCGTTATACTACCAAGATTTATAAGTCCCATAATATTTCTTTAGTTTATTTTGCAGATTTCCTTAATGCAAAATTTATGCCATAAAATAGTAAATAAAAAGTAAATATATAGCTAGAGATATTTAAATAATAGAAAGCTTAAAAAAGATGGGGTTGTTATGATTACTTGTATCGAAATGAGTGAGAGGAGTTAACCACGCCAGGGTAAGCATGGTTAACCTGAAGTTTTAATTATGGTCTTGCACATTTACCCTTTAGTTTCTCAGGGTAACGGAGCCCGTGCTCCCTCTTCTGATGAACCAAACTTCTAATAGCGGCATATGGATCAGCTGATTCACGAGCTATCGCATCAGTAATTTCTAAAATTTCCGAACGTTTGTGAATCATAGAAGCAGCAGTATAACCATTCTTCTGATATTTATTCATATTATATTTAACAGGATCTATGCTGCTAAGTACAAAAATATCTGTTACATCTCTTCCATTTGTCGAGCCGAAGAACGGTAAAATTAAGTAAGGGCCTGGTTTAACACCATATCTTGCAAGCGTACTACCAAAAGTTTGAGGATCGCTCTTTATACCTAGTTTAGACGCAACATCAAAGGTCCCGCCAATACCTACTGTTGTATTTATAACGAATCGCCAAATGCTTTTTACAGTATCTCTTGCACGCAGCTGCAGCACATTATTTACTACAGTAACAGGTTCAGTTAGATTACTTAAGAAACTACCCACTCTATCTTTTGCAAAATCAGGAACAAGAATTTTATAGCTTTTAGCTACCGGCTTTAACAGAACGTAATCTAAGAATGAGTTGAATACAAAAACTTTTCTATTAAACCCTTCGTAAGGATCGTTGATCTCCATACATTCTTCGGCATCAAGATCGTAATTTGGGTAATTAGTAGTTTCAAAGTCTTCTGACTTTGTATATTGGGCAAATACACTTGCTTTAGTAAAAGTTATCAGTAACAGAAATAAGCTAAACTTTTTAATTATATTCATAATATTTTCTCTATTAATTATAATAGTAATCTGCTCAAGCATCTAATCACAGATTATTCATTGATAGATTTGAAAGTAGACCATCATTTTTCTTAAAGTTTTCAATAAATAAGCTTTAAGAGCATAATACTACATAATATTCTTCAGAAGAATCATCTTGAATATTTTCTATAGTACTAATTTTTAAGCCAACCGATTCAATTTCAGCCTCAATAAATTTTGTATCATACACGAAATTAAATTTACTTCTATCAAAATCTACATCTTTCCCCTGAGATAGCTTTAAACATAGTATTATTTGCGCTTTCGGCATCTTTTTCTTTAATTGTTTAAGCAATGGAGCAAAGTTTTTATTTGTATTGAAGCTGTTATAAGCAATTACATAATCAAATTTACCTTCGACTGTTTTGAGATATTCCTCAATATTTTGACAATTAACCTTGGCGTAGAAGCTTCTGCTTACGTAATTTCTATTACGTGCCATCCTGCACATACGCTGTGAAATCTCCACAGCTTCGAGTAAATAATTCTTATTCATTATAGCTGAAATTTTCTCTCCAATCACTCCCGTCTTACAACCAAGTTCAAGAATTTTAGCATCGTCTTTCAACGAATCTAATAATGGGGTTTGTATTTCTAAAAATCTTTTAAGTATAATATTTTCGCTACTTGAAAGCTCTTCATCAATTTTATCCGCCCAAAATTCATAATATTGTATTAAAATATTACTAGGAATCTGCGTAAGATCTTCACTTTTTATAAAATATATGACGTCTTTAGCTTCAGGTTCTTTAGTGGCTTCAAAATAAGTCTGTGCATTTTTAAAGTCTTGCTTAATTAGATAGCACCAGCCAAGTAGAAATTTTGCCCTTGAATCCCCAGAAGTGAAAAACTTATCAACCAGCTTAAGTCTAAATATTGCATCATTTAAATTACCATTCTGCAAATGAAAATTGGCAAGATCAAGATTCGTCGCTCTAAGATCCGTCATCTTCTCTCTAGCCACTATAAACCATCTAGCTCCGGCAAAATACTTTTCTGTAACAAAGTCAATGAATTGTATTAAGATTTTCCTAAAATAGATTTTTAAACCATTGTATTTTTGTAGCGCATTATTTTTTAGGTTGGTTAGTTTCATATGTTATCACTGATTAGAAAATGTAAAATAAAGGATTATAAAGTTTGATTTTGCGACAATGTTTCCATATAATTCGTAAGATATCAACTTGAGATTTAATATTAACTATATATTATAAATAAGGTGTCTAAATATGCCACTAATTGCCCAAAGAATGCAATCCATAAAACCTTCTCCTACACTTGCTGTTAATGCTAAAGCAGCAGAACTTAAATTAGCTGGAATCGATGTAATTTCACTTGGGGCAGGTGAACCTGATTTTGATACTCCGAACAACATTAAAGAAGCCGCCATTCAAGCAATTAAGGATGGATTCACAAAATATACAGCTGTTGAAGGAATTAAAGAGCTAAAAACAGCTATCAAAGATAAATTCATTCGAGAAAATAATCTTAAATACGAGCTTGACCAAATAATGGTTAGCACCGGCGGTAAACAAGTTATCTATAATGCCTTAATGGCAACTTTAGACGAAGGTGATGAAGTTATCATACCTTCACCTTACTGGGTATCTTATCCTGATATGACTTTACTTGCAGGAGGCAGGCCAAAATTCGTTGAATGTGAAATTGAAACTAACTTCAAATTAACCGCCAACCTTCTTGAAGAGGCTATTACCCCGAAAACAAAATGGCTAATTATAAACTCTCCATCTAACCCAACAGGAGCGGCTTACACAGAAGAAGAGCTAGCTGAACTTGCTAAAGTACTTATAAAACATTCTCATGTTTACATAATGTCAGATGATATTTATGAACATATAGTCTATGAGGATTTTAAATTTACAAACATCGCTCAAGTAGAACCAAAATTGCAAGAACGTACATTAATAGTAAATGGTTTATCAAAATCATATTCTATGACAGGCTGGAGAATAGGATATGGCGCAGGCCCAAAAGAGCTTATTAAAAATATGACTATCATTCAATCGCAAAGCACTTCCAATCCTTGCTCAATAGCCCAAAAAGCAGCCGTTGAAGCATTGAATGGCCCCCAAGACTTTATTGAACCAAATAAGGTGGGTTTTAAGCGTAAACGTGATCTAGTAATATCAATGCTAACAGAGATCGATGGTATTAGCTGCAATACACCAGAAGGGGCTTTTTATGTTTTCCCATCTTGTAAGGGAATATTTGGCAAAAAATCCCAAGCTGGTGAAATAATAACCAATGACATTGAATTTTCAAGATATTTGCTTGAGGCAGCTAACGTTGCTGTAGTGCCTGGAAGCGCTTTCGGCCTTGCTGGTTACTTTCGAATATCATATGCCACCTCCGAACAACAACTTGCAGATGCTTGCACAAGAATAAGGAAAGCATGCGAAAAATTAACTTAAACGACGGAAAGGCAGTGTGAAAAGATTGTTGTTTAATAATATCTTATTACGCATTATTTTAGCTTTTTTCCTAATGCTGTATTTAAGGTTTGTATATTTAACTACTAGATGGAAATTTACATCTCCAGATGGTAATTTAATTACTCTACCTAGATTTAAACAAACTATAATTTTAGCATGGCATAATAGAATCGCTCTTATGCCATATATGTTAAAAAATATAAGAAATTTTCATGCACTCGCATCCAACCATCCTGATGGCATGATTATTGCATGGATTCTAAGGTTTTTCTCGCTTAAAATTATTCAGGGCTCAACTAATAGAAATGCCTTTTTTGCGTTAAAGCAAGTAATTAAAGCGTTAAAAAACGGAGATAACGTAGGTATCACACCTGACGGCCCTAGAGGACCTATTTATAAGATTAATAGTAACCTTGTAAGTGCAGCAAAATTGTCAGATGCGACAATAATTCCAACTGGCAGTTATATTTCGAGATATATACAGTTTAAAAGTTGGGATAAGTTTATATTTCCATTACCATTTGCTAAGGGCACTATTGTTATTGACCGGCCAATAGAGGTCACGAAAGATACCGATGCCGAAACACTGAATGATACTCTTGAAAAGAGAATAAACGTGTTAAATGAGATTGCAAGGAACTTAACTATAAAATAGAATGCTTTTAACCTTTTATAGAATATTAACTATTATAGCCTTTCCTGTAATATATATAATCATACAGGTAAGAAAAATAGTTGGTAAAGAAGATAAAACTCGTTTTAGAGAGCGGTTCGGCTTAGCTGCTATTAAAAGAGTAGAAGGCTACATGATATGGATTCACGCAGCAAGCGTTGGCGAATCTTTATCCGCACTTCCCTTGATCGAAAGATTAACAGCAGCCAACCCTAAAATTACTATACTTTTAACTACTGGCACTGTTAGCTCTACAAAGGTAATAGTTGATAGACTCCCAGCTTCTGTAGTACATCAGTATATTGTTGTTGATAGCTACTTCTGCGTTCGTAGGTTCTTAAATCATTGGCAACCAGATTTAGCAATATTTATTGAATCTGAATTATGGCCTAATTTGCTTATCGAAACTGCTAAAACCTGTCCTTTATTACTATTAAATGCGCGCATGTCAGATCGCTCGTTTAAGAAATGGAGCATACTGAAGTCTCTTGCCTCCAGTCTGCTCAGCCAATTTAGTTTAATAATTACCCAGAGCAAACAAGACCTAGATAAATATAGAGCATTAGGCGCTCAGAAGCTGAAAAATGCTGGTAATATAAAATATGCTAATATAAATACCTCATTTGATCAATATGAATATGATAAATTATATGCACAAATCAAAGATAGAACTGTTTGGCTTGCAGCAAGCACTCACCAAGCTGATGAGGAACCAATCTATAAAACTCATTTAGCACTAAAAAAGATATTCCCTAATTTACTTACAATCTTAGCTCCGCGCCATCCTGTAAGAACTTCAATTATCATTGATCGAATGTTGGTGCATCCAATAAAATTTGTTTGCCGTACTAACCTTGAATCTATTAAGGCTGATACAGATATTTACTTAGCTAATACCTTAGGAGAAATGAATTTATTTTATAGCTTAGCTTCTGCTATCTTTATTGGTGGCTCTTTTGCAAATGGCGGGCATAATCCTATTGAAGCTGCTAATTTTAATAAGCCTATCATTGTTGGCCCTAATATGTCAAACTTTAAGGAAATTGCTGAAGAGTTTTTAAAAAATGGCGCAGTTATACAGATTACCAGTACTGCAGACTTAGTCAAAAGCCTTCAGTTTTTACTTGATCCCAATAATATCAAGGAAACAAAAACCTACTCCATGAATGCTGCAAAAATTATTAAGGAGCATCGAAAAGTTTTAGAAGAATACTTAAAGTTAATAACACAATACATCCCCTAAAATTAGTATGTTTAAATTAAGTTATCCAGGTTTCTGGCAATCAAAAAACTCTTTTATTAGTATTCTACTTATTCCTATCGCTGGTTTATATTACCTAATAGCTCGTTTAAAAGAAATCTTAAGTAAACCAGTAAGACTTCCTATCCCCGTAATATCCGTTGGAAATATCAATATAGGAGGTACCGGTAAAACCCAAATGACGCTCTACCTTGCTAGACTATTAACTAAGCATGGAAAGAGGGTTTGTATAGCAACTAAAGGTTATGGTAGAAACTCAAGTGATACTAGATTGATCGATATAAAATTAGATGATATTAAACAAACTGGTGATGAAGCATTCATGCTTGCTAAATATTTTCCAGTAATAATTTACCAGGATACATTGCAGCTAGTAAAAATTATTGAGAGTAATAGGTTCGAAATAGCTATATTTGATGACGCTATGCAAAATCATAAGATAATAAAAGATTTTTCAGTTGTGATGATTGATGGGCTTAGAGGGTTTGGCAACCATAGACTACTGCCTGCAGGTCCTCTTAGAGAAAGAGTTTGCGCCATCAATACTAAGGCTGACTGCGCTATATTAATTGGTCAAGATTTATTAAATATCAAACAGCACATTAAAATTCCATTATTCAATGCTAAAATTATTCCAAAAAAAGAATTTATACTAACCTCTACAGAATCGTATATAGCGTTTGCTGGGATTGGAAATCCTGAAAAATTCTACCTTACCTTAAAAGAATATGGGGTAAGGATCATCAGTAAACATGATTTCCCTGACCACTATATTTATTCAATCGAAGATTTAGAGGAGCTTAATAATATTGCCCTAAAATTAGGCGCAAACCTCATTACTACCGAAAAAGACTGGGTAAAATTACCAAAAATTTGGCAGCAGAAAATCAAATATTTAGAAGTTAGCCTTGAAATACATGAAGAAAGTACGTTAGAAGGAATGTTAAATGAAACCATACTTAAAAAAAGCAAGATACTTAATTGAGTACACAATATTCATTGCTTTATTTAAATTTCTACAATTATATAGTTTAGAGCGAGCTGCAACTATCTGTGCTTTTTTCGCAAAGAAACTTGGACCATTACTTCCTGTATCCCATCTAGCAAGGCGGAATATTAAATATGTGGGACTGGAAAAATCCGATAAAAAAATTGATTTTATGCTGCAAGAGATTTGGGATAATTTCGGTCGCTTCATCGGTGAGTTTGCGCATCTTGAGAAGCTTTCAGATCAAGAATTATCTAACATCGTACAATTAGAGAATTTTGAACCATTATATGAGCTTTGTAAAAGCAAAGAGCCTTTTATCTTATTTACAGGACATTTTGCTAATTGGGATCTTATGCTGAGCCAGATGTCGAATATTGGAATAGAATTGAGCGTAGTTTATAGAAAGGCTAATAATCCTTACGTAGATAAAGTAATTAGGGCAACAAGACTTCGAAAAAACATTCATTTAATTGAAAAAGGCCCGCAAGGTTTAAAAGACCTTATAAAGTCTCTTCGGGCAAAGCGTCCTATCATAATGCTAGTTGATCAGCGCATGAATCAAGGGATAGAAGTACCTTTCATGGGAAGGCCTGCTATGACTGCTGATGCGATAGCTCGCTTAGCACTGCAATTCAATTACAAATTGATTCCTGCGCAAGTGATTCGACTTGGGCATTGCTCAAAATTCAAAGCAATTATCCATCCTGAAATAAAAGTTAAGAATACTGGCAATACAGAGAAGGATGTATATAGCATTATAGAAAAAATCAACCAAATTTTAGAAAAATGGGTCAGAGAATACCCTACTCAATGGTTTTGGTTCCATAATCGCTGGGGGATTAAGTAATTTTATTCCAGCTAAACTTGGTTCTAATTTCAGTGAATCTCGAAAATAAAAATTTAATAGGGTTGATAAAATTGGTTTAAATATTATATCTTAAATATATAGGTTAAAAAGGATATATTTATGAATATAGATAAATTTACTGAAAAGTCGCGTAACATTATTACAAGCGCTCAGAACGAAGCGATTAAAAGTAATCATCAACATTTAACACCTCTGCATATATTGAAAGCCTTGGTTACCGAGGAAGATAGTATCCTGCAAAGTCTATTAAGTAAATTCAATGTAAAACTTTCAGCTCTTGAAGAGAAAGTAAATAAAGAGCTTAACCGCTTGCCTCAAGTGCAAATCCACGGTGGTGGCCAGCTTTATATGGCGAGTGATACAGCAAAAGCCTTACAACAAGCAACAGATCTTGCTAAAAATAACGGGGATAGTTTTATTACTGTTGAGCGTATATTTGAGGCATTAACATTCGATTCTGGTGTTACGGGTGATATTTTAAAAGAGTTCAAGATTGACTCTCGCAAGGTTGCTGCAGCTATTACAGAAATGCGAAAAGGTAAAACCGCTGATACTGAGTCGGCAGAAAGCACCTATGAAGCTTTAAAAAAATACGGTCGAGATGTAACCGAGCTTGCGTTATCAGGTAAACTCGATCCTGTTATAGGACGCGATGAAGAAATTCGCCGCGCAATTCAAGTCTTGTCGAGAAGAACTAAGAATAACCCTGTACTTATTGGCGAACCTGGAGTTGGTAAAACTGCTATCGTAGAGGGTCTTGCGCAGCGTATTGTTGCAGGTGATATCCCTGAAGCTTTGATGGGATGTAAGCTTATTGAACTTGATATGGGAGCACTGATTGCTGGCGCTAAATTCCGCGGTGAATTTGAAGAACGTTTGAAAGCAGTGCTACATGAGATAAAAGAGTCCAGCGGGGAAATCATATTGTTCATAGATGAGATCCACCTACTTGTTGGCGCAGGAAAAACCGAAGGAGCAATGGATGCATCTAACTTACTTAAGCCAATGCTTGCAAGAGGCGAGCTACACTGTATAGGCGCAACCACTCTAGATGAGTACCGCAAATATATTGAAAAAGACGCCGCGCTTGCTAGACGTTTCCAGCCAGTATATGTAAATGAGCCTAACCTTGCTGATACAATTTCTATATTACGTGGTATCAAAGAGAAGTATGAGGTGCATCATGGTATTAGAATCTCTGATAGCGCCATTATCGCAGCAGCTAATCTTTCTCATAGATATATAACAGACAGATTCCTGCCAGATAAAGCTATTGATTTACTTGATGAAGCAGCAAGCCGCTTAAAGATTGAGGTGTCTAGCAAACCTGAGGAGTTAGATGAGCTAGATCGCAAAATCATGCAAATTAAGATTGAGTGTGAGGCTTTAAAGAAAGAGACTGACCCAGGATCGCAAAAAAGGCTAGAGAATTTAAGGGCTGAGCTCGAAAAGTTAGAAGCAAAATCAGCTGATCTTACCGAAAAATGGCAGTCTGAAAAATCCAAGATCCACCTTGCGCAAAAGCTTAAAGAAGATTTAGATAGAGCTCGTATGGAGCTTGAAAGAGCAGAACGCGGTAGTGACCTTGCGCGAGCAGGTGAGCTAAAATATGGCATTATCCCAAAATTAATGAAAGAATTACAAGAAGCAGAACAAGCCGACGGCAAATCTCATCTACTTAAAGAAGCCATAACAGAAGAAGATATTGCAACCATTGTTTCTAGAATTACAGGAATTCCAGTCGATAAAATGCTTTCAAGTGAAAAGGAAAAGCTACTTTATATGGAAGATAATTTACGTAAATATGTTGTAGGTCAAGAAGATGCAGTTATAGCTGTTAGCGATGCAGTAAGGCGTGCAAGAACCGGTCTTCAAGACGAAAATAGACCGCTTGGTTCATTTTTATTCTTAGGTCCTACTGGCGTTGGTAAAACTGAACTTGCTAAAGCTTTAGCTGAATTCTTATTTAATGATCGCAATGCCCTGCTTAGAGTTGATATGTCAGAGTATATGGAAAAACATGCAGTATCTAGGCTTATTGGCGCCCCTCCAGGTTATATAGGCTATGAGGAAGGGGGAGTACTAACTGAGGCCGTACGCAGGCGCCCTTATCAAGTGATTTTATTTGATGAGGTTGAGAAAGCGCATCCTGACGTTTTTAATATATTACTACAAGTATTGGATGATGGTAGGCTGACAGATAGCCAGGGCAGAACTGTAGATTTTAGAAATACAATCATTATTCTTACCTCAAATCTTGGCTCAGAGATACTTTTAATGAAGAAAGATGACGAGCCTATCGAAAAATACCGAGAGCCAGTCATGAACGTAGTACGTTCAGTATTTAGACCAGAATTTTTAAATAGGCTTGATGAGATATTACTCTTTAATCAACTAAGCCGTAAGGATATGAATAAAATCGTTCAGATTCAGATTGATAGGCTTAGAGATACCCTAAAAGCGCAGGAATTAGAGTTAAAGTATGATGATAAAGCCTTAGATTTAATCGCGGAACGTGGGTATGACCCAAAATATGGCGCAAGACCACTGAAGAGAGTTATCCAGCGCGAGGTACAAAATAATATTGCAAGGATGATTTTGGCTGGAGAGATTATTCCTAAATCTACAGTTCATATTACTGCTAAGGGGAATTTAATTAAAATTGAATAAAGCTTAGGGTGAGCTTTCGCTCACTCTTCTATAAAATTTGAGGGGGGCATGTTTAATAAAGACACTTACTATTGGTCAAAGGATATTGATTACCGAAAAGAACCAGAGAAATATCGCGTAGGTAAAGGCGAGCAAGGTGTACTGCTTTGCGAGCCGTATAAAAGCGAAATTTTACCCTTCTGGAAATTTAAAACACCAGAAATAGCTCTCGAGAGTAGTAATAAAATTTATAACTTATTCCTTAAATATTTAGATCAAAACGATTTTATTGGCGCCGATATGGCGCGAAAATATTTACAAATGGGTTTCACTCGTGCTCGCCGTTATTATAATTATAAAGGGGGGCGAAAATATGACTCTGAGCATGAGCAGCTAACACGCGGCACAGGCGATGCTAAAAAATATGACAGCTCAAACATATTTTATGTAAAATGGCGTGAAGCAGAACAAAACCCCAAGTATAAGCAAATGAAACAAGAATGGATTAAAAACTACGGCTGAGGTTAATATCACTAAGCAACAGGCTAGCTATAGTGAAATTAGTTGAGTTGTGGTACTAGAAATAACGAGCGCAGCGTATGAGTAATACGTAAGAGAGGAATGACGACGTACCACTCTTTAAATAAATTTTCTATAATTGAATTTTTACACTAATGTTGAGCAAGATCGTAGAACAGATGAGTTTATGACGATAATGGATAATCTAAATAAAACTTGGGTGGAAGAGGGGTCTCCTTTGCGGCTGAATGTTTCATAGACTTCTATCAAAAACTCGCATACTTAAAAGAATTTGAAGAAGACTCGGAACAGAGAACCCAAGTAGACTTATAGGTACATGAGTATTTGAGTACCGATCCCTCATACAAACTCGCAGCAGAAGTAGAGTTCTCACAAAGAAGTCTAATAAAACCTTTGCAAATGAGAAGAGGATTTATCTCTCTTGCTTATACTACTGGATGGAGCAATCTTTTAGTCTTAAATTAATTAAAATATGCAGGTAAATATAGGGTTTTATGTTCTAGGCTGGTTAATTTTAACCGCTATATTCATAAGCTCTACCAAGCGACTCCATTTGGTTGACAATTTGATTATAATAGTCAGCAATAGTGCGGGCATCATTTAAAGGGTTATGGTCAGCAATCCAGCGGCTTTTAAAGCCAAGCCTATCAGCAAGACCCCAGTCAGCATTGATATTACGCCTTGTAATAGAAAGTAGAACTTTCATCATTGAATTTATATCCCATACAAACCTGTAATCGCCAAACATATTATGGTCAAGCGTGTGCCGGTCGGTATATTCGTCAATGTAATGGTTAAGCCATGCTACGTCAAAACGCGGATTATCAGAAACGATTCTAAGCTGCCCATTCTGGTTATAGTTTCTTTCAACCTGACCCAAAAAATCAGTGAATTTTTCAATAGCAATCTTAGGCTCAACCATGTTAGTTTGGACAAATTTGTAGGCTTCAGGATTCTTTTGCCAAAAATTTTTAATACATTTTTCTTCGTATTCTTTTTCAGAAGGTAAAGAGAGGTTAATTTGGAAGGAAGCTACTTCATTGGAATAACGGTCTTGTGCGCTTGCCCCAATACTGACTATTCCATGGCGTTTTTTAGAACTTCCACTTGCTTCAATATCTACTGCAAGGACATAATAGTCATTTCTTCTCATGTAGTGCATAATCATTATTAGTAAAAAATCTCCTAAATGAAATTACAATTTTTTACAGTATATGTAAAGAAAACAATTTTATTTTAGTATTATAGAGAGTCTAGTAGAGTGCATTAAAGCAGAAAAAATATAGGTAATTTTACTAAAAACTATTGTAAAAATAATATTTTAGTTGCATTATATCGGATGAATTTTTTTATATTATGTATGTATACAGATCTACCTGAAAACCTTCAAGAAAAATATCCTACGTTTGTAATATTTCGCCGTTTGTTTAAGGATTATATAAAGCCGCATCGTCAGAAAATACTCCTAGCGATTTTTTTCATGATAATTGTTGCTGTTTGTAGCGCTGTAATAGTGCATTTGGTAAAGCCTGCTATTGATCAAATCTTTGTCAATAAAGATAGCGCAATGCTTATGTTTATGCCGTTATTAATGCTTCTAGTGACAAGCATAAAAGGGATAGCAGAATATTTCCAATATTACTTAATCAGATCCTTTGGACAGAGAATCTTAACTGATATGCAAATGGCTCTTTATAAGCATTTGCTATATGCAGATTTATCTTTAATAACTCAGCATTCAGCAGGAAGGTTAATTTCGCGCTTTACCAATGATATAACCTTAATGCGTGGGGCAGTCTCCAATTTGTTGATTGGTATGGCTAAACATTTCTTATCAGCAACTTTATTGGTAGTAGTAATGTTCAAGCTAGAGCCAGAGCTTTCAGTATTAGTATTTTTTGTTTTCCCTCTTGCTATATATCCAGTAATGAAGATAGGCAGGAAAATGCGGAAGATCTCATCTAGTACTCAAGAAGAACTAGGTAATTACACCGCTAAGCTTGATGAAGTATTCACTTCAATTCGCGTTATTAAATCATATCAAGGAGAAGAGAAAGAGTTCTACCGCGCCAAAATGATTGTTGAAAATATATTTAAACTATATAAGCGAGCGGCTAGATTCGATTCGCTGACCTCGCCAATTATGGAAATTTTAAGTGGAATTGCTTTTGCTTTGATTCTGTGGTACGGGGGCATTAAAGTAATGCAAGGAAAATCTACTCTCGGCTCTTTAATGGCTTTTATTACAGCATTTTTTGCTGCTTACCGCCCTTTAAAGAGTTTAGTAGCCTTAAATATAAACCTTCAAGATGGTTTAGCTGCTGCTAAAAGATTATTCACCCTACTGGATACAAAGCCTCAAATAGTAAATAGGGAAGGAGCGAGGGAACTTATATGCGGGAAGGCCTCAATCGAATTCAAAGACATTAGTTTACAGTTAAGCGACAGGGAAGTTATCAAAAATCTTGATATAAAGGTTCCTGCTGGTAAAACAGTTGCTATAGTTGGTAAGTCTGGTAGCGGAAAAACTACTTTAACAAACTTGCTTGTGCGCTTCTATGAGCCTGATCAAGGCCGTATCTATATAAACGGGCAAGATATAAATAATGTTACACTGGACTCTTTAAGAAAACATATCGCTCTGGTAACGCAAGATATAATGCTGTTCGATGCCACCATAGCAGAGAATATTGCTTACGGTAAATCTGATGCATCTATGGATTCTATTATAGAAGCTGCAAAAGCTGCCCATGCCCATGAGTTTATTGAAAAATTACCAAATAAATATGATACAATAATTGGCACGAATGGTGCAAGCCTATCTGGAGGCCAGCGCCAAAGACTCTCCATTGCAAGGGCTTTTTTAAAGAATGCACCAATTTTAATCTTAGATGAAGCGACAAGTGCGCTGGATCCTATATCTGAAAAGGAAGTACAATTGTCTTTAAAAAGATTACAAGCTGGTAAGACTACTATTATAATAGCCCATAAGCTCTCTACCATCATAGACGCAGATATTATCTTTGTTATGAAAAATGGTGAAGTAGCAGAATACGGTTCGCACCAAGAGTTGGTAGTTAAGAGGGGGGAGTATTACTTATTATACAATGAACAAGGTAAGAACGAGTGAAAATTGCGCAAGCGGCGTTGTTAAAGCCTAAAATAAACTTACATATAAGTTTATTTTAGGCGGTTATCACCTACGAAGCAGTTAGAAAAATTTTGAAAAAATGAAAGTAAAACTATGGTTAAATATATTAGTATCATAATTACAAGCTTGTTATTTTTACTAAATAACGCTGAGGCTACTCAAACAAAATATCATATTAAAGATATAAGAAAGTTTGGCGATATAATAAACGTCGCAGGAGGGCGCATCCCGTATGACAAGCTACATAACGGCCAGATCTGGGGAAATATTTGCTTTGTAATAAGTAACCCCTTAGAGGAGGATCTATCGGTAGCAGAGTGGATTGGTAAGAAAAAATATCCGCTTAAAGAAACATATATGCATAATTTTAATGAACCGCAAGTTTATTATACAATATCAACTATAATTAGATATTATATACTCAACGCTCATACAATCTTTGGTAAAAGCAAGGATGAAGAGGTAAAGATGGTGGTGCATGTGCATCGTAACTCTTCTGCAGAATATTTTATAAGATGTCTCCAAGATACTATAAATGATTGTTTTCCAGAATTAAGTAATTATAAAGTTGAGAAAAATATTTTTGACCCCTTACTCGTCAGTCGTTTATATCTCCCTAATCATGTGACAGTAGATTATAGGTATGGTTACTTGCCTAGTACTCTCACTGATTACCAAGATGCTAATATCGTTCTCTCGATAAGCCCTGTAGCTAGTATAAATCAAAATTTGCAGCCAGGTACTCTTGTAGCTCCAGCGCAAATGATACCAATGAGTCTGGATTCCATGACCGTAATAGCATCGCGCGAATATAAAGTATCAAATCATATTATTGAAGCTGCTGATAAAATTATTCAGTCTCAAGATGATAGAGCTTTAGCGTTAGTAAACACTAAGCATTTATCTAGTAATCCTATGAAGAAAGATCTTAAAGCAGAGCGTATAGGGAAAGAAACATTTCTGCCTGTTGGTCTTATCCAGGTTGATGGCTATTTCAATCCAAAGCTGTTACCCTCTTACTTTTACTTAATGGAATAACTATAAAAATATTTTTAAGCGGTATTCCCAGCTAGCTTTAAGGAGTATTAAATCTACAGTCTAAATTTAAGTCTTAGCTTAGCGCTATAAATATTTTATAACCTCAACTATGGATTGAAAATCCTTACTATAGGAAAATTCCCATAATGGTAAAAAATAGTTACTTATTTTAACTACTTTAGTTGGTTTTAATAATAAAGCTAAATATAATCCACTGTAGTTAGAAAGGTTAGATGCGTTATAAATGTTATTTTTCCTTTTTAGTTTATTTTTAAGGCTCTATTCAAGTCTTTACCTCCTCTCCTGAGAACTTGAATAGAATCTTTATAACCAATTAAAATGACAGTAGAATAATGAATATAGCGAAATCTCTTCTACTAATTATCTCAATAGTTCTCAGTACAATTTCACATGCAAATAGCCGTATTAAGGATATTGCCTCTATAGAGGGGGTAAGAGATAATATACTAGTTGGTTATGGTTTAATCGTCGGTCTTAATGGTAGCGGCGACAATATGAAGAATTCTGCATTTACCCAAAAAGGCCTAACGGATTTTCTTGAGAAGCTTGGTGTCAATATCCAAGGTTCGGATTTGAAAACTAAGAATATTGCAGCAGTAACTGTTACAGCGAGTCTTCCAGCTTTTGCAAGGCTTGGATCAAAGCTTGATGTAAAAGTTAGTGCTATTGGAGATGCAAAAAGCCTAAGGGGTGGGATGTTACTGGCGACTCCCTTGTTAGGGGCGGATAATACTGTATATGCAGTAGCGCAAGGTCCGGTATCCATATCTGATTTTTCTCCAGCCTCAGACTTAGTAAAAACTAAAAGTAAAGCTATTGAGACAACTGGTATAATTCATAATGGAGCAATAGTAGAGAGTGAAATTGATTTTAAGCTTTCTTCGCTTAATCAGATAAAACTAGCTTTAAATAATCCTGATTTAACAACTGCTAAATCTATTGCAGTTACCATCAATGATAAAATTCCAGGAAATGTCGCAGTAGCACTTGATCCAGGCACAGTTAGAATTACTGTTCCATCGCATCGAAGAGAGGATGTCGTCAATTTTTTGGCTGATATAGAGCAGCTTGAAATTAAAACCGACAGAAAAGCTAAAGTAGTCATTGATGAGGCGACAGGCACAATAGTAATGGGTGAGAATGTTAAGATTAGCCCAGTTGCTATCTCGCAAGGAAATTTATTAATATCTGTTGGTGGGGAGGCCGCAAATATTAGCGATGATAAGAGGGGAGCAGGCTTTAAAAAAATTGGTGAAACTGAAAGCGTAAGCTTAAACGAACTAGTAACCAGCTTAAATCAATTAGGCGTATGGCCTAGAGATATAGTAACTATTCTACAAAATATCAAAGCAGCAGGTGCGCTGCAGGCTGAGATAGAAGTAAAATAGGTAAAGCAAAAATTATAAGCTATTATGCTTTTGCGTAAAAACTGACGATAATCATAAATAAAAATAAATAATAATTATGCCTAAAAATATACTTGATAAGTTTAATATTAACCATTTTAGCCCAAAAGCTCAAATTAATATGATGCTCAAAAAAGGTGAAATTGGTAGTTTGCTTTCAGGAGAAAAAACTCCAGTAAATACTGATTTTAGCAGCGCTATAAGTAAAATGATAAAGGATAATAATGACCAAGTTGGCACAGATCTTGCATATAAAAAAGTAGCAAAGGAATTTGAAAAAGAAACTCTTGCAATAATGTGGAATATCATGGCTTCAACTGTAGAAGTTGATCCTCTGTTTGGTGGCGGCAAATCTGAGGAGCTATTCCGGTCGGAGCTAATTAGGAATATGGTTCACGAAGCGTATAGTAAGGGTGAAAGCAAGATTGCAGAGAATATATATAAGTCTTTGAAGCGAAGGGAGGCATTAGATGACGAAAAAAGAATACCAGAAGGAGCAAAGCAGAAACCCGGCTGATATAGCGCGTGATTTAAAAAGTTATTTATTCGAGTTAACCCATATAGTTGAGCGAGAAAATGAGTTACTTGAAAAGCATCAAATCGACGAAGTTTTAAGGATAATACCGATAAAACTTGAAATATTAGAGCAAATTGAAACTTTTGAGGCTGAACTTAAAGCCAACGCAGGCACTAAAAACCTAGACAAAGAGACGAAGAGAAACTTAATAGACACCCACTTAAGTCTTTGTAATCTACTTGCTGTTAATCATTCCAAGCTAGAAGTAGCAAAATCAATTAATCATCAAATAATGGACATGCTTTCGGACCAGATGATAGAGTCTAATAAGCAATATCGAGGTTATAATGCTGAAGGGGAGATTCTTGCTCCTAATCTTGAGTATAAACATATGCCGCCAATAACTTTAAACCAGAAAGTATGAAGGGGATAAAATGTCAAGTATAGACCAGGCAATAGAATCAGCGGTAATGAATTTAAAAGCAATGCAACAAGGTTTTAGCGTTGCTTCAAATAACATAGCTAATGCAAATGATCCAAATTACACCAAGCGCTCATTGGTACTTGCTCCGAACTATAGTGCAGGCCAAGTGAATGGTGTTAAGGTAGAAAATATTGAAAGGTTTTACGATAAATTTTTGGATCAATCCATTAGAGAAAGTGCCTCAAAGTATCATAAGGATGAAACTATTCGCAATTACCTTGAACAGATAAGTGCTTTGCTTGGTAAAGTTGGGGATGAAAGTAATCCAGATGTCATTATCACTAAGGTATTTGATCTTATGACTAAATTGACAGGGGATAATCCTGATAATCTTGCAATAAAAGATGAAGCAAGAAATAGATTAAAGCATCTAGCCTTTACTGTATCTAATTTAGCAAAATCTACTTTTGAGTATCAATATGAGGTAGATAAGGGAATTGAAAACTCTGTAAAACACGTAAATGATTTACTGGATAAGTTATACCAAATTAATATTGATATAAATAAAGCGGTAAATGTAACAGGAGAAGCTACCAATCTGATGGAACAGCGGGATGCTTTGCTTAAGGATCTTGCAAATTATGTGGATTGTAAAGTGAATCATGGCCCAAAAGGGGAAATAGAAGTATCGCTCAACGATGGAACCACAATTTTAAGTAATTATAAGGTACAGTTAGGATATGTAGCTCAACAAGGTTCAGATAACTTTATTTCAAAAAGTTATATAAACCCTATTACAGTTACTACGTATAGTGGAGCGGGTGATTTCTTATCTTCTAAGGATATTTCTACAACTGACTATGAGCCAACAAGAATAACTACAATTCTTAAAGGTGGTAAGATCAAAGGGCTTATGGAGATAAGGGACAAGTACTTACCTAAATACCAAGAGATGTTAAATAAGCTTGCTGAACATATTACCAACGAATTTAACAAGATCCATAATTGCGGTAGTGGATATCCTCCCTTAAGCGTCTATAAAGCTACAAGGCCAGTTAGTGGTAATGATATGCGTCAATGGTCTGGAAATGCGAAGTTTGCTGTTGTTGATAAGAATGGGGTTCCAATTAAAAGAGTTGACGGCTCTACTGTTAAGCCGTTAGATCTTGACTTGTCGAAATTATATAGCAGTACTATTGATGGGAGATTCGACGTTAGAACCTTTATGAATGAGTTCAATACTTATTTTCAAAGCGATGCTACCTCGCCTAGAGCTAGCCTTGGTCTGGTCTCTAGCGGAGCTAAAACTTATGACAATGAGTATTTACTGCGTGATGTACGTCTTGCTGCTACAAGAGACCTTTCAACTACCCCGAAAGGAGTATTTAAGTTTGATGTAGAGCTTGATAGTGATGCCCAGTTTGGTGCTAATTTTCAAGTGCTTGATGTCGTCGTCAAAGATAGTTTAGGAGTGGTAGTTAATGGGGCGCTTACCTCATCGATACCAGGAAGCTATAAGCTTGAAGCGGGGACAAGAAAGCGAACTGGTCAAGAGATTACTGTTGATTTTGGAGTAGCGGCTGGGAACGGTCCTTTTACTATTGAGCTTAGCGCAAGAGTTGCTGGTGATGATGGTACTATAGACTCAGGCACGTTCAGTTTTGTAATAGATGATAATCCTGTCGACCCTAAGGTGACTAATAAAAGATATCTAGCAAGCAGTACTTCTGGCGGAGTTATTATTGATGCAAATAATAACCAACCATTTGCACAAGTACGGCTAGTTGATGAGAATGGGAATAACGTAATAGGCGACAATAAACCTGGTAAATTAGTTTTTGAAACTTTCAACCCAGATATGCGCTTAATTATACAAGATGATACAAGTATGGATTTAGGTATACCAGGCACAAATAATCCTGCTACTAATCGTGGCTTTGGTCATTATTTTGGGATTAATGATCTTTTTGTCCAAAGTTTTGATGACGATATTAATACCGCACTAGCCTTTAAACTAAGAGCAGATATAGAGCAAAAGTCAACCCATCTTTCAACCGGTCAGCTAACAAGGGAAATACCAAAGATTAAGAAAGCTCAAATCGATGCCCAAGTTGCCCAAGGTAGTATTAAATTTGATACTACTGGCGCTCTTCCTGACAATGGAGATACTTTGACAGTAAATGGTGTTACTTATACTTTCTGGGATACAGTTGCACCTGTCCCAACAAATCCTATTACAATTGTAGCTGGAGATTGGAGTAGTACGCTGAATAATATCTTAGCTGAGCTACAGGCTGCTAATGCAACAACCAATTCTGCTGTAGAAAAGGCAGCTTATACGTTGAGTGTTGATACTGTTAACATTGCTTATAAGGTTGCAGGCGTAACCGGTAATAGTTTTTCATTAAGCACGAATTTTGCAAATATCTCTGCTTCACTGAATAATAAGAGGGCTGTTAGATCAGATAACGTAAATCTATATGGTGGTACGGATACAAAAGAGATAAAGGAATTAGTTTCGCATAGCTATAAGCTAAGCATCGGTGCTAACCAAGTTACAAATATGTTAGCTAAACTGAGCGATAAGGTATTCTTTTTTGAGGGAGGGGAGTTAACTGTCAGCGTTAGCACAACATTGGTAGGGTATGTGAGTGCTTTTGTATCGACTATGACTGCTGACGAGAGTCTTGCAAAAATCACATCAGACAATTTGAGAACAAATTATGAAACTTACTTTAACAGGTTTAAACAAGCTGGAGGAGTGAATGCTGATGAGCAGATGATTGATATATTAAAATTTCAGCATTCATACTCAGCAAGCGCAAAGGTTATTAGCGTATCCAGGCAATTGATGGATACATTACTCAATAGCTTTTAAGGAGGGAAAAAATGGCAGAAGTTGACGTTAAAGCATCATTCTCAGGGGCGCCTAGTAAGGCTCTAATTACGCAAAATACCTTGATGGGTATGCGAAATAAGATGAAAGATTATGCCAAATATAGTGATCAAGCCATTTCTGGCGTAAAATATAGGGATTTCTCTGATCTCAGCCAGGATGGTTTGCTAAAGCAATATATGGAGTTACATAAGAAGTTAAGTCAGAATCAGTTAAACAAAGATACAAACGAGATAGTAAAATTACGCCTTGAGGCTACCGATACGCAGCTACAGGAGATAACTAAATTAACTTTAGAAGCGCAGCGTACCCTCACCGAAGCACAAAGTGCTGCCAAAGGTGCAATGAACCTTCCTCAAATTATTAAAGGTTATCTTGGTACTTTAAAAACCAGTTTATGTACCAAAGAAAATGGTAAATCGTTATTTGGAGGCTTTGACTATAATGATGAACCTATCAACGATATAGTAAATATAAGTAATTTAGTAGATGGAGAGGCAACATCAAATTATGCGCTTAGTAGTCAGGCAAAAATAGAGTATGAAATTAGCGGAAAAAATAAAATTGAGTATAACATCCTTGCTGGTGACGAAGCTTTCGTGAAAATCATAGGCAGTATGCACCTAGCTTTAGAGGACAAGCTTCCTGAGGCTGCAAAAATGCTAGAAGATGGGCGTAAAATATTGTCTCAAAGACTTACTGAAGTCGGTAATAATCAAAAATTAATTAATGATGCTAATATATTGCTGCAAACGCAAAGGCTTGCTATGAATGAAGAGAATAATGAGTTATTTTCGGCTGATCAAAATGAAGCTGCAACACTTGCATCTTTAACTTTAGATTCTCTAAGAAACTCTCAATGGATAATGGCAAGAGTGATGGGTTTAAACTTAATCGATATCTTAGGCAATAATTAACCTTAAAAATGATAGGTAGGTGAAAATTGGATAAAACTAGTTTAAAGGAGAGAGAAGTTACTGAAGAATCAGTAACTTCTCTTAAAACTCGCTTCGGCTATATTGATGTTCATCCTGGTAAGGTTATACATTTTCCACTTGGGCTTCTAGGGATACCTCAAGAGAAACGGTATTATCTTGCGGCATACCCAGATAAAGATGTGCATAGCTACTCTCTTCTCCAAAGCGTTGAGTTTGCTGATCTATGCTTTTTAACTGTGCCCTTAGCTAGTGAGTTTTATTCAGCAGAGGATAGCTTAATTTCTAAGAGCGATGTTCAATATGCGAGAGAACATTATAACATTAAGGAATTAGCTGTATTATTAGTTGCAACTATCCATAATAATAAAAAGAAAAAAGTTTCAAAAGTTTCAGTGAATCTTAAAGCGCCTATATTGATCGATACCGAAAAATTCGTAGCATACCAACATGTCTTTATGCGTAAGGAATATTCGCTGAAATATTATGTAAATTAGTGCCTTGTTTTTAATCAGAGTAAGCGAAACCCTTTAAACCTCGAGGTCGTATAATCTTAATTCGCAGGATATCTACAGACTTATCCACAGGTTTTGTGGATTACTGGTGCTTTTGAATGATAAAAAATTGGGGCATTGAATTTAAAAAAGGGAGCGTAGCCCCCCTTATTCTACCTAAATCATTATTTTTAATTTAATTAGATAACTTCTCTTCTTGAGGTTTATGGCATTCGCTGGTACATTCAAGCGTGGAAGGTTGTTCTTTACTTTGAGCGGCCGGTTTTTGGGTATGCTCATCCATGGCGTAAATATTTAATGCTGATAAGCTAATCAAAGTAAAAAAAACTAAAGTTATTATCGTTTTCATACGTTACCTATTTTTGGAAAATTACAGTAAATCTACTTTAAAAGCTTATTTAAAGTAGTATAATTAATAGGTTAACGCATAAGAGTTAAAAATAAGTTAATATAATTTTTTTTACTTGAGGTTTTGCTTTAGAAAATATAAAAAAGGAGCCTTAGCTCCTTTTTTATACCCGATATATAATTACAAAAAAATATATGGGTAAAGGTAAGAAATCTATAAAAATTTACTTTTTAGATTTCTTTTTGTTCCCTTTCTTACATTTTACTTTTTTACCATCTTTATCTTTGCACATTTTCTTATGGTGCTTTTCATGCTTAGATTTGTGCTCCATAGCTTTATGTGTACATGCAGATAAAGTAGCAAGGCTAGTTAAAGATATAATTATTAGTGTAATAAACTTTTTCATTTTATTGTCCTTTATTTTGAAATTGTTTATGCAGACTTTAACTTTTTAAAGTTGCTATAAATAAAATAACTCAAAAAAGTTAATAATAAGTTAAAGAACTAAGGGGTGTTGTATGTCTATAAACAAAAATAAAGAAAAATTTTTGTATAAGACAAAGTTATACGATAATAGGTTTTATTTGACATCTTTGAATTTTATTACAATAGTTTTTCTATTATAGCTTGCATTAGGATAGAACTCTTTTAATATTTAGCAATTGACCAAACGTTTTCTATAATAGATTTAATTGTAACATGTTGATTGGAATAAATATAGGCAATACTAGAACTTTATGTGCGACGATTACTGAAGGAGAAGTCAATGATAAAATATATTTTTATACTCACTCAGAATTATCGCAGCTAAAGAAATTTTTAACTAAAATCAGTAAGGACACAAATTTTGAGGGGGTAATAATTACCTCGGTAGTACCATCTGCAACTAAGTTGATAGCTGACTTTGTTGAAAAGAGTCTAAATAGAGAGCCACTGATTGTAAGATATTCATATATTAAAGAAAAAGTAAGCTTACAAATAAATAATGCTAAAAACCTTAGCACTGATAGAATTAGCAACATGATAGGAGCTATTAAACAATATGGGAATGGTTTGATTGTTGTAGATATGGGGACAGCGACTACATTTGATATAATAGATCATTCTGGAAATTATATAGGGGGAATAATAGCTGCTGGTTTATTTAGTCAGCTTGAATCCTTAGGAGATAGCTTAACATTGATGCCGGATATGGAGGTTAGAAAACCTTACGAACTAATCTCAACTGATATTATTGAATCGATGAAATCAGGGGTTTTCTGGGGGTATATATCAATGGTAGAAGGAATAATTGAGCGTATAAGAGGTAATAGTAAGGATCCCTTAAAAGTGGTGGCAACAGGGGGGGTATTATCATTAGTGCTAGACGAAGTTACAAAAATAGATTATAAAGATTCAGAATTGTTAATAAAAGGTTTAATTGAAATTTATAGACTAATTGGAAAGAAATATGACGCTAAATTTAAAAGAATATAAAGATAATTTGTTATTCCTACCTCTTGGAGGGGCAGGGGAGATAGGGATGAATTTTAACCTCTATCAGTATAAGGGTAAATGGGTTATCATTGATTGTGGAGCAGGTTTTGCTGATGACCACTTACCAGGGATTGATATGATGGTAGCAGACCTAACCTTCATTAGACAACATAAAGCTGAAATAGTAGGTCTTATACTAACTCATGCTCATGAGGACCATGTTGGTGGAGTGCAGTATCTATGGAATGAACTTGAGTGCCCTATTTATGCAACGACCTTTACGGCAAATTTCTTAAAGAATCGCCTCGCTGAGTATCAGTTTCATAAAAAAATTAAAATTCATACTGTAGAACCTGGCTCAAAGATTGAGCTTGCACCATTTTCAATTGAGATGGTACACTTAACGCATTCAGCGCCTGAGATGCAAGCTTTAATGATTAGAACTGAAGCTGGCAATGTACTTCATACAGGAGACTGGAAGTTTGACCCAGATCCAGTAGTTGGGCGCTTGTCTGATGAAGCGCTTCTCAAGAAGTTTGGTGAAGAAGGAGTAACAGCACTTGTTTGTGACTCTACAAACGTTTTCAACCCTGGTGTATCTGGTTCAGAAGGTGATCTTCGTAAAAGCTTAGTTGATATAATTGCTGGCTGTCCTAAAATGGTTGTAGTAACTACTTTCGCTTCAAACCTCGCTAGGATAGATACACTTGTTCATGCTGCAGAGAAAGCCGGCAGAAGAGTAGTTCTTACAGGTAGAAGTTTACATAGGATTTATGAAGCTGCTCAACAAAGCGGATATTTGCTGGATGTTAAGCCATTTGTTGATGAGCGTGATATAAGTCGGTACAAAAGAGAAGAATTGCTAGTTATTGCAACTGGTTGTCAGGGTGAGCCTTTAGCGGCAACCTCCAAAATGGCTACAAATTCCCATAATTCAATCAAGCTTGCGCCTGGCGATACCGTTATATTTTCTTCAAAAATTATTCCAGGTAACGATAAAAGGATTTTCAGATTATTCAATATTTTTGTTAAGAATAAAATTGAAGTTATCACTGAGAGAGACCATTTTGTCCATGTATCAGGCCATCCATCTGTTGATGAGCTTAAGCGTATGTATGAATTAGTGAAGCCAAAAGTTGCTATACCCGTACATGGTGAGCTTGTGCATATTCATGAGCATGCAAAGCTTGCCCGTAAATGGGGAGTTAAGCATGCAATCGAGGTAGAAAATGGCGTAGTAGTGAAAATTGATGAGCGTGAGCCACGCGTTTTAGGAAAAGTACACTCAGGATACCTTGGTATCGATGGAAACTATTTACTACCAATCGATTCTCCTGTTATTAAGATGAGAAGACGCCTGCGTGAATCAGGGATTATAGTAGTCACAGTAGTTTTCAATAAGAATGGATCCCTTGCAGCAAGGCCAATAATTTCTACCCCAGGCTGTCTTGATAGAGAGGATGATGCACAAATCCTAACGATTATGCGTGACCTATTAGTAGAAGAGATTGGAAATTCTACAAAGGGTGGTAAAAAGGTAAGGATTAAATCTGATACTGTTGATAATGTGGTAAGAGGAATAATTCGTAGATTCATCAAGACTGAAATAGGTAAAACACCTGTTATTGATGTTAATATAGAATACTTGAGCCACTAATCAAGTTAGAGCAAGTTAAAGCTGCCGCGCGTAGAGGATAGAGACTAGAGTTTAAACTTTTATATACAATACGTATCTATCGAGCTTAAATTTTTAGTCTTCGCCTGGCCTTTATGTCTTAGTAGCAATATATGAGTACTTGTAAGTAGCTATATGACATAAGGTTTTAAGAGTAACGAAATATAAGATAATTTATTCTAAATTAATATAGGCTTGGTATAATGCAAAATATAAATAATTTACATCGAGAAGATATAGCTTATACATCTAAAACCAGTGTTAGCTGTTCTGGTACTGACGAACTAACTGACCACCCAACCATCTATCTAGAGTTAGATAGAAAGGTACAAGAAATTTCTTGCCCTTACTGTAATAAACTCTTCAAGCTGACTGAATAGGCTTGGAGTCTATATGTGAATTATCATTACAGTGATTTGCTTTAGACAACTATCTATTAGGCTTACTGAAAACCCCTACTACCTCAAGATGGGAGCTCCAATAAAATTGATCAACTGGGGTTACTTCTGTGAGTTTATATCCACCCTTTAGTAGAATTTTTGCATCCCTCGCAAATGTTTCGGGATTGCAAGAAACGTAGATAATTTGCTTAATCTGGCTTTTACCTAAATGCTCGCATTGAGCCTTTGCCCCGGCCCTAGGTGGGTTGATTATACAATGATCATATTTACTGAGTTGCTTTTCGCTTACTGGGTTATTGAACAGATCGCGCTCTTCTAATTTGATATCACGCCCGCTCTCACTTATAACTTTATTTAAGGCCTTAAGAGCTTGCTTATCTGACTCAAATCCATCTACTTTAGCGTATTTACTTAAAGGAATGGTAAAAGTACCTCGTCCACAAAATAGATCCAAGACTTTTAAATTATTATCAGCTTTAGGTAGATATTGTATTACTAACTCGCTTAAGACTTTATCAGATAAGGCACTGGCTTGAAGAAAGCATTCAGCGTCAACTTCTACTCTCACTCCATCAAAAACTATGAATGGTTTTTCTAATGCAAGTAAAAAATTATTTTTTTCATTATACCTTGTAATAATTCTAATGATATTATCATATTTTGTTAGTTGGCTAAGTAGAAATTTACTATCCTCATTTAAAAATATTTCATTTTTAGATTTTATCAGTATATCAATACCATTAGAGGCTTGGGTTAAATATATTTCTGCCTTCTGCTGGGGGGATAGAATCCTAAACAAAAATTCTTTTAAAATAGGAATAATATTAGAGATTGCAGGGGATAGAATAGGGCACTGATCAATATTGATAATTTGGTGCGACTGAAATCTTTTGAAACCTAAATATATTTGATCATTTTTTTTTATAGCCTCGAAATTTGCTCTACGGCGCTCACCTGGAGGGATTATTATAATAGAGTTGATCTTTGTATCAATTCCTGCTCTCATAAGAGCTTCATAAATAAGATTAGATTTAAACTTTTTATAATAATTTTCATTTAGGTGCTGCAGTGAACATCCCCCACAAGCCCCAAAATATTTACATGCTGGCGTTGTTCGCTCTTCTGACGGCTCTATTATTGCTTTTAAAATAAAGTTTTCCGCTCTTCTATATCGATGTCTTTCAAACTCTACTAATTCACCTGGCAAACAATAGGGGAGTCTAACTTCACCAAGCTTGGTTCTGCTAATAGCTAAACCTTGGTTATTAATATATTCTATTCTACATTTTGTCTGTTCGATTAGGGCCATAAGCTTGCTTGATACTTATTTGAGGTGTTACAAACTACTTAACAAAAGCACTTAAGTCAATCCATTTACTCCTAGCTGTAATAGTAGATTGTTATAATGTTTACATAGTTTTAATAAAACATTATAAAGATAATATATTCTTTGACTATAACTTTATTACAATATAAAATTTGCTTGAGTAAATTTAGTTAAGAATTCAATAAGGTAATAATATTTTAGAGTTTATTGTTAACTCTTAAAGTAGCTTTACATCATAACTACATAATATAAGGGGAAAAAATGTCTGATTACTTTAATCAATATAGAGGAAAAGGGCTGTTAGTAATTTTAGCAGTTATAATATTATTTGCTTTCTTTGTTAAAAGAACAGGTAACAATGGTAGTGATTCGACAAAAACTATCGATAAGACAGAGATCCAAGAGATAGTTAAAAGTTATATCATGAATAATCCAGATGTAATAATTGCTTCTCTAGAAGATATGCAGAAGCGTAAAATCCAGGAGATGAAGCAAAAAGTACAGTCTTTGATTGAAGGAAAAAGAGGCGAACTCGAAAATTCAGCCCATTCTCCATTTTTTGGTAACGATAAAGGAGACATAATCATAGTTGAGTTTTTTGATTATAATTGTGGTTATTGTAAAAAAGCTAACAGTATTTTAAGTGAACTTGTTGCCAATGATACTGGAGTTAAGGTGATACTAAAACCATTACCAATCCTTGGAGAGTCTTCTGAATATGCTGCAAAATTTGCCCTAGCTGTAAATAGCATTAGACCTGACAAATTTAAAGCATTTCATGATGATTTAATGCATCTTTCAAGCTTTAATAAGGAAGTCATGTTAAATCTTTGCGAAAAGCATGGTATCGAATATTCAAGCATTGAAGATGAAATGGATAAGCCTGAAGTGGCAGGAGAGTTACAAAAAATTAGGGATCTTGCTATGGAAATTGAGATTAATGGTGCGCCAGCCTTTATTATTAATGGCGAACATTATTCAGGCCTTCTTGAAATGCAAAGGTTACAAGAAATTATAAAAAATATTAGGGCTAAAGCTCGGTCTTAAAAGCTACTGAGTCTTGACGCTGCGAAGTAGGGGGAAAACCCCCTATTTAACCTGAAACCTATATTAAATATGAAGAAAGTGCTTTTACAAATTATTTCCTCCAAACTATTTCCAAGTTCCCCATCATTTGAAGAGACCTATCATCGAATTAAAAACCATGGTATTACTAATAAGCACGATATTAAAAATTTGAAGTCTTTAAGGAACTCTTCCGAAGAAGATCTATTATCATATGCAGTCCGAATTGCTGATCATGATATGGTAAGTAAGTTGCTTAAATACGGAGCAGATCCTAAAGTCGTAAGTATTAATGGTTCGACGCTTTTGCATATAAATATGCAAGCATTAGTAGAAGCTAGTAATATAGATTCTATCGATATCCATCAATGCATAGAACTTTCAGAGCGCGGAATAAGGGGGGCTTGTGAAGTAATAATTCATAAGATTAGGCCTGGCCTAAGTAACCTTGAACAGCTTGCAGGAAAACTTTACCTGGTTGGAAAGGATTTTACAGCTATAATCGCTATAAATAAAATGTTGATTGAAGCAGGACTTGATGTAAACCAGAAGGATAAAAATGGCGAAACAGTCGCCCACTATTTAGCAAAGTCTGGCCTTGGTGCTCTCCTACCTGATATTTTCCAAGGCGTATATATTGATTACAGCATAACAAACTCAAGCCTAAAAACTCCTCTCTCACTAACTCTAGCTTACTTGGATCCTTTTTCTTTTTTTAAATTATTAGGTAAAGATACAAATTGTGCTTTATCTAAAGAGGATGCTCTAAATTTAAATTATTTATTTAATGTGCTGAGCTTAGGGGCTTCTAAGCAGAAGGCAGTAATATACGATATATTGTATCAAATTGTCCAATACCTTGACTCGCATTTAATTGATAATATCAATAATGTTGCTTACATAAATCGGCAACTAAGTATATATGAAGAGCATTTCTATCCATTTTTAGAAGTCATATTAAAAGAAATCGAACAGAGTAAATTGTCTGCAAATTTAAATTATGCTGAAAAACTGGCTAAGCTACATGACTCAATCGTTAGTCTAATCAAGAAAATAGATTTTATAAGTGAAACTTATTATGAATATAATTTCTGTGATGAGGCACAAAATATGGATTTTGGGGATGATTCGTTTGAATTGATGGAGTATTCTGGCGAGGATCAATTAGACTAACATTATACTTGGTACCATTGCTCTAAGAGAAAAATGATACCAAGTATAGCTTGTCCAGCTTTAATTATCAGTAATATCAGCAATTTTCCCTAAAATAGGTTCTAAGTTTTCCATAGAACAAAGTCCAGAAGTGTCAAAAGTTTCTAGATTTAGCTCTGTTAAATATATGGCTGCTTCAAGAGTATCGGTATCAATTATTTTAGTTTCATTTGCGATAGTTACATTGTAAGTGCCGTCGTTAATAAATTCTATTTTTATTTGATCTAGAGGATGATCGGTGCTGCTCTGTTGTGAAAGTTCTAAAAAAAATTGTCCAAGAGGCATAATGATTCCTTAAAATTTATATTGGTTGAAAGCGATTCTAACGATTACTGCTTATAAAGATATTATCGTTAATGTCAAGCCTTGAGAATGAAAATCTAGGCTTATTTAAGTTTCAGAAGGTATATATACATGGTACTTTGAGAGCCTGTTTATGTTTTTCGTGTCAAGGGCTTTTTTCGAACACTCACACAGCGATTGAGGCAGCATTCAAAACAAGAACATAACAAAATAGTTAATCTATTAACCTATATAACAAGATTTCAACCCTAGGTAGTAGTTTTTGATGCCCCCCCTATTTTTTACTAAATAAACTAGTACCTCTATTTTTATTATAGCAGTTTTGCCTACGGCAGCTAATTGCCTTTGGCCAAATCGAAAGGTCATCTCATTTACAAATGGTATAGATAATTACGATATATTAGCTTATCAATTTACTCACTTTGGTCGTTTGTAGCAACTGCTCCTGCAAAATGGTAGGTATCACCATAAGCCATCTTTTGCTCATAAACCATGAGGTCACATTGCGCTTTTTCTCTAGATAGTTTTGATATAGCGTAGTTAAGTTCCTTTAAACTATTATCACAAGAGCTTGGCAAGAAATGTTCTAAACCAGGAAAATCATCACCAACACTTGCTGATGAGTTAGTAGCTACAATTGGCGCTGTTTGAGGTGCGCAATTAGGATCATTCTGGGATGAGCTTAAATATGTATTATTGGTCATCGCCACTAATTCGTTCTCATCAATATTGTATAATGGAATATTATCTAAAGTAGATGTCTTAATGTCGCTAGCTATATTAGCTGAAGGAAGATTAAATCCTACCACTCTCTCAAAATCTTTCGTTTTAGTGTCTTTACTAATTATGTGTGCATTAGAACATTTTATTATAACTTCTCTCATACATACTTCCTTATTTTATTGAAATTATTGTAGCTCTTCTGGGTGTTTTATTGATCCGGCGAGGAGATCCTCAGAATCAAGAACGCTAATATGATCTACTCCGAGAAAATCTGGGATTACAATCATTGGTTTTGTTAAATGTTTAGCATCCTTATTTCTTTGGCTTTTTTTAAAACCATTAGCATTAATCTCGCTGGCGAAGAAGCAGGCTATTTGATCGAGAATATCTAGCATAAAATGATACTTTTAAAATTTCTTTAATTAAAAAAAATGCATATTAGATAATTTGTTCCGTAAAGTCTAGTATTTTAAATAACCGCTTAAACGATTATTCGAATTAAAGGCTTAACCGACAAAATTTATACCCTCGTCACTATCATTAGTACTGCCAGAAGTACTATAAATAAACCCTTCTTCCAATTGCTGTACGACTAATTTAGAATTTGCGTTGCTATATAAATATGGAATTTCATCTTGAGAATTTTCCAGAGCTTCTAGCACATCTTTACTAGGTTTAAAAGCTAATTTTTTGAATTTATTCTCCTGACGTTGTTTATTTTTTTTCATGATCTGTTCCTTGTTAAAAATTACATAGCTTACAGCGTCTTAAGTCGAGTTTAGGAAAGTTTTCCCCCTAAACTTGACTTAAAACCTACATAATATTAGCGAAGTCTGATTAAGAATATGTTAATAAGCTTGGGCTAAGCTAGGTTTCTAACAACTCTATGCAAAATGCTACCGTTTTTAAGATATTCAATTTCATTATCAGTAAGGACTGCTGCAGTTAATTTAATTACTTCTTCGCTACCATCTTTTCTCTTCAGTCTACATTCGACAATAGATTTTGGCTTTAATGTGCTATCAAGATTGATAATACTAAACTCTTCGTCGCCAGTAAGTTTAATATCCTCCCTAGTCATACCATTAGTAAAGGTCAGAGGGAGGACTCCCATACCAACTAGATTAGAGCGGTGTATTCTCTCAAAGCTTTCAGCAATCACTGCCTTGATGCCAAGTAACCTTGTGCCTTTTGCCGCCCAATCGCGGGAGGACCCAGTACCGTACTCTTTACCAGCAATCACTATTAAAGCTTGATTGCCTGCTTTATATTTTTCTGCAGCATCAAAGATACTCATTTGCTCGCCAGTTGGCAGATACTTAGTTACGCCGCCTTCAGTGCCAGGGCAAAGCTCATTTTGAATGCGAACATTCGCAAAAGTGCCGCGCATCATCACTTCATGGTTACCACGTCTTGCACCATATGAATTAAAATCACTTGGCTGCACACCGTTATCGAGTAAATATTTAGCAGCAGGACCAGATTTTGCAATATCACCAGCTGGGGAAATATGATCAGTAGTAATCGAATCGCCAAATATACCAAGAATTTTAGCTGATTTAATATCTGTTATACTTCCTTTATCTTTGGTCATTCCTTCAAAATAAGGAGGGTTATTTATATAAGTACTTTTTGTATTCCAGCTATAGTTTGATGCTTCTGGAACCATAATATTTTGCCAAACCTCGTCACCTTTGAATACATCGCTGTATTTTGCCTTAAACATAGCGGCATCAATTTTAGAGCAAGCTGCTTCAATTTCTTCTAAAGTTGGCCAAATATCTTTTAAAAATACATCTCTACCTGCTTTATCCTTAGCTATAGCATCTTTAAAAATATCGATATTGATGCTGCCGGCAATAGCGTATGCAACAACAAGAGGTGGAGATGCAAGATAGTTTGCTCTAATCTGTGGATGAATCCTACCCTCAAAATTCCTGTTACCCGATAGCACAGAAGCAACAACAAGTTTGTTCGAAGCAATTGTCTCTTCAATAGCAGGATCAAGCGGACCAGAATTACCTATACAAGTTGTACAACCATAACCTACTAAGTTAAAACCTAAACTATCTAAATAAGTATCCAGTCCATTTACCTTTAAATATTCTGTAACAACTTTAGAACCTGGGGCCAGTGATGCTTTGACCCATTCTTTCTTAGATAAGCCAAGTTCAAAGGCTTTTTTAGCAACAATGCCTGCCGCTATCATTACTGATGGGTTGGAAGTATTAGTACAGCTGGTGATTGCTGCGATTACAACATCACCATGACCAATAGATGAACTCATACCTTTAATTGGATATTTTTTAGATTTATCAGTATCACCTTTTGCAAGAGACGGTAGATCTTTGTCAAAAGCATATGGTACCTGCGACAAGCTTACTCTATCTTGTGGTCTTTTTGGTCCAGCAAGAGATGCTTCTACCTTTGCTAAATCTAGCTCAAGAATATCGCTATAAACTGCATCTGGGGCATTATCTTGGCGCCATAAACCTTGCTCTTTAGCATAGATTTCAGCAAGCTCAATACGATGCGGATCTCTTGCAGTTAATTTTAAATATTTGATAGATTCATTATCGAGTGGAAAGAAGCCGCAGGTTGCCCCATATTCTGGAGCCATATTAGCAATAGTTGCACGATCGGCAAGTGGTAGATGGGATAACCCCTCACCAAAAAATTCAACAAATTTACCAACTACGCCTTTTTTACGGAGCATCTCAGTTACTGTTAAAACTAAGTCGGTAGCAGTAATACCTTTAGCAAGTTTGCCGGTTAACCTGAAGCCAACAACCTCAGGGATTATCATAGGTAATGCTTGACCAAGCATTGCAGCCTCAGCTTCAATACCCCCAACGCCCCAGCCGAGAACAGAGATACCATTTACCATTGTTGTATGGCTATCTGTACCAACTAGCGTGTCAGGATATGCAAAAACTTCCCCATCAGATTCGCCTGTCCATACAACTTGAGCAAGATATTCTAGATTTACTTGGTGACAAATTCCTGTTCCAGGAGGAACAACTCTAAAATTAGAGAAGGCTTTTTGTCCCCAGCGCAGGAATTCATATCTTTCTTTATTTCGTTGCATCTCAAGATCAACGTTACGCTTAAATGAATCTTTGCCGCCTGCATAGTCTACTTGTACTGAGTGGTCAATAACAAGGTCTACCGGGATTAAAGGATTAATTTTAGTAGGATTACCGCCTAATTTCTTTACAGCATCGCGCATAGCAGCTAAATCAACCACTGCTGGAACGCCAGTGAAATCCTGCATTAATACGCGGGCAGGCATAAAGGCAAGTTCAGTATCAGATTTCTTATTTGCTATCCATAGCTTAAATGCTTCAAGAGTTTTCTTATCTACATTCACGCCGTCCTCAAAACGAAGAGCATTTTCAAATAAGACTCTAAGCGAATAGGGTAGTTGCTCTAAGTTGAAACCAAGCTTGCTGGCAGCATCTTTTAAACTATAATAGGAGTAAGACTTATCTCCAACTTTTAATTGTTTTAAAACTTGTAAACTGTCATTATTTTTAAATTTCATATTTATGCCTTTTGATCTTCTTGCAATGTAGTGATTAATATGTTAACTATGTATTATTCAAACGACAAGCATTTGTTCGTAATCTTTATATAGATTTTTTTTCACCGTTGAAAATATAATGATATTAACCTTAGAAGATTTATCCTTAAAATCAGCAAATCACTTGTTATTTTCTAATGTTTCACTGACTTTCCTGCCTGGAAGCGTTACTATTCTTAAAGGCGCTAATGGAAGTGGTAAAACATCCCTACTTAGAATTATTGCTGGTATATCAGCTCCAACCTCAGGCAGGGTTTTAATTAACGATAAGGATATTTCTCAGCTAGCAAAACCATTTGTAAATTATGTTGGGCATAATATTGGGATTAAAGCTGAGCTTACAGTTCTTGAGAATATTGAGCGGATGGCTGAAAATTATAATTCAAGAGAGCGAATTGCTGCTGCCATTCACTTTTTTGGCTTGAAGGGACATTTAATGGATAAATGCTATAAGCTTTCTGCAGGAAATCAAAAAAAAGTAGCTTTATGCAGGCTGCTTGCTTGTAACGCCAAAATTTGGTTACTTGACGAGGCGGAAACAAACCTTGATGAAGAGAATAGGAGATTGCTTGCAAATTGCGTTTATGCTCAAGCCTCTAGCGGAGGTATCATTATATCGGCCACTCATATTAAAGAAAATCCTTATATAACAGGCCAGGAAGTGAGGTTAGAGGATTTTAGCCTATGATATTTCCTAATTTCCGTCATGAGCTAACTAATCATTTTAAAGTTTACAATACTGTAACTTACTTATTGTTATTTTTAATTTTTACTTTCGTTTGTATGGTATTCATTATACCGCAGGATGCAATTGTACATCAAGCACCAGCCTTGCTACTTATAATATTACCAATTGCTCAGATTAGTAATACAGCTTCTTTATTTCAAATGGATTATAAGGATGGTACCCTTGAGCTTGCGCTTGCTACAAGAAGTGCGGATAATATAGTTTATAATAAATTTACAGCGATAACCATTATAAGTTTCTCTGTAATGCTCCTTGTTTTGCCTATATTTTCAGTTCTATATTCAATTAATTTAAATGAAGCTTTAAGACTTAGCTTAATATATGGTTTAATGCTTAGTTACATAAATGCTTTTACTGTTCTAATTGGTGCTGTGCAAGTATATTTCGGTGCTGCTTGTAATTTCATTGCAACCTTAATCTTCCCGTTATTGATTCCAGGTATTATCTGCGGGGTACTATCAATAATGAATTCAGCGAATTTTGTCTTGTACCTTAAACTATTGCTTGGTTTAAATTTTATATTAGTGCCAATAATTTTAGTTATGACATCATACTTAGTTAGGAATATTTACAACATTTGATTAAAAATTATCTAGGCAAAACGTAAATAACTTCCATAGTATTAATAAATATAATAGCTTCAAAGATTGTAACAAAATTATAGAATTTTATGTTTAATTTCGGAGACCCTTATCGTATGGGGGGTAATTTCTTTAAGTCCCTTATGAAGAACCCATTATCACTTGTCATATATGGTTTTTTCTCTAAATGGTACCTATTAATAACTTTAACTAGTATTATAGTTGTTTATTGGGTATATTCAGGCTTGAAAGGTGCAGGGGTAATAGATAAGGCTGAGGCAATAATTACAAAAGCGCTCCATGATAGTAAGGCCATTGCTCAGAATTGCACACCTCTTATTACAGATATTCCAGCGCTCTGGCAATGTGTGAATAATCCGCCCCCTTACAAAGAATTTAGTAAGGAGGATTTAGAAAGGATTCGTAAAGAGGCAGCTGAAAATAGCTTAACTACTGGCGACCGTGAGCTTGATGAGTTGATTAATCCATATCAAGATGCAGAGCCTGATTCTGCAGTAGCGTCACCGCCAAATGAATAAAATTATTGCTTGACTTGAGCTACCTTGAATATAATATATCAAAATTAGAATTTGGAGAGATAAATAGTATGTCAGCTGAATCTCAGAACGATCAGAATAACGGAACTACAAGAAGAGACTTTATGGTTCTTGCTGCAAGCAGTACAGCAGCAGTAGGCGCTGCATGCGCTTTATGGCCAATGGCAGATTCACTTAACCCATCTGCAGAAGTGCTTGCGCTATCTTCTATTGAAGTAGATTTAAGCAATGTGCAGCCAGGACAATCTATAACTGTAAAATGGCGCGGTAAGCCAGTGTTTATTAAGCACCGCACTCAGCAGGAGATTGATGAAGCAAGAAAGGTAGATTTAAATGCGTTGATTGATCCCCAAAAAGATGAGCAAAGGGTAAAGCAAGGTTATGATCAATGGCTCGTAACAATAGGGATTTGTACTCATCTTGGTTGTGTACCAATTGGTAATCAAGGGGAATATGACGGTTGGTTTTGCCCATGCCATGGTTCGCACTATGATACATCAGGTCGAATTAGAAAAGGTCCTGCGCCAAAGAATTTAGAAGTACCAGAATATGTATTTTTATCTGATACGAAGATTAAAATAGGATAATAAAAGTAGTTTAAAAGGACTAAAAATATGAGTGAACTTAAACAAGCTCAAGGACAAAATTGTTCTACTAAGAAATGCTCAATCATAGAATGGATTGATTATAGGCTACCTATATTTTCATTTCTTAAACATTCAGCTGAATATAGAGCTCCTAAAAATTTAAGTTATCTTTGGAACTTAGGTTCAATTGCGGGTCTTGCGCTGGTGATTCAAATTATTACAGGGGTAGTGCTTGCAATGCATTACACTCCGCATGTAGATCATGCCTTTGATAGTGTTGAGCGCATCATGCGTGATGTAAACTATGGTTGGCTTATAAGATATATGCATGCAGTAGGTGCGTCGATGTTCTTTGTTGCAGTATATATCCATATGTTTAGAAGCTTATATTATGGTTCATATAAAGCTCCACGTGAATTACTTTGGCATATTGGGCTTATCATATTTTTAGTGATGATGGCAACGGCCTTTATGGGGTATGTTCTACCTTGGGGGCAGATGAGCTACTGGGGGGCTACAGTTATAACTAACCTCTTTTCAGCTATTCCACTTGTTGGCGAAAGCATCGTAACATGGTTATGGGGTGGCTTTTCTGTGGATAACCCGACGCTGAACAGGTTCTATGCGCTGCATTATCTACTGCCATTCATCATCGTAGCTTTAACCATGCTACATGTAGTAGCGTTGCATCAACATGGTTCTAACAATCCAAAAGGTATTGATGTTAAATCAGAGAAAGATACTATTCCTTTCCACCCATATTATACTGTAAAAGATTTTTTTGGCTTTGGGGTTTATTTTATAATTTTTGCCTTTTTCATATTTTATGAGCCAAATTATTTAGGGCATCCAGATAACTATATACCAGCAAATCCGCTTGTGACTCCAGCACACATCGTGCCAGAATGGTATTTTCTACCTTTCTATGCAATACTTCGTGCGGTGCCATCTAAGCTTGGTGGTGTTGTTCTGATGTTTGCTTCAATTATAATTTTATTCTTCCTTCCTTGGATTGACCGCTCTCCAGTTAGAAGCGCTAATTACAGGCCTCTATTTAGGATTGCAACTTGGGTATTTATGGCAAATACTTTAGTGTTAGGCTATATTGGCAGTCAGCTTCCTGAAGAGCCATATATTACCATAGGTAGAATCGCAACATTATATTACTTTGCGCATTTCTTAGTAATAATACCGCTCATTTGTAAATATGAGAAACCATTACCATTACCAGAATCTATATCTTAATTTGAGGTTAGAATGCTAAGAACTAATATTATAAGAAATATTTTAACCACTCTATTCCTGGGCGCTTTGTCATGCAATGCTTTTGCAGGAGGTGATGCGCTGCCGCCAAAAAAAATGATTTGGCCTTTTGAGGGGCCTTTTGGCCAAGTGGATAGGCAAGCAGCCCAGCGTGGCTTCCAAGTATATAAAGAAGTTTGTGCTACTTGCCATGCGCTAAATAAACTTGCTTATAGGAATTTAAAAGATATTGGCTTTTCTGAAGCAGAGGTAAAGGAGATAGCCAAAGCTTACTCTGTAAAAGATTATAACGATGTAGGTGAGGTTATTGAAAGACCTGCAAGAATTTCTGATAAATTTGTACCCCCTTATGCGAATGAAGCAGCTGCAAGAGCAGCTAATAATGGAGCCTACCCAGTAGATTTATCGCTTATTGTTAAGGCGAGGGAAAATGGGGCAAATTATTTATACTCGATTTTAACCGGCTATATGGAAGCGCCAAAAGATTTTCATTTAATGAGTGGCCTTAGCTATAACCCATTTTTCCCAGGTCGTCAGATAGCCATGCCTGCCCCACTTACTGCTGGGCAAGTTGAATATATGGATGGTACCCAGGCTACTGTTGAGCAAATGGCAAAGGATCTAGTTGTGTTTCTGCAGTGGGCAGCAGAGCCTGAAATGGAGCATCGAAAGTCCCTAGGGCTTAGAGTTATGATCTATCTAATAGTTTTCACCGTGCTATTCTATATTGCTATGAATAGAATTTGGGCTAAATTAAAGAATTAGTTGTAATCAACTGAAGTTAGAAATTACTGCTTCAAATCTAAAACCTTGTGAAGCTTATTAAGAGCCGAAATTGCTATAAAAAGCTTCACAAGCTGTCTCTGATTCTTTTCATTTATACAACCCCACCGCTTATCCTGCTTATAAAATACTATATTTTTAATTTCAATGGTTGAAATAAATTATACCCTCTGTGTAATTTCACTATAAACTTCTTATCCATAATTCAGGTTATTTTGCTTAATCCGTCCCCGTGCAGTTTTATCCTTCTGTGCACATCCCTCCTCCACGCTGTCATCCTCCGGCTTGATGTG
>JAQSWU010000075.1 GCA_029266475.1 Rickettsiaceae bacterium | reverse complement strand
TTTTAACAGAGCATGTGGGATGCGATAATAATGGATATCTTCAAGTACACTGGAATTTTGTTTCATCTCAAGCATTGATAATAATTTCAAAATTACTGCTCTTTGTAATTCTACATTATCTGCTATATCTAGGCTTGATAACTCCCTAATTACCTCAGCTTGCATATGGGTATCTCCCAATACCTCCAACAATGTGTTAACTATTTTGCTTTTTAACTCTAAATCATCTTTACTGAGCTGCCTAAGTATATTGAATATACTAGCATCTATACCTTTTGCATGGGGCGTATTATCAGTAGCCATTGAAAGCAATTCTTCTACAACTTTATCTTTAGCGAATTTTAATTTTTTTAATATGCCGTTAAATCGATAACTCATATGGTCTTCTTTATACAAGAGAATGAGTTCTTTTATTAATTTTTGCTGTATTTCAGGAGAACTTATATTGCTTAGATTTACTAATACTTCAGCAGCCTCATAGCCTTGATATATCCATATACTTCTACTTTTAAGACAGGGAATTAAAGCTAATGCTACTTTTTCTTCTATGTTAAACTCTGCTATTGACTTAAAATCTATTCTTGAGTCTATCAACATCTTTGCTGCTTTACAGCGTCTTTCTCTATCCTTAGATTCAAGCAATGAGTCCAGCGTGTTCAATAATATTTTCTGGTCTTCTAGTACTACAGTATTTAACGTTACTAATAAATCCGCAACTTCAATACGTATATTTTCCAAAACTTCAATACGTATCTTTGCTCCATAACTTTTTTCAAGCAAAGAGATAAGAGCACTTGTTAGCGCCTTACATAATTCAAGATTATCCCTATTCCATTGACTTAATAACTCCTTTAAACTAATTAATCCCCACTCTATAGGCCATCTATTTTTTGGCAAAGGAATAAATGCTTTTATTATTGCTGCGTGTATTTTTTTCTGCCTTTTAGCTCCTGTTACATTTAATTTAAGCAATATCATTGCAGCTCTAATACGAATATTTGTATCCTGAACCTTTAATAAAGATATAAGTGATTTTATTATTGCTGCGTGTATTTTTTCTTGCTCGTCTTTTATTAATTCTAGGCTAGATAGTCTCTGAGCTGCATCTAAGCGTGCTTCTTTGTCCTTAGTTAATAATGTAATCAATGTTTTTACTATTGCTTTTAATATCTTATTATGCTCCTTAGGATCAGATATATTTAGCCTCAATAATAGTCTCACTGCCTCAAATTGCCTATCTTGCTCCGAAGAGCTTAATAGCTTAATTAGCACGCTTGTCATTACTTCCCGGGTGTCAGGATTAGCTATATTTAACTTTAGCGACAACTTTACGCCTCTAATCTGCTTTTTTTCATTGCTGCTTTTAAGTAAGCGATTAAGTGTAGGTATTATTTCTTCTAACAACTCTCCCTTATTTATATTTAAAGCTTCCAATCCTTGTTCTACTAGAAAATTTGGGTTATCGCAGTGTAACAAAGATATAAGCTCACTTATCAATGCCTTTTTCACTTCAAGGTCTTCTATACCCAAGCCTTTTAGCGCTGGTGTAACCTCATACATATTTGTATTAACGCTTTGTAATAAAAGTATAAGCTTCTTTGCTATTGATACTTGCGTATCACAGTCTTTTGGTCGTATGCTCCCTAATATGCTTATCGCTCTATCCCTAATAAAATAATCTTCTTTATCGAGCAAAGAAATGAAATATTCTGCTATTATATTTTTCATTTTAGCATCTAGTTTACTCAAGATTGCTAATAAATCCTTTATATTAAAACTTAATGCAGGACTATCATCCTCAAGCAAAGAAATAAGTTTTGCGGCTAATAAGTCTAGTAGCTCTGGGTCTGTTATAATTAGCCCTTCTAATGCACTTACAGCATTAATTCTTGTCTTTATAGCAGGTTCATTTATTAAATTAATAATACCCTCTGCTATTTGTTTCTGGGCACGAGAGGATAGAGGTATGCGCATTAGCTTTAACAACTCTCCAACTGCGCTTCCTAAATAATAACTATCTTTCCTTACCTTCAGTAAAGTAAGTATTGCCGTTACTAAAGGCTCCTCTAACTCTACCTTTGAATCTGTTATATTTAATTTTCCTATAATTTCTGCAGCTCTAAAGTTAGCCCTATTTTCTAGTAAAGGAATAAGTGCTATTCTTATTTTTTTCTTTAACTTCAAATCATTAATCTCTAACTTTTCCAGCAATTTTAGCGTCTTAGGCTCAGCGTGTAACCCAGATGTAGGCTTAGATACCATATCGACTATGGTGTCAGCTAATCCTAAACTATTTAATACCTGCACATTTCTATATAAGCTGTCTACAAACCAATCAAATTTTAAAAGTTGTTCGCTTTTTATGATGCCCTTAAATTCATTTATTCCAACTATTTGATTACTGCATTTCCCTTCCTCTAAGCAGTTAATTGCTAGTTGCACTTGAGTTTTTATATTTAAATCACACCGACCATTTAAAATTATATTCCAAAAATATTCGATCGCTTGTGCATTTCCAAATTCTGATACCACTAACCCAGACACAAACAAAAACACCTGCTCATATGCGGGATCATATTTATTTTCGTTTAGGAAAATACATATCTCTTTAATCTTGCTTATATCATCAGATCTTAAGATTCTAACAATATAGCGTGCTGCAAAATAATCTCGAAAGGTTAGATGAATAAATGCATAATCTTTTTCTATTAACTGAGCTCCTTCTCCTATAGCTGTCATTAAGCCTAGTTCTTTAATATCAACAAGTATGGTATCAGAATTATCAATCTTCCCTAACATAACTTGCTTGATTAAATTTTCATTTAAAATTGCTGTCTTAGCTTTTACACCTAAATACGCTATTTGCTCTAAAGCTAAACATACCTCTGTGCACTTGTGCTCTATTTGCTCAGGATATAAGTTAATTGTTTTTTCCTTAGAATACCTCTCATCAAATTTCTCCAAATATCTCCTCATTAAGCTAATTGTAATTTGCTGATAAAGATCGGTTGATGTCTCAACCTTTTTTTTATCTAGCCCTCCATTATCAAAAAGCCAACATACTAAAAATAGGTTGATTGGTATCTGAACCATAGTCTCGAAGCGCTTATGGCTCTTTATAAATTGACTTAATGCTTGGCTCTTCTCAACGCCTTCTTTGAAAGCAAACTTATCAACATACTTATAAACATTTTCCTTTTTTAGCCCTATATTTTCTATCTCAGCATCAAACTTTTCCTTTGTATCATAATCGATAGCATTTGGACGCGAGGTCATGATTATCCGTGCATCTGAGTTTTTTATTGTAATTGCACCATCAATAACCCTATCTATTATAACATCGCCGCATCTATACTTGTGAATTATCTCATCATAACCGTC
>JAQSWU010000041.1 GCA_029266475.1 Rickettsiaceae bacterium | reverse complement strand
AAAGGTGAAATCCGTATCATCACCGATAACCTCCTCGCATACTAAAAAATTAACCAACCTTAACGAAAATCATACCCTCAAAAAATTTGCAACAGCGCCCTTCAACGTACCAGTCGCCCTAATGATATTCTCATTATAGCTAACTTGTTCAAAATTTTGACTCCTTCCTCCAGTACTCGTACTCTCGGTATTCATTTAAGAAGGCTATTTAATCAATTCAGCGGGTATATATTTATGATCGAAATTAATTTTCATACCCTTATGTTTTGCTAGTTGGCAAAGACCTATTCCATACCAACATAAAAATGTGTCCTGAGGTTCATCAAAAGTACCATTTATCTGACGACTATATTTTTTAGCCGCTAGTTCTAAATTCTCATAGAACTTTTTCTCGTCCTTTTCCCATATAGCTTCTAGCATCAAAACATAAGGATACATTGCCTTATATTGACCTTTGGGATTAAAAGAAGCTTTTGCCTTCTCTAGAGCATCTGGTACTTTGTCTAAGTTACGCTCAAGTATCATCCAAGCAAGCGCTCTATGCATCCAATCAGCGCCATGTTTTGAAGGTTTTTCGTCATAATCAGCATGACCATCCAAGAGCCTAATATATTCTAAATAAAAGTCGGGATCCCCTGTACATAATGCATAGAGCATTTCGGCAAAGAATGTTGCAGAGTATTTGGTTGGAACATCGGTTACCCGCGCCTTAATATACTTAAGTGAATATTCCTTAAATAGGTTTAAATCTTCCCTACACTTGTCGATATTATGGAATAAACCATATTCTAAAGAAGCAAGGATGAAGTAATCCTCAGACAATTCTTGAAGATTATTTCTATATATACCACGATCTTCTGAATTAAGATTCTCCAACTCTTGAGGAATATATTCTTTAATTAATCTATTATAGAAATCTTTTTTCTGCTCGAAATCTACCATATTTTATCCTTTTTTGCTCCTTATTGGCTTTTTCCTTTCATTAGTTTCAATCGGGTTATACTTCCCAAAATCATACCATTTATTATTCCCGTTTTTATCCAATACATTTGCTTTAAACCTTATCTTATCTTGGTTTTCCATTAAAGTTTTATGGATCTCTGGATGAACATTTTTAAGATTTTTTATCTGCTTCTTCATCCAAGCATCAGATAGCTGGTACCTTCCTTTAGTATCCTTAGCAAGCTTTAGCGTGCCATCCTTCTGAAACTTTGACTCAACGACCATTATATCAGTTACTACATCATTTGCATCATATTTTACAAATACATGATCTATACCTTGATTACTATGTAGTTTCGCGTCTAATTTTTTGTATTCTATTTTTTTATAGTCTTTTAAATAATCCATTGTATGAACAGCTCTGTCTTCTCCGAGTATACCTTTTGCATCTTTATCCAAAGCTCCTGTATTGTTTTTAAACTTCTCCATCTTAGCTAAATAATCAGCCCTTAATGCTGAAGCTGCATCTGTATGCTTTATACTATCTTTAATTTTGCCCTTTGCGAGTCCTGGCATTTCAGAAGCAATTTTAGAATTGCCTTCATTCACATCGGAGCCTACCTTTGTCGAAACCTCAGCTGACTGTGGTTTATCCACTACTTTAACAGGTTTCTGGGTAGCAGTTTGCACTGTACTGCCATCAAGGGTTTTACCATGCGGAGTTGATGCAGCATCAAACTTCTCTACTCCTTTAGTAGTGCGGTCATAGAAGTTCTTTACAACCTTAGCTCCTTGAACTACCTTCCCTCCAACTTTAGCAGCTGCCTTCACACCAATACCACTACCGGGTATCGGTAGCATAGACGCTATATTTATTACAGCTTCCGGGTTCTCTTGAGCAAACTTTACAGCGCCTTTAACCCCTTCTATAGTCTCATTGTTCTCAGCTTCAGCAAAGCCTTGCATATCACTAGCATACCGAGCAGCACCTTTCTTTATCGCATCAACTACCTCGCCTACAAATGATCGATTCTTATCTTGAACCTCAGCCTTTGCCGATTCTTTCTCTTTAAAACTCTGTTCTCTCGTTACAGCCTCCGTCTTTAATATTTCTTGTACAGTTGGTATAGACTCAGGCTTTATCTCAAACCCTTCCATACCCTTGGCAGCATTGTTTTGGTTTGCTGCTTGCTCCTTCTGTTGAGGCTTAGGCGGGGTTATATCATCCTCCACTTCCTGCTTGCCTTCAGGAATATAGTCATCCTCTTCCTTTAAGTCAGGGAGCGAGTCCTTATGTCTACCATCATTAACATCAGTATATTCATCAAACTCTTCTTCATAGTTTCCATATTCATCAAAGCCATCACTACCGTAATCATCATACTCATATTGTTCATCATCATATTCCTCTTGAGCCTCACTAGCTTCGCCAAATCCAAGTAATCTCTTTACCGCCTCAAGCACGCCGTCTTGGTAGTCTTCGCCAGAGGAGGCGCCGGTTGGGTTATCATTTGCAGGCTTTTTGCCAAGTTGGCCAAAGAATTCCCTGATGTCGCGGGTTGGTACTTTGGCGTCCATGCCAAAGCCTTCCTTGTGCTCGTCAATAACTTGCGCGTTGACGTTGCGGGTGAGGGGGGCAGATTCGGCTTTAGGAAGAGGCGCTCCATTAACCGTAACATTGCCCCCGCCAATAGCTGAACGAAGCTTACGTCCTTGGTCGCTATATTCCATCTTAATCCCTAGCGAATCAAGTTCCAGGCCTTTCTCACTACCTTTGCCTGCACCAAAGTAGCCACCAATACCCAGGGTCAGGCCATTATCATAATCCTCAATCGTCTTCGTAATCAGGCTACCTACATGCAGCTCTAGCTTGCCTTGATCCGTCAATCTGCCTGACTCATCAACCTCAGCATTAGCGACAATCCCGCCTGCAAGCTCCAAGGCTTCCTTCACAACAATATTTGCAACTTGTGTTCCAACCAGCATGCCTATCTGATCAGTCCAGCTAGCTTCACGATTGCCTGCTTCAGGGTTAATGTTAAAACCACTCAACCCCTTGCTCATATCCATGCTCATGCTCATACCCATAAGGTTCATCGATATTCGCTTCTGTACAGATTCCACGATGAGGTTTTTAGCCTTCACGTCAAGCTCACTTGCAATAAACTTAACCCCTCGAATCACACCATTATTCTCAATATCAAGCTTTAATGTGCCAGTTGCCCTAATGATATTCTCATTATGGCTGACTTGCTCAAACTCTTGACTCCTTCCTCCAACACTTGCGCTTGGCGTCATATTACCACTAAATCCTGGTATCGGTATTTTGATATCGACATCCAAACTATGACTCGAGCGTTCTAACTTATTCTCACTCACTTCAGCATAAAGGTTACGCGTCTTTAGATCAAAGTCCCTGACATGCATATTAATACCGGAAAACCTCGTATCATTGTCAATTATTGCCTCTAGACTTCCTCCTTGCACTTGAGAATCAAGCGCAACTCTTACTCTTTCTTCCTGGCTTGAGAAATGTGCCGTACCTGAAAGATAAGCGCCAAAAGTAACCATTTGTTGCTCGCTCCATTTACCCGTAAGGACACTATTCGCCGCATCCTGTAGCCTAGAGATCTTCTTATATAAATCATACCCATTTAAGAATCTATCTAAATGATCAACCGCATGATCCCCTCGCTTTTTCAATAAATATTTAGTCTGGTCAATTGCCGCGCTTATCTGTTCATGGACACCGGCTTTTAACCCAGCTTCCAATCTTTTCTGAGTTGCTTTAAAATAAGTTTCTTGCTGGAGCGCTGTTACCTTCCAATCTTTGGCAACAATTTTTGCTGTCTCGAACAATAAATTGCTCGATTCCATTTCAAAGGCACCATTACTTACCTTAATCTCTAAATGATTGAGTGCAACTATATCTGTTGAGCTTAGAAGCTTCTCGGCTCTTGCGATCGAATCTCTATTTAAGTAGCCAGTTGCACCAACAGAAGCTTCGCCTTTCTTTACGGTATAACCAACCTTAGCTCCAGATTCAGTAATAACAACAAGCTGCGATTGATGGAAAGGTGTTGCTTCTAGCTTCACACCTTCTGGCGCAATCAAGTATACGTCTTTACCAACAATCTTACTGCCAACAATATGGATCTTGCCTTTGGAGAAACCATAAAATGTTCCATCCACGCAAATTAACGAAGGGAAAACATCGCTGCCCGATTCCGACTCCTTAGACACCTTGCTAGTCATGAATTTCATGCTGCCTTTATGGAAACTAAGCAGCTTTGTGCTTTTTGAATAATGATCATGGAAGTGTAAGTTGTAGCCATTTTTTATCTGCAAGTTACCATTTACTTCAGTTACAACTTCCTTAGCAAACCACTGTGCTGCTTCTATCGTACTGTTACCATCAATCTTTGCATATATACTATCCGCTTGGATAATGCTTGGGCGTACGAACTCGTTTCTTACATGATCCTCCCATTTCTGTTGGCCACCATGCCATTTTTTCGCACCCTTAAAATAAATATGCTCTTCATAAACATCTATAGCAGGCCTAATATTTAATTGTTTTGCATCAAGATTCACGCCTGTTGCATTAATCAAGGCTCCTACTATCTCTATTGTATCGCCTCCGGCAAGATCAAGTAAACCTGCATTAATTTCGGTAATTACTTGCTGTACTGTATTTTCCGTAACGGTAGTTTTAGAGCCTCTATGGTGGGTTAGGCTTTTGTGAACAGATACTGGCAGCAAAAAAATTCCATGCTTGGCAACGACCTTCATCATGCCAGTAACTTCAATTTTGCCACCATGGAATTTAACTTGATCAGCTTCAAAAAAAACATTTTCTGCTGCAATGAAGGTTTCTTCAAGTCTGGCAAGCTCAGCCTCCATACCAGGCTTTGCTATAGCACCAAACCATTTATTACCACCACCATAAACTTTGCTTAAATCCCTTGAACCAATAAGGATCTGTCCAAGGTTAGTTTTAAGTGCTATGTTATCATATTGCGTAAGTGGCTTATCAATAATAAAATCACCATAGCCTTTAGTAAGTGCGATATTACTACTTTTATATGGATAATATAATTCTACCCCTCCACCTTGTCTTTCTTCAAGCTCAGTTAGCTCAGTAAAATTAAAATCAGACTTTGAGCCTTGGATAAGCTGCCTTGCTGCATGCTCTATTCGTGCAAACCCAAACCAATATTTTAGTACCTCTACTCTTTTATGCTGAGTAACAATCACTTCAGGCGCCATAAGGTCATTAATATAATCCGCTCTAATGCTGCCTTTCTTCGCATTAAATATTGCTGATACCAAGTTTGCTACTTTGCCTGCATCGATATCTATTACGTCTGCGCTTATATGATTTTTGAGATATTTGAATTCCTGAACAGTAACATCGGGAGAGATTGTCATCCTATTATATAAAGGAATAGGAATCATATTGAAGCCGTTTTTGGTGCGGATAATTACTTGATCCTTACAGTTAATGTCAGATCCCATTAATGTACCGGTATCAGCTTCAATATAGACAGTTTTTTGTTTTAACTTGCCAGTCATCACTAATTGGCTAAATTGGCTCTCTGATATCTTCTCATAAGCAAATTCTGATAAATCACTTTCTTTCCCATATCTTACAAGACCAACTAATTCAGCTTTCTCTGCATTCATTATAACTGGAATAGCAGGGATAGCCTTCATTTTCCCTTGGCCTATTTCCGCTGCCTGTCTAGTGAAAAGAACAAAATTATGATCTATAATATCAATATTAATTTTGAATAACAAACATTCACGTAGAGCCTTAATAAAAACTCCCTCATCTGCAGTAAACTGACTATTTTTTATATTTACATTACTTCCGCCAATAGCAGCTTTAGTCGTAACAATTTGGCTATTACTGATACTTACGTCACCATGCTCAGAAATCACAACAAAATCTTTTGTAATCGATACCGAATCAAGTTCGATATAATTACTTAAAGCTTTTGCAAGATAATTGCTAGCTAAAATATAGCTATCTTTAACATGAATTTCTCTTCCAGCTAATATTTGAACTTCTTGGGCTGAAAGGCCTAGATGCGGAGCATGTACATTACCAAAAACTGACTCTAAAATTATATGATCACTTGCTGATATTCTACCGGTTGCAAATAAATTCCCGAGTACTGTCTTGAGATATACTGATCCATTAAGGATTTTTATATCACCCATAAAGGATAAAGCCTGGTAGGCTTGTAAGAAAAACCCTTTATCATAAGTGGAAGTTCCTATTGAGGCAATTACATTCCCTCCGCGGTTAACCACTTCTGCCTGCATACCATTAGCACTAGGCTTAAATAATAGATTATGGCCTGCTGTAAATGCTCCAATTGTAACCTTTCCACCGAGGCTTAAATCAACCTGTAAAAGACTATTTTCTACGAAATCAAAAAGATCTAGTAATATATGACCAAATTCAAATTCCCCACCCCTCGTAGCGAATCTATTTACCCTACCAATAAAATTATTAATTTTTACCTTATTGCTAGAATTATTCTCTATGCATAGCCCAACGCTGGTTCTACCAATTTTCTTAACCATTTTATGGAAGTTATCTCTAACATAATCCTCCTGTTGTGTGCGTTTGCCAGTATTTAACTTAATTATATCTGCTGTAAAATTACCCTTGATAAATATTTCAGCTAAGCCTTCGGCGATTAGATCTTTTACTTTAACTGAGGTATCAAAAATGATACTTTGTACCCCTTTACTATACAGCTTATCCCTAATTTCTCCATTTTTAATTATTAGATCTCCATCAGCTAAATAGCTTACGTGATTAGTGGTAAGACCTTTAGTAAAGTATACCTGTGGAGAATCCTTAATGACTATAGTACCAGCAGTCACTTTTTCTCCTAAAGATAATTTCTTTTGAGTTGTAATATTTATTTTATCAACTTTTAGCGGATAAGGAAAACTAAGTTCATCTAAATTACCTATATCGGGGTTTTCAATATTAAGTTCAAGAAGTGTAAGGTTATTCTCTATTCCCTTATATGTTAGATCATTAAAAGTACTAAAATACATCCCTGGACCAAAATAGAACTTACCCCTTGGTAACAAAGTTTTCGCAAGAGATATGCTTTTAGTATTTAATTTAAGACCTTCTTTATTACCTTGTATATTGGAAGCTTTCTCAATAACTCTTGCATTGATTTCGCCATAACACTTATCTAAACCAAGGCCATTAATATTAACTGTTCCCTCAGTATCGATACGCAGACCCTTTCCTTTAACAGATAACTCCTTTATAGAAATTTTTGAATCTATCCCTTGTAACTCAATTTCTAGGGCTTCGGTGACTATTGGCACGGCTCGTAATCCCTCTCTTTTTGCATCAGAAGGCACCAAGCCCATTAAATCTACTTTTGCATCTTTAGCCTGGCTTTTGATCCAAAGTGATTTATAAAATCCACCTTTTAAATATATTTCCTTAGCCCATATACAAACATCTCCAGCATCTATTTGATTAAGCTTAAATATATTCTCATTATCTTTGACTTCCTTAAAAAATATTCCTTTCTCAACTATTTCAGCATATGATCTATCTATTAATAAAACATTTTTGAAGTTACTAAAAACACTATTTGAGATCTCAAGTTCTTTTCCAGCGAGTATTACTAAATCGCAAGCTTTTCCTTTAATCTGCCAATTAAGCTCACTTAAACTAGCTACACCTTCTGGCACAAAAAAACATAAACGTTGAACCTCAAGAGTTGTATTATCAAACTCAATATTTTTACTGGTTAGACTATTAATTTCATTTAGTTCTATTAAACCTACTTCACCTTCATTATAGAAACTTGTCATATACTTACTTTATTGCTGTTAAGAATTTACTAAGCTTATTAATCAAATTTATCAATACGATTAATAGTTAATCATGCTTAAATTACTAGTTTACAAAACGCTAAACTTAATCTACTTTAATAAACAAAGCGTTGCAACAATTTAATCCTTCTAGTTGTAATGATTCATTCAATAACTTAATTAAAAAGGGAACCAGTATGTATGCAAATCATCCTCTTTTACAGCAATTACAAAAGGAAGCAGAAGAGTTAAGAGCTCAAGTAGCTCTGCAGAAAACAAAAGAAGAAGCTGCAAAGTCTAAACTTGCATCTGTAAAAAGCGATATCTCTTACTATGAAAATCAGTGTGCAAGCCTAAAATCTAAAGAACTTACTCTTCTCCATAATATTGATTCATATAATAAGAATATAGCTCAAGAAGCTGCATTAATTGAAACTACGAATAAACAAATTTCACTTGTAGACAATATAAGGCAAGAGTTAGAAATCGGCTATAGTAAGTATCAAGGTATGTTAGAGAAAACTTCATCAATTCCATTAATCGAACAAAATCAAACTCTTAATAAAAATCTATTAACTGATGGCTCTGAAACCAAAGAAAAAGATAATATCTTTGACTCAGAAGAAAACCTTGAGGCTCATGGTTCTAGTTACCTACGTCTACCTAGCAATGAAGGGGGCTCTACCCTTACAACAGAAAGCCATAACTGCTTAGGTAGTACTGAAAGCATCACTGATTTGGTTTAATTAAATAAGGATAAAAAGGAGAAGATATTATGCCGTTCGGAATTGGAAGATTAATTACGAATCCTATAAAAACTATTGAAAAAGCAATCACTGGTAAACCACAAAGCGGTGGAGGCTTCTTTTCACAACAAATACAAGCCATAGACGAGTTCGCAGAAGCTATTAAAGCGCTGCAGCAAGAGATAACAACTTTAAAACAGCAACTTTCTACCTCATCTTTAAGCTTTGCTCAAATAGAATCGCAACTTAGTTCATATCAAAGTTTATTAAATATGTTACGAAGCGATAAAGACTATATTAGCAACAAAATAAATATGCTTGAGCATATTAAGCAAGAAAGAGCTCAAACTTATGAGCAAATGCAAAAACTTGCAGAACTTAAAGGACACGAGTTATTTAGCAAAATAAACGACTTTAAGCAGCTTATTTCAAATAACTCTGACAATGAGGCTTTCAAAGACTATTTTACCATTTTCGCAGTAAGACAACTCTTAACTCAAACAAACCAAGATACTACACATAAGTTATTACCAACTATAAAAAGCCTAGAAATTACTAATATAAATGCTCAAGATGAGTTTGGTAAAACCGCTCTTTTCTACGCTGTACAGGCTGGTAACAAGGACCTTGCAGAACAGCTAATTCAGAAAGGTGCAGATGTAAACCACCAATCGTTACTAGGCTATACTCCTCTGCATATCGCTGTAAGACTACACAAGAATGATATGGTTCAGCTACTCTTAAACAATGGCGCAGATTCCGAACTTACCAATGTAAAAGGACAGACCCCTTTAATGCAACCATTATATTTACATGACTTCAAATATGCTACTGAGTTAGCCAAACAGGGATTAAGCGTACAAGGAAAAAATATAGATGGAGAGAATGTTTTACATTTAATACTTAACCCTAGTCGGAAGATATTAATAGACGAAAGTGCAAGTATTGGTTCTATGGAATGGAATACAAAAATAATTAAAGATTTTACCGATGCAGTAAGCACTCAAGTAGCTTTAATCAAATTAAATACTCCTGATAATAGGGGAGATACCCCATTAATATACGCTGCAGCTAATAACGATTGCCAAACATTGATAAAACTTCTACATAGTAGCGAAGAAGTAGACTTAATTAATAATGTAAATAATATAAATGCCTTGCATGCAGCTGCTATCCATAACAGTTTAGATACCTTAAAGATCCTTGCGCAGAGGTATCCGCAATTAATCGATCAAGCCGATTCTATACATGCTACACCATTATATTATGCAACCTTAAATGGTTATAAGCAAATAGTAAACTATATCTTTTCAATTAAGCCTGATTGTAAATTAGTAACTGACGATAATGATACTATGCTGCATGCTGCCGCTCAGTCGGGTAATTTAGATTTAGTAAGACTTTTCCTCTCAAAAGGTTTACAGCCAAATACCTCTAATGCACTCGGGGGCACTGCACTTTATATTGCCTCTGAGAAAGGATATACTGAAATCGTTGAATACTTACTGCAACAAAAGGTTATCATCATTCCTGAAAATACTTATGGAGACACAGCGTTACATATTGCAGTAAAGAAAGGGCATTTAGAAATAGTAAAACTCTTAGCATGTATAAAAGACTTAGTAGAGTTACCTAACTTTCAAGGAGTAAACGCTTTACATTTAGCCTCCTATATAGGAAATCTAGAAATGGTAAAGTTTTTAGGAACAAAGGTAAAAAATATTGATGAATTGACTCAAGGCTCTCCTGATAGTAGTGTAAGCCCACTCTTTCTGGCTACTCAGCAGGGAAATTTATCGGTTGTTGAACATTTAATCTCTTTAGGAGCTAAGGCAGATATGGAAGTTAATCATACCGATAAAACCTTTCACATAGCTGTGAGGTATAATAGAATTGATGTTATTAAATTTTTAATAGGTAAGGTTTACTTATTATCTCCTAATAAGCAAGGCCTTACAGCCTTCCATCTAGCGGTATTATTAAATCAAGAAGAAACATTAAAAACACTTCTACCATATATGCCTAACATAGATTACCCTACTCAAAATGAGAATAAGTTCTCTGCTTTATATATAGCTGCCACCCAAGGATTCCCCGGTGTAGTAAAGCTTTTATTAGATAATGGAGCAAATCCTCATTTGCCTTCTGGGGATTCAAGAAAATTTACTCCTCTTCATAACGCTGTATACAAGTCACATAACGAAGTTGCAAAGCTATTAATTAGTAAGATGAACAATGTAGAGCAGTATAATGATGAAGGCTTTACAGCATTCCATATTGCTGCGCTTAAAGGAAATTTCGATATCGTAGAAGCATTGCTACCAAAAATCCAAGATATAAACATAAAAACTAATAATAATGTTGGAGGTACAGCTATATACTGCGCAGCCCAAGAGGGACATTCTGGAATAGTAAAATTATTACTTGAAAATAATGCAGATTATACCATTCCAAGTATGCAACAAGGTTTAACCTCTGTAATGAAAGCGGCAATGAGAAATCATATTCCAGTAATGAACCTTTTTGTACAGAAACCAGGGTTTGTCGATAAGGTAGAAAACTCAGGTTACAATGTTCTGCATTGCGCCTCGGCCCGAAGTGAGGCCTCAACCTTAACAGCTTTATTACCTTCTACTAAGCATCTGTTGAACTCGAAAGCTGGTAATGGTACCACTCCATTGCATCAAGCAGTTATTACTTCACGTTTAGATAATATTAAGCTGTTAATAGAGATTGGAGCAGATATAAATCAAGCTGATAACCAGCAAGTTTCTCCCTTATATGGTTCACTAGGTTATTATGGTAATAAAATTGATTTAAACATAATAAAATACTTAATAGATCACAATGCTGATGTAAGCCAACCAATGTTTGATGGAGATACTCCGATGCATATGACTGGATATAAAGGCGCGCCAATGGTAGCAAAACTTTTACTAGATAACGGAGCAGCAATCGATCCACAAAACCACGATGGGAATACACCTCTACATGTATGTATAAAGCAAGTGGATCTCGGGCCAGATAAAAAACTAGCGACCATCAAATACTTCCTACTTAAAGGTGCTTCTACCCATATGCAGGATAAAGAAGGGCACGATGCATTCTATTTTGCTGATAAGAGTTTTCCTGATTGTAAAACCTGGTTAGAACATCCAGAAAATTTACCGCCAGTCGACCAATTTGAAGCGGAGCTAATCGGTCAAGAAGCATTGCACCATACCGTATAATAACAGTTTGGTAGGAGACATGTATTGAATACCTCCTACTAAAATTTAAGTAATCTATTTAAGAGTAAGGTAAAATAAAATGAAAGCGAAAGAGCAAGAATTAAGGCGCTGTTGCAAAATTTTTGTGAGATATAATTTTAGTAAGAAAGTGGAGATTTTTAACAGGCGATGAGGTTATCGGTGATGATAAGGATTTCACCTTTTATACCTTGCCCATATTTCCATAATTCAAATCTTCCTTTCTTAAACATCCTCATTAGGGCGCTGTTGCAAATTTTTTGAATTCTCTTTAAATTGAGGTTAGATTAATTTTCATCAGGTATCTATGTCAATATTTAAGGGTCGTCATTTTACTTATG
>JAQSWU010000009.1 GCA_029266475.1 Rickettsiaceae bacterium | reverse complement strand
TAGTTGAGTTGTGGTACTAGAAATAACGAGCGCAGCGTATGAGTAATACGTAAGCGAGGAATGACGACGTACCACACTTTAAATAAATTTACTATATAATATAAAATTCTATTAATTCCCTTAAATAAAAAAAATCGTAAAAAGCTAAGCCTATTTTTAAAATAATAATAACTATACGAGAAAACATGATAAGGTTAAAGAAAGTAAAAACAATAATAGTTCTAGGGATTAATAAAACTCCTTTTTACCCTTATTATAAACATTACTGTTATGAGGTAAGCAAATGTACAAGCTTTTTTGTATCTTGAATCGAATTGCCCTGAAGGCGAAGGGTGATTGCCAAGGTTCAAAGTTTTTTATTTTTGATTAGTAAGGAAGGTATAGCACCCCTTCCTTTTTTATTTGATAATACACTTTTAAGAATTATTAGGGCCTGGAAGCTCACCACTTAATTCTAGATTTTCTTGTAAGCGCCAGTCTGCTGCAGCAATATTTATATATTCAGCTTCTTCTTTATTGAAAAACTCTTCGAAGTTTGTAAGAAAATGATCGCCTAGCTCATTAGCAATTAGAGATTGAAGCTCACAACCATGCTTAAAAGCTTCTTGAGCAGCTTGATCTAGGCTAAGGAAAATTTCCTTAGTATCCTCAGGTAGCTCTTCTTGAATTAGTTTTTTATATTCATCCTTTTGCTGAACAACTTTTTTTGAAGTTTTTGATAAAATTTTATAAAAAGAATCTTGTATATACCCTGCACTTTTTGTAAACATGCCCATCCATGATTCTGGCTCTTCTTTTGCTGGTATGTATTGTATTAATTCTATATTTTCGCTTGATTCTATAGATGTTTTAGGAGCAGACCAATAGGTATACGCTTGCTCAACCCCCCATTTGAACCCCGGTAATAAATAATCTTCAACTACTACATTTAGAGTTTGCTCAGCAGCATCTTTTATTAATTTCTCTTTTACTGTAGAAGCTTTAGCTTTATTATCTGGTATTTCTTCTTTTTTCTCTAATTTAGGAGAGTTATTATATTGGCCGAAAGTTTCTTTGCCTAAAATTGCTACATTTCTAAATGAGCTTGCAACAGCTTTAGTTTTATCAATATGGTGATTTAAACTTAAATTAGGAGACATATTATCATTAAACCCATTAATCTGATGTACTTTAGTGACTTGTGGATTTGAAGTATTTATATTATTAGGTTTAGAATTGTAAATATCAAATTTAATACCTGCCGTCTTCAAATCATTGAGGTTGAATTTAAAATTTTCAAATTCCTGCGTTACTTTTAAAGCTGCATTCTTAGAACCTGGATTATCAAAAGTAGTCGAAATAACAGTTTTAACGCCTTTTTCCTTTAAATATAATGCTGCAATGTCAGATAATACAGCACCAAGCGAATGACCGCAGGTTTCAAATTCGTATTCTGCTAAATGTCCCTCATGAGCAATTAAACCAATTACTTTACCAAGGAAAATTTTTATATCCTTATATTTCGTTGGAACCATTCCTGCTGCAAGCAGCCCATCATCTGCTAAATCTGCTAATGTTTGTTTGTCAACTCCTGTATGGGTACCAGCAATAGCAATTACAACTTTTTTTTTGTTTTTATTTTGGTAAGCGATAGCGTTTAAGTAATGCCCCCAAGTTTCCTCTTGATCATTTGATTTAGCTAAAATACACCAACCTTCTGCTTGAGGTTTCTGAAAAAATTCAGTTAAAGTTTCTTCTTTGGTAACATTATAAGCTGCCTGCACCATAGAAATCTTTGTTAAAACGTTTCCTTTAATATTTTGAATAACTTTTTTCTTCATAAATTTAGTAGACTTAATTACGATCAAACGAACATTAAAATATATTGTATTTTTTGTCGAGTAGCTATTTATATCTTCTTAGTTAGTAAAATTATAGTAAGTTATTAAGATAGGTTTACTAGAAAAATAAATATATAGGCAGAGAACTTATATCTAAAATTCTTCAACCAAAGTAAGTTGTTTTTATGATAAAAAACCGTTGCAGCGTTAACCGAAATATGTATACTGATAGTTAAAATAAATTAGAGGTTTATAATGTTCAAAAATATTAAATTGTTGATTCTTTGTTCATTTTTTTCATTGGTAGGCTGTGCAAGTATCCCTACTATAGAACAAATGAAAAAAGATACTGCTGGTTATCAACTACCTAAATTACCCGAGGAAGGAAAGGCTATGGTTTACGTGGTAAGGCCGAACGTCTTAGGAGGCATAATTAGATTTAATGTTTTCTTAGATGATAAAAAACCTGAATCAGAAATGGGTTATACTCGCGCGAAGCAATATATTTATTTTAATGTTTCTCCAGGAGAATATCAGATATTAACTAAAGCAGAGAATTGGGCCGCAGCTAATATTAATGTAAAACCTAATGATATAGTATTCCTTCAGCAGAATCCTGATATGGGAATCGTAATGGCAAGAAACCATATACATCAAATAAGTGATTATGAAGGTAAATACCATGTTAAGCGCCTTTCTTTAGGCACTATTAAGAAGTTAAATAAATAATTTCTAAGTAGGAAGCTTCTACCATTTAGGCTTCCTACTTTAACCTGAGCTATGGATAAAAAATTAATTTAAATTCCTTATCCGTAGTTTAGGTTAGTTATATCTTCTACGTCTTGTACTACTATTAGAATAGTTTGACGATACATTGCTGTGGCCTGACGACTTTGAGTTACCAAATGATCTTTTACCTTTAAAACTATGGGCTAATGCAGCTGATTGTGCTTGATGCGCTTGGACGCGCCTTTCACCCTTGTTTCTATTATTTTTTAAATAATAGAAACACGACACACCAAAGATTGCAGCAAAGGCAGTTACAGAAAACAAAATAGCTTCAAAATTTTTGTCTAATTTAAAAATCTCAAGAGTGACATAACCTATTATTAAAACTGTAAAAAGGGCTAGAAACGCTCCAAGGCGTTTACTTCTCTCATACACCGCAAGAGTTGCTTTCTCCATATTTTGACGATGAAATTGCTCTTGCTCAGCAAGCGCAATTAGTTTCTCAGTCGCTCCTTCATAAAGATTTTCATATGCTTCTATAATATCAACGGGTGGAAATATATTTTCGAAGCGCTTACGGTAAAAGCTGCTATCTGACTCTTTTGGGTTAGATTCGCTATAACCTTTATTCAATCTGTTATCCGTATCAAAAAATTTTTTTGTTTCTTTCATATTCTTCTTCTAATTTTTTAAAACCTGCTTCAAAATAGCTTGTAACCCTTGTCCAATTTTCCTGCCAAGTCTTGTCGAACTCTTTATTATGAGTAACCGTTGGAGGTAAAAATCTAAAACAACTTAAAAAACCACTTATGAAGCCCTGCAAAAGTTTATTATTCATAGCTTTAACTCATAATTTAAGTATTTTGTTACCTGGTATGCTAGGCTCACCGCGGAAGTTTATAGCATTATTGAACTTATTGCAACAAGTTGTAAATTTTTTATCGCAGCCAGCTGTGACCTTTACCATTTTAGCATCTCTAAGCCGAATAGGAATTACCTTATCGCATTTCAAAATCTTTCCACTGTGACTTGTTATTTTTATAACGGCTCCACCAACAAAGGTCACCTCACCCGCTGTATAATAGTTGTTTTCTTCCTTGCAATCCTCAAGTATAATCCTATTCTCTTCTATCTTATCAACTACAAGATTCACGCTATATAACTCCTTATTTATTTTACATTTTAAATCACCAAATTCAGCTCGGCACGTGCGAGAATAGGTATATAGAGAAGCTTTTTGTAATTTGCTTGTAATAGGTTCTAGTTTTACATGAAGTTCAAGACACTTCTCGCTAACATAAGCTACATTCATTGTATAAAAATGGAAATAAGTTTTTTTTTCAGGCAAAAAGATTGAAACTCTAACACTTGCATTCAATAATTCTTCAGGAGTTGTTGAGTTTCCTTTAAATAATTCAAGCTCAATGTAATCTTGGCCACCTTCATTCGCTACTATCTTCGTTACTTTTAAGCCTAGTTTTGCCGAATATCTTGTACCATCAAGCAAGATATCCTGCTCAGCATCAGTAATAAATATGCGCTCTCCACTACAAAGATCAAAACATAGACAATAATGGAATATTATTGACTCAGAATCTAAATATTCTTTCATTAAAGCATTGTTCATCAAATTACCTCCACAAGATTGACCGCATCTAGTATAAAATATCCTTCATCAGAGACCCTGAAATTAAGCTGATCAATATCAAACCTGACCTTTACATCATATAAAAAACTAGCAAATAACGTTTCCCCTTCTTTTAGTGGATCTTCAAGCTCTATCTCTCCATTCTCATAATTTATATATGCATTAAGCTCCACTTCCCCTATATAAAGCTTGACTGAACTCTCAACAGGTAAATGAATTTTTCTGATAAAACTATTTGTTTGACTCGAGTATCGCTTCACTAACTGAAACTTTGTAGTCTTATCATCACCCACCGCTATTATTTGCTGGTTTGCTGCAAAATCAAAATAATCCCTTAGTCTAAATGAATATGCCCTGCCCCGTCTAGCATTGAAAAATCCCACAATCTCCTCATATTCCTCTCGACTAAAATAACACTCAATCGCACTATATTTATATATAGGATGCTCCCTTTCCAGCTTCCTATACTCACTCCCTGAAGCGGATTGTGCGATCTGCGTACTAAAGCTCGGCCCTCCTTGCAAATATTGCGCTAGGCAGAGCGGTAAATTCACATTGTGAAACCCATTCATATTTTACCTTTTATTAAAATAGATTAGTAATTATATGTTTATTTTGCCACTCACTTAGCTAAAAATCTAAAATTCTCAGAAAAAGTTTTGCCCTTTATTGATAAATTTAACTTTTTATTAACGAATCCTTGCAATAATACTATGAACAAAATTATTTAAATATTACCGCAAATTAGAGTATCCGATATGAAAATTAGTAATAACTTTAGTGATCCCCAAATCGCAATTGAGCGAATCTTTATCGAAGGTGAGCTACAAAATTATAACTTAAGCGAAAGGGAACTTAGTAAATACCTATATAAAGTATACGACTCAACCGGAGAGAGATATGGCGAAAAATATCTGCATAATGAGGATTTTGATGCACGTCGTATTCGTATCTTACCTATAGGTTCAAACTTATCTCTCGATGATTATGATTCAGATAGGATTACAATATTTACTGATGACGATCAAGTTATTGTAAAGGCGTTTAGAGGGTAAACAGACTGATAGCTTATATTCTAAGCTATCAGTCTATATAAAATGTTATTGATCGAATTCTAGTTCTCTACAGCCTAAAGAGTTAGTATAAACTTCAGTTAGACCTGAATTTGAATAATCATCAAGAACCTCTTCTTTTCCTTCTGGCTCTACTTTTTCTACTTTACTCTTATTAAACGACTGCTCCTGGGTAAGCTCATCATAGAATTGTAAATATGCTTTTGTCGATGCAAAATGGACTGATTTTTCATAAAGGCTGCTGTAATAGTTAGCATTTAAGTTTACTAAATGATCAAACAACACATCCAGCTTATCGAGATTAGACGATATTGCAGCAGCGACCTCTTCCTCTCCATTTGGAAATATATGCTCCAAGCTATTTGAACCAATGTGTTCAACGATATTTAAAAGGTTATTTGCAATCGCTCTATCTAGGGTATCAAGGGTAACATCGTGAGAAGTTCCATATAATATCTCACTAATATCTCCTCTTTCAAGCAATTCATTAACTATTAAGGAGGCGAGTTCTTGAATAACTAACTGATTATCCTTCGCTATATTGCTTAACCCCTCTAAGGCTTCATTTGAACCAAGCATTGTGCATGCAAGCTTAGAGATACTATGCGCTAAGTACGCTTTAACATTATCCTCAATAGGCAAGTCAAGCGAGGTAATATCTTGTATTATACAAGAAGCAAGCCCATTAAGCGCCTGAGGGTTATGTTGGCTAATTGCATCATTTAAGCTTTTTTGAACGGCACTAATAATACTTTCGCTTAAGAATTTGCACTCTTCAATATTATTTGACAGAATCATTGATAGGTAAAGGGAAAGATAAATCTCTTGGTCAGAAAAGTTACTTAAAAAATCGATTAATCCTTTATTAACATTGATAGAATCTAGCATGTTTAGATAGAAATCAGCATTATCATGCAGTTTAGCCGCTATTGATGATTTAGTATTAAACATGGAATAATAGTTATCATTTTCAGGATCAGAAACCTTGATAGTATAAAGTTTATCTTCTTGTGTAGCCTCCAACGCTTCATTGATTACATACCTTAATAAACCTTCATGTTCCATTACGTATTTAATGGTATTTAGCGTCTCTCCAATATATAAATCTTTTGCAAGCTTTAATTTTTCTAGATTTTCTATTATTTCAATATGCTTGTTATAAGTTTCTACTATAAGGTTTTTCGACTTTTCTAGATATTCATAACCTAATTCATCAGCGTAATGCAACGGGGTTTTACCCTCTTTATTCGGCTTATTTAAATCTGCGCCTCTTTGAAGCAGAAGCTTTATCAGATTATAATTTTTATCCTTAATAGCAATATGTAAAGCTGTATCTTGATTATATCCTATTGGAAGGTTAACATCCACTTTACCCGAATCCAATATGTGCTTGTATATTGTTACATCCTTTTCAGCGTGTGAAAGAGGATTATCGCCTGCTAATGGATCCGCACCTTTATTGAGGAGGAACTTGACCATTTTTTCATCGCAATCTTTTATACGATAATAAAGCGGGGTATGCCCATTAGCATCTATATGATTAATATTTGCACCTTTCGATAATAATAACTCTACTACTTCCTCCATCCCATAATAGGTTGCGGTGAAAATAGGAGTACGTTTAATACCACGCTCGACTCGGTTAACTTCTTCTCCTTCTTCAATAAGAAATTTGACAAGTTCATAGGTAGCATTATGCGGCACTATTATGGAACTTAGAGGGAGTTCATCATAATGACCTGATAATAATAATACTGAATTTACTGCATCTTTTCCTTTCTTCTCAGCTAGAAAATCAAGAAAGTTATCACTAAATTTTCCTTCTGCTCTTGGATAAAGCTTATATAAATCTGCATACTTGCTTTTTTGTTTATTCTCTTGATTATTTTCAAAATCTCTCATAACTATTACTCATTAATTTTTGTTAACTACTTTGCATATTGTATTAATAAAAACTAATTGTCAAGCATAATTTTATCTATAGTCAATTATAATAAGTTCTCCAGCTTAAGGCTCTAGGATTTTATTTTTCGGTTCAAAATTTCTCATTTATGCAGCGTGCCACTCAGCTACATTAGCTATAATTAGAAGAGGCAGGTTAGCGCTAGCATAATTAAACTGTATAATCTTCTAACTAAATTTAATATCGGCTAATAGTAGCGATGGCTTTTCAACGAATATATTAACGACGTAAGTAATGAATAAAGTTGAGCAGAAAAATGAGGTTTTTATCAGAAACATTATGGAAAACATAGGGGAAATAGTAGACTTCTATCAAAAACTCGCTTACTTAAGAGAATTTGAAAAAGATTCGGAACGCAGAACCCAAGTAGACTTATAGGTGCATGAGTATTTATGTACCGAACCTGTATACAAACTCGCAGCAGAAGTAGAGTTCTCACAAAGAAGTCTAGTAAAATAACTAATTCAATAATCAAGCAGCCTTCGCTAATTTAAAAAATTATACGCTAAAAATCCCCTTTAAAAAATAGGGGGGGGGGTCAAAAATTGCAACTTGTAGTTGAAAGCTTTAGTTATTGCCCCCAATCCCCACAAACACCTAGGTTGCGGGGGATTAAGGCCTTAAACCCATCTTCATACTTAACGGACATCATGAAAAGCTAGAAACCAGCTACTCCTAGGAGCAGATTAGAAAAAAAGTAACGCTAGCTCCTCATGTTTATGATAGAGGGCTTAATCAAATACTATCATTTTCCTGCATGTTTACCCCTGTCACCTTAAGAATTTCGACGTCGGTGGGAGGTGCTATAGAAACTGATTCATCGACCACTTCCTCGAATAACTCAGTTAAGGATAGAGATTTATTAAAAGCAGCTTTTACAGATTTTGCCTTACTAGTAGTTGATAGATCTAAGTCATGACTACCAACTCTTAAAACAATAAATTTATTACTTTCATTATTATTTGTAAGTTTTATTAAGCTACCGTAATCAAACTTACTACCGATTCCGGATGAAGAAGTGTATTTCTTGCCGTCAATCGTAATTATAATTTGAGCATCCTTCTGTTCTTCCTCAGCCTCAAGCAAAGAACTTAGCTCCGTTGCGACACTATCAATCATCTGCTTATTATTTGAACTTAAGTTTTCGATTTCTTGAGTAATAAGAGAAATTTCCGGATCCTCTAGCTCGGCAGAAGCTGAGGTTTCAATATAGGTATCTACTTCTGACTCGACTGAAACATTGGATATAAGTATCGGTTCTTCTACGATATTTTCTTCTTTATTAATATCTTGCACTCGCTCATCCGCATTGCTTACTGTAAGCAGTTTTTCATGTTGCATAAAGTCAGCATTAACCTTGCTTTTAAGCTTCTCTATATCCGCTTTTGCTTTCTCTAAATTGTTCTGTTGCTCGATCTTTAATATTTCTATATTAGCAACAACATTTGCGACGATATCTTTAGTTGACATCTCTGGCTTCGCAAATTCAGTTTTAATATGGCTTAAGATATCTTCAGAAGTATTATTAAGCTTAGACACTGTTCCTTTGATATTATCAGCAATCTGTTGATCAGGTACCTTTAAATTTTGGATTTTGTTATATATCACTTCAGAAAAATCATGATGGATAGGGTTTTTATTAACTATCCCTGTCTTAATCTTTTTTATCTTATCAGCATTAGGCGCTCTAAATTTTACTGATTCGATTTTCACCTCATCAAAATTATCGCTTGTTAGTAAAATTGTTGCGTCGTTTAAAGAACCAATTCTGCTTTGACCATCAAAAATATCCTCTGCAGTTTGTAGTATACTTATTTCTCTCGTTTGGGTAAATGTTAGGCTTGAGAATGATTTATTAAGCTTGGTTGCAAACAAATCAGCCGAAGCTTGATCTTTAACTCTTACCCCCATAAAACCGCTAAGCTGGATTCTAAAGAATCCTCCATTATCAATATCTTCTAAGGTTATCCAAGTATCTGCTTTAGGATCAGTATTAATATTTGTCGCCCTGTAAGTGTAGTCACCCACAGTTATTTCTAAATTAACTTGGTTATCGGAGTTAAAAATAGCGCTAAAACCTTGGATTCTACCAATGAACTTATCGTTATTTTGTAATTTGCTTAAATCTATTCCTGTTAATGGGCTTCCCCCTGTCAGTTCGGAGTCATTTATGATTATACTCGTAGAGTCATTTCTGCAGCTTAAAGTAAAGTTATGCTCAGCCTTAGTACCTCTGAACTTATAAGTTGCTATAATTTGAGATTTTGCTTGATTACTATTATAATCAGCAACCATGACTCTAGAATCAGAAGACTTATTCAATGTTTTAACTGTATTCTTAACAGTAGCAGTTAAATTATCTCCTATTAAAATCTCGCTCTCTTGATCATAAACTGTGCTTACAAAATTAAACATCTTACCATTGATGTTGATATAATCATCTGTTGTTGGATTATTCACCATTGTAAAAGACGCATTAGGTTTCATTCCTCTTATAGGCTTTAATATGTGATCCATTACTACACCAAAAACATTATAACTTAATATCTTAGTTGACTGATTATTCTCTGGCATTTAATCCTCGTTCTTTAAAATCATTTAATGATTATATTAATCTCGATTGATTAAAATTGGGTTAAGGCAGAGTAAAAACACATAAATGATAGGACTATAGAAGGAAGCAAGTTAGATCTGCATGAATTTAGCTTTTTTACAATTACTTACTTACAGTTAAAGTTATGATATCAAAAAATTCCTCAAATGGCTTACTATATAGATAATTCAAACAATTAATGGTATCCCTCCTTAATGCATAATTATAAGAATTTTGAAAAGATGCAGACTCACCCATATTTTTCAGATCATTCATTAAGGCATATATATTTTGGTATTCAACAACCACAGTTTCCTTCTCAGTAACAATATTTTTAAAGCCTATTTTTTGTAAAATTGCAGTGATTGTATCATGCTCAATCATCGGTGATAAGTGAGGGATATGAGGTGCTTCAGTTTCTAGTTCAGCCTTAACCAGGTTTATACGAAAATCTTTTAGTGATTCTCCGCCGATGAAACTAGCAATAAAGGTACCTCTATCCGATAATGATTTTTTAATCTTAAATAAAAATTTAGGTAAGTCATTAATCCAATGTAAATTCAATGAAGATAGGATTAAATCGAAGCTATTTTCTTTAAAGCAAAAATACTCCTCATCTGCTACTATTTTGTAATTTGCAGGGTTAATCCTTATTGCTTGTTCGGCAATATCTGTAACGAAAATATTCGCAGAAATATAATACTTTAATAAGATAGTAGATAAGCTTCCTCTTCTAGCTCCAAGTTCTAATATGTTTTGTGGGCAATAACTTAGGTCCTCAAGCTTGCTAAATATGCTCTCAGCAGAATAATCAAATAGAAAATCATAATCTTTATCCGAAAATGCAGCTCTATTCCTATGGAGTTTTACCTTATTGCGCGAAAATATTTCACTCACCTTGTAAATACCAACTCTTGTTCATTTGAGAGTTCATTATTGAAACAATAACCGCTAGTGCTAAAGCCTTTAAGATCCTTAGAATCATCGATTTTGTTGCTAATAATAAAATCAGCCATCATGCCGCGGGCCTTTTTAGCAAGCAGACCAATAGTTTGCAGCTTGCCATTTTTATTCTCCTTGAAGCTAATATTTATAAAATTACCTTTTAATTTCCTAAAGTCGATTGCATTCGCATACTCATCTGAGCATAGATTAATCAAAGTTTTATTAGCATGCTTTGCTAAAGTGTTACTAATATTCTCTGTTAGTTTATCGTGCCAAAAGTGGTATAAATCTTTACCTTTAGGATTATTTAAGCGTATTGCCATCTCTAACCTGTAAGGATGGATTAAATCTAATGGTCTTAGCAAGCCATATAAGCCAGAAATGATTCTTAAATGCTGATCAGCAAAATGAAGGTCATTTTGCGAATATTTTGCTGGATTCATTGCATTATAGACATCACCAGTATAAGCAAGTAACGCTATCTTCCTGCTATTATCAGGGGAGTCGAATTCCTGAAACTTTGTATAAGTACTTTCTGCAAGCTTCGGGCTTAAATCCATCAGCTTAGCAATTTCTACAGCGGACAGTTTCTTACAGATCTGCACAAGCTCCTTTGCTTCCTGAATAAATTCTGGAATTGATCCATTTATGTTAGAATTTACTTTATAATCTTGTGTTTTAGAGGGAGATATGATTGTTAACATTAAAATTATTTTCTATTATATAGATGATTAAATGCAGCGCCGTAAATAAATACCATATTTATTACATAGAAGAATAGTAGGGTAACTATAATACTTCCTAGTGAGCCATATATTAAACTTAACTGATTATAATAAATAATATACTTAGAAATAAAAAAACCAGTTAAAATCCAAAGTACTGAGGTTATCATTGCCCCTGGTATTACACTTGAAAAGTTTAGTTTAGTATTTGGTATAACATAATAGAGCGCTGATACGGTTAAAAAGACCGATAAAAAGATAATGCCATATCTCAAATAAGTGACGAGAGGGCTGAGAGTACTAATTAACTCATCAAACGCTGGAACTTTATGTAATATGAATGGTATGATAACTAACAAAAACATTACAACACTTATCATAATACTTATGGCTAAAAACTGCGCTATACTTAAAAACCTCCGCCAAATATACGCAGGCGGTGTTGAAACTTCATAAATACGGTTTAGTATTGTTCTAAGCCCTTCTACAAATGAAGAGGCCGTCCAAATACTTCCGAAGATCGCTAAGGTCATTAAGCTTTGTGGTGGAGCTTTAAGTATTTCTTGAATCCTTGCTTCAATAGCAATTGTTGCATCCTTTGGCATGCTATTGAGAAAGATTTTCACAAACTGTTCTCCTAGATCTGAATGACCAAAGAATGACGTTAGTGCCAAAAAAAACACAATAAAAGGAAACAATGATAATAAAATCATGAATGACATATATCCAGCATGTTCAACCCCATCATCATCGATAGTCTTATGAAAAGATTTATATAAGCAATAAGCAAATTTTATCATATTTTCTATATTTAGAGTTTAGCTTGCTTGTAATTGTTTCCCTTTAGCCAAATAATGTTTTAAATATTGTCCGGTTAAGCTCTCTTCACAATCTGCTACTTCTTGAGGGGTACCACAGATTACTATTCTACCACCTTTATCCCCGCCTTCTGGACCTACGTCAATTATTTTATCAGCAGTTTTAATTATATCCATATTATGTTCAATAACGAGTACGGTATTACCTAGATCGGTAAGTTTATGCAACACTTTAAGCAATTTATTTATATCATCAGCATGCAATCCAGTAGTTGGCTCATCCAATATATAAAGGGTTTTGCCAGTTGAACGCTTAGCCAGCTCTTTTGCAAGTTTAACCCTTTGCGCTTCACCGCCCGATAAAGTTGTAGCAGATTGACCAATTTTAATATAGCCAAGCCCAACTTCATACAAAGCTTGCATTTTTTCGCTAATAGCGGGTATTTTTTCGAAGAATTGAAGCGCATCTTCTACGGTCATCTCAAGCACATCAGATATTGATTTGCCTTTATAAGTAACCTCTAAAGTTTCTCTATTATATCTTTTGCCGTTACAAGCATCACATTTAACATAAACATCAGGTAGGAAATGCATTTCAATTTTAATTAGCCCATCACCTTGACAAGCTTCGCATCTACCACCTTTCACGTTAAATGAAAAACGCCCTACCTTGTAACCCCGAGCTTTAGACTCAGGAAGCTCTGTAAACCAATCTCTTATTGGTGTAAACGCCCCAGTATAAGTTGCAGGGTTAGAGCGAGGAGTCCGTCCGATGGGTGATTGATCTATATCAATGATTTTGTCGACATATTCAAGCCCTGTAATAGAATCATAAATACCAGGAGTTACTTTGCTATTTTCAAGCTTTTTGATTGCTGCCTTATATAGAGTATGGAGTATTAAAGTTGATTTTCCACTACCAGAAACTCCAGTTACTACTGTAAACGTGCCAAGATCTACTTTTATATCAACATCCTTCAAATTATTAGACCTTGCACCTTTAAGCTCAATAGCCTTACCAGTGTGCCCCGCCCTTAATTGCGCAGGAATTGGGATAAATTTTGTACCATTTAAATATTGTCCAGTAATACTATTTGGGTTGCGCATAATTTCTTCAGGGGTTCCTTCAGCAAGTATTCTACCGCCATGCACACCAGCTCCAGGACCAACGTCAATAATATGATCAGCCTCAAGCATTGTTTCTTCATCATGCTCAACTACTATTACAGTATTACCTAGGTCACGTAAATTTTTTAAAGTGCTAATTAGACGGGTATTATCACGCTGATGAAGACCAATTGATGGCTCATCAAGCACATATAGAACACCGCTAAGGCCTGAGCCAATTTGTGAGGCAAGTCGAATTCTTTGGCTTTCGCCCCCTGATAATGTACCAGATTCTCGAGCAAGTGTTAAATATTCAAGTCCAACATTGATTAAGAAACCAAGCCTTTCACGTATTTCTTTTAAAACACGCTCAGCAATCTTTTTCTGCATATCTGACATGCTCGCTTCAATATTGCTAAACCATTCATGAGCTTTAAGTATAGTCAGGTCATTAACTTGCCCAATATGTAGCCCCCCAATCTTAACACATAAAGACTCGCCTTTTAACCTGTACCCCTTACAGCTACTACACTTACGCTCAGACCTAAAACGGTTTAAGTCTTCTCGCATCCATTCAGCATCAGCTTTTTTATATCTTTCGATCAAGCTTGGTATAATACCACCGAATGGTTGCTTCACATTTTCTTTCCTTAAACCATCAGTAAAATTAAATTCGACAATTTCATTACCAGAGCCATATAAAAGTATATTTACTATATTGTCTGGTAAATCCTCTATGGGACTGTCTAAGCCAAATTTATAATGTCTTGCTAAGGCTTCAAAAGTTTGAATTACGTATTTAGAGTTGCTGTTAGCCCATGGGGCAATAGCTCCTTGTCTCAATGATTTATACCTATCTGAAATAATTAATTCAGGATTAAAGTAGCCTTCCTTACCTAATCCTTCACACTCATTACAAGCACCAAAAGGGCTGTTAAAAGAAAACATCCTTGGCTCGATCTCTGCCAACTGGAAACCAGAAACTGGGCAAGCATATTTCTCAGAGAACGTTATCCTCTCTCCTGGTTTATGATCAGCGTCAGTGTTTTCTGGAAGTTCAACAATTTCAACAAAAGCTATACCAGAAGCTAGTTTCAATGCTGCTTCTATACTATCGGCAGTGCGGTTACCTAAATCATCTGAAATAACGAGCCTATCAACTATAACTTCAACATTATGCTTTTTATTTTTATCTAGTACTGGTAAATCGTCTATTTCATAAGTTATATCATCAATTATAACTTTTTCGTAACCATGCTTTTTTATACTTATAAACTCTTTTCTAAATTCACCCTTCGTTCCTCTTACTATTGGAGCAAGGATGTAAACCTTTGAATTCTTAGGCAATGCATTTACTATGTCTACCATTTCAGTCACTGTTTGACTTTTAATAGGAAGGCCAGTTGCTGGCGAGTACGGCACACCAGCTCGAGCATACAGCAGACGCATATAATCATAAATTTCTGTAATGGTACCTACGGTTGAGCGCGGGTTCTTCGAAGTTGTTTTTTGATCAATCGCAATTGCTGGAGAAAGCCCTCTTATTGATTCAATATCAGGCTTGTTATGAAGCTGCAGAAATTGCCTAGCATAGGCTGAAAGACTTTCAACGTATCTTCGCTGACCTTCAGCATAAATAGTGTCAAAAGCTAAAGAAGATTTACCTGATCCGCTTAAACCAGTGATAACCACTAGCTTATTCCTAGGTATATCAACATTGATGTTTTTTAAATTATGCTCTTTGGCGCCTCGAACTTCGATATAGTCGTACATAAGCTTTCAATGTAGATTTAAAAATATTTATAGCATTATAGGACTTTTTATATTATGATTGCAATAATAAAATTTATTTACTTTTAACACTAAAAAAATTGAAGTTTATGGCAGCATCATTAAATAAAGTTATGTTAATTGGTAATCTTGGTAAAGATCCAGAAATTCGCTCCACTAGCGACGGTAGAGAAATTGCAAATTTAACTCTTGCAACATCTGAGACGTGGAAGGATAAGATGTCTGGGGAAAGGAAAGAGAAAACAGAATGGCACAGAGTTGTTATATTCAACGAAGGCCTAGTTAATGTTGTAAAGAATTACCTCAAAAAAGGAACAAAAATCTTTGTTGAAGGGACATTACAGACTCGTAAATGGGTAGATAATACCGGCCAAGAACGCTATACTACTGAAATTGTTTTACAGAATTTCAACTCTAACTTAACAATTTTAGACTCAAAAGGCTCAGATAATCCTGGAGAATATTCAAGTTCTGAGGAAAGTAGAAGCAATAAATCACAAGATAATGCTTTTAACTTAAATGAGCTTGATGATGAAATTCCCTTCTAAATTATTTGGAGTAAGGACTTACTTAGTCCTTATCTGCTTACTCTCCGCCTGTAACAGATTAGATTTAACGAAAAGGCTTACTACTGCCGACGATTTTGCTAAATCTAATGGCTTCAGAAAAGAATTTGTACAAGCAGATGGCTTTTCGTTTACCGCTTACTCAAAGGTCAACGATCCAAAACAACCATATAATATATATATTGAGGGAGATGGACTGGCATTTTTAAATCGCTACACTGTTTCTGATAATCCGACGCCTACTAAATTAATGTTATTCAAGCTTGCAAGCTCAGATAAAAGACCAAATGTTATATACTTAGCAAGGCCATGCCAATTTACTTCTCTTGAGTTTAATCCAAAATGTAATGATCCGAAATATTGGACTTCCGATAGGCTATCAGAAGAATCTGTTGCAGCTATGAACCAAGCTGTTGCAAAGCTTTCTCAAAGCAAGCCTGTAAACTTAGTTGGATTCTCAGGTGGAGGTGCTATAGCTGTTTTAATTGCCGCACGCAATACCAAGGTCTCAACGATTATTACTATTGCTGGCAACCTTGATCATGTTGCTTTTAATAGCCACCATCATTACAGTCCCATGCATAATTCTTTGAATCCGATTGATTATGCAGCCAAAGTAAAACATATACCGCAGTTGCATATATCAGGCTCTAAGGATACTAGAGTTCCAAGCTTTATTACGCAAAGTTATGTAGCCACTAGCGCTTCTCAATGCGTCCAAGGTGAGATTATACAGGGCGCATCCCATGAGACGGGGTGGGATAAAGTGTGGACTAATATTCTCGCAAGACCTTTAAGCTGTAATTGACAGAATACTAGTTGTATCTTGAAAGCTCTATATTTTATCCTAAGCTACATCCTCAAAGTACGTAGTTTAGGGCCATATTATTTTATAGAGTGATCACTATAAGGTCTCATACCAATTATTTTTTCTACTTTTGTTTCCGTTTTTAATAGCTTTTGCCCAAATTACCATTATCATTATTGTAGAGCGCAAGCTTCTTTTTACTATACTCTATAACCGATTTCTAATAGGTGATATTATGAAAATTACAAACGACAATTATGATAACATGATTTCTACTTACATACATCTTGCAAAAGCATTATCTGCAAAAGATGGTTCTAACTCTTGCCCCATACTAGCAAATGTAAAACCTATAATAGAAAAATTAGAAATGACTTCTTCCGAAGAAGAGCGCAATAAACTAGCAACTGAATTAGTAAAAACATTTCGCTTAAAGTTGGATGAGACAGAAGATTTAATAAAGGATCACTCCAATATACATGAAAACTATTTAAATTTCGCTAAAGGATTGATTTCCTACGACAAAACTAAAAGCTGTCCTTTAACTAAGAAACTTACTCCTATATTACAAACATTAGAGAATAATAACTGCGAGGAAGACAGACTTAAGTTAGAAGGAAGTGTAGTAAGTACTTTACGTTTAAAAGATGATTCAGATACTATTGTTAACACTACACAGGATTTAAGTAAATTGGACTTTATTGGAGCAGAAGAGGTTTTAAAGGAATTCAGCTAATCACACACGAGCTTGAATCTATTCAATCTACTAATCGTAAGAACTAAGGATAAATATGAATAATCAATCAAATAACCAACCTTATCTAGGCGTAGCAGAAGGAGCCTTAATTGCCATTGCTGAAATTCTTGCACGTATGAATAACAATAATAACATGAGCGCACTTTCGGTTGTTACAGTTGGAAGTGAGCAAACGCCTTTTGATCTTGCAGGCATTACATTGCCTGAGCAAAGCGATTAACCTTCCTTCGTAGGTAGAACCTGTTCAGGCTTTTACCTACAAAATAATGGAGATTTTATGGATAATACAGAAACAAATAATATTGAAAATAATAATACCGTTCAAGCAACATTTCAACCCCGAGCATCCGATATACTAGATAGGGATATTATAACTATTAACGGAGTAAACTTTTATACTGTACGTGTAGCACCTCCAATTCCTCTCCAGAATGTAGGTGAAACACTTGATATTACATTCGATTAACCTATAAGGAGTAAGGAACCTGTATCCTCCCTACTCCGCTTCCTCTTTTTACTGAAGAAATATCATCTTTTAAGTAGCTATTAACCTTATTTTATGCTAATTTTTCCCTCATTAATTTGTCACAAGAGGTGAAAAAAATATGAGTGAAAAAGAATTTGATTTAGTTGTAATTGGTGGTGGCCCTGCTGGCTATATTGGCGCAATTAGGGCGGCACAGCTTGGTATGAAAGTAGCCTGCGTTGAAAAGCGTAAAACATTAGGAGGCACCTGCTTAAATGTTGGCTGCATTCCTTCCAAAGCCTTACTTAATATGTCAGAAAAATTTGAAGAAGCTAATAAACATTTTGCTGATATTGGTATACAGGTTCAAACTAAACTTGACTTACAAGTGATGCTAGGCAAAAAGGATAAAGTTGTTAGTGATCTTGTTAAAGGGATTGATGGCTTATTCGCGAAAAATAAAGTTACTCGCCTGCAGGGAACTGCAAAATTCATTTCCCCGACCCAAATTGAGGTGGATAACGAAGGCAGCAAAGAAACAATCACTGGTAAAAAATATTTAATCGCTACAGGCTCTAATGTTATGCCTTTAAAAGGTATTGATATAGATGAAAAAAGAATTATTTCTTCGACTGGAGCTCTAAGTTTACCTGAAGTTCCTAAAAAGCTTATTGTCATTGGCGGTGGCTATATTGGCCTTGAGCTAGGCTCTGTTTGGCGTCGCCTTGGAGCTGAAGTTACAGTTGTAGAATATTTTGATCGAATTGTTCCAGCAATGGATACTGAAGTGGGTAACCAATTACATAAGATTCTTGAAAAGCAAGGTATGAAATTTAAACTTTCTACTAAAGTAATCTCGGCAAAAGCAGGAGCTAAAGAAGTCGAGCTAGAGCTTGAGTCAGCTGATGGCAAGTCTAAAGAGAAGATCACTGCTGATTACGTGCTTGTATCTGTTGGTAGAAAGCCTCATACTGAAACATTAAATTTAACTGCTGCTGGTGTTGAAATGGATGAGCGCGGGCGTATAAAAGTTGATTCTCATTTTAAAACTAGTGCTAAAAATATTTATGCAGTTGGCGATGTTATTCCTGGCCCAATGCTTGCCCATAAAGCTGAAGAAGAGGCGGTTGCTGCTGTTGAAATGATGGCAGGCCATGCAGGGCACATAAACTATAATACGATTCCTGGCGTTATTTATACGGCCCCTGAGGTAGCTTTCGTTGGCAAAACCGAAGAAGAGCTAAAGCAGGCCGGAGTTCAGTATAAGGCTGGTAAGTTTCCATTTCTAGCTAATAGTAGAGCACGCGCAATTTCTGAGACTGATGGGGTTGTAAAAATTTTAGCCGATGCAAAAACCGATAGGATTTTAGGAGTACATATTATTGGACGAGATGCCGGAACAATTATAGCCGAGATGGTTGTAGCTATGGAATTTTATGCATCTAGCGAAGATATTGCGCGTATTTGTCACGCTCACCCAACACTTAATGAAGCTGTAAAAGAAGCAGCGCTTGCAGTAGATAAAAGAACCTTGAATATGTAACTAAATACATAGAGTAAGGCTTGTAATACTGTAAAACAATTTAGCTTATTAAGGGGCGTGAGATTCAATACTTGAACTAAATCTTGAATCTTACGCCCCTCGATATTTAAACTTGTTTGACTTACTTAAAACGTCAACCTTCTAATTAACTGTGCTTTTTGGCTATAGTTTTATAAGCTATTGAATCACAAGATTTTTTATTCTTCCCTCTAAAGAGTACTGCCCAATAGCTGTATTTTTATCTCGTTCATTAACAGGATTAATAGTAGGCACTCTTGTTTTATCTGTCCAAAAATATAGCGTACATTTTACAACGTCTTGGTATTGTGTGCATAAATCTTCGCCTATTTTACTAAGTTGCGCATGCCTATTTGGATCGTTATATAACCTATTACTAAGATAGATATATTGCTCAACTGCATTTAACTGTAATACTTTGCCCCCTATATAATACACATTAGGAGCTAATATCGACCAATTAGGATTAGTTCTGACATCCTCGTTTCCGTTGAAAGAAATAGAAATAGCTCTAAAGCTAAACGAATGCGATCCATCTACTGATTGCTTATAAGTTCCATTAGCTTCTTCTTTTATTTCATCTGTTAATTGGGAGAAGTCATTGATATTAATTTTTAGAAAGCTATACACCCTACATCCCCTGTCTTTACTCCCCTCACAAATACGCTTTGATATATCCTTGACGTAGCTATTTAGGTTATTAGTAGAGGCTAATTCTTTACCTATAAAAATATAATATTCGTTAATCATTTTAACTGAAGTCTCTTTATTGATAACCTCATATAAACCTTGAGCGCTTGCACTATTTTCACCCTTATTGCTTATATTAGGTTTGTCTAAATTATATGTTGCAACTGGGGTGCCATTGATATTCTTTTCTTTATCTGTTAGAACTGGTATCCCACAATTAGTGAAAAAACAATAAATAGCACTAATTAACAAGGGACTTGAAATCAATCCTACAAAAGATAATGCCAGGCCAACAATATTTTTAGTATATTCTTTCTTTATAATACCGACTATACCAGTTATGAGTCCAATTATAGACATGAACCCTAAAAATGGGAAAAAACTAGCAGCTCCAAAAACTATACTAATAATCCCTAGAATACTACCGATTCTATTCTCAACAGTGGTAGTTAAATTTGATGTAGTAGGCTGAGGTTGGTTGGGTTGCTGCTCCATGAGTAAATTCCTTTTCCGTTGTTAAAATTATATAATCTTAACATAGAATTATTAATTCTTTATTAAAGAGGTAGGAGCAGTAAAAAATTACAATATTTCAAACTTTATTATTTTAATAGTATTTAATAAACTTCATCATACCCTACAGTTGCAGCTATTCCCATTAAAGCGTTATTCTCGATCAACTCTTCACCGGGATATAAAGGCGTATTATCAATAATCTGGGAGTTTTTATCGCACCTGTAGCAAGCAAGAGAATTTGCTTCCAACCGATTTGATAAAACACTAAGTTTTTCGCTGTTAGATTCTTTTAGAAGCAAATCACCTACCTTAACTTTATCACTGCTATGATCTATTACCCCTTCATTTAAGGCGCACGCAGCTTTATGAGGAGTTGATATGTAGCAGTAAAACTGACTTCCTAAGTATTTTAATTTTAAGTTAATGTTATGGCTTGTAGCATCTTCGATTAACATTTTATCGCAGCTATAAGCAATGTGAGCAGAACTATTAAATGTTTCTTTAATCTGCTTTGGATCATACAATATTGAAACAAGCTCCTCATCCTTACAATTATAGAACTTATCAAGCTTATTCTCTTGAAAATACTTTTTGAATAACTTTAAATATAGTTTATCTTTATGAACATCACTCCTATGGTAATTAGTTTTAGCAATATATTCTTTATCAGTACCTAAATTATAACAAACATATATAGGCTCAACCAGCTCCTCTGTATTAATTTCTACGATACGGAATTCATAACCTTTAACACAAATATAAGCTGAATCTTTGAAACTTGTATCTTTACTCGAGAAATACTTTAAATTGGCTGGCTTAAAAGTAATCCTACCCTTAACCTTATTTAGACCATTACTAGTAATTTCCATTGAGGTAAAAGGAATTGGCTTAGAAAAATAAATATTATTACCCTCGGCCAACTTTTCCACATCTCTACTGGTTAGCTGAAGTTCGTAAATACCAATATTATTCGTTTTCGCTTTAAGATTATAAATTTCCCTATTTATAGCTTCCTCAAAGCAATCTTTAAGTTTATAGAACTCATTTACACTCGCTTCTTTATTATTATATCCTTTTTCGACTAATACTGGCCTATTTAAATATAGGTTAATGCTCCACCATGCTGCTGCTGATTTCACTTGCTCTTCTGTGAATAAAGTACCTGGTAATAACTTTTCCCCTGTAATTTTATGATAGCCATATATCTTCAAAACTTTAGCTTTATAAGGATTTAAATGAATTATTTCGTTATCATCTCTAATTAGCCAATCCCCTGGAGATATGCTTATCTTTTTATTTTTAAACCTACTTGAATAGTAATCATCGATTATTATAACCTGATCAATCTTTGTTTTTTTGCTATCTTGATATATTTGTACAGGTTTTTTAGGTAGCTGAAGTAAATCATTGAGGGTAAATGCCTTATATTTAATTATCCTGCCCTTACTATTACCTTCTCTTCTGGCGCACTCTGCCTCAGATACTTTTAATTCCTTATTATTATCCTTAAAAATTCGGAGAATATAATTTTTACTCTCTCGAGAAGCAAGATCTAAAGGAGTAACGTTTGCAAAGTTTCTACTATGAGCCGATAAACCACGATTTAACATAGTATGTACCAAATCTTTATAGCCTTTTATAACTGCAATATGTAATAAAGAATTTCCGTTATTATCAACTACCATACTCAAATCCCTATCCTTCATATTCTCCATTACTCTTTGGAAATCCTCTCTAGTCTTGATATTATCTGCTGCAAAATTGATTCCAACTAAAGGAGTCTTATTAGTTGAGGAGCACCTAAACAAATTATTATTATAGCTGTCGAACAAATTTTTACCCGTTGCAGGAAAAATTTGTCCTTTAATAACTGCTATATAAGCGCTAAAATAATTGCTTTTTGGTAGCTTCAACATAAGTAGACTCCTTAAATTTTTCATAAAAATAGCCTTTTTATAGAACAAATTCAATAAAAGTAAACCTATATTTGATTGCAAAATTCATTCTTAAAGTTACAATTATACATCCTTGGGATTCGCTATATTAAATTGCTTCCTACTTACAAATAACACTGAATAAAAAAAAAAGCATTCCAACGTCTCCAGCCATACAATTCAAAATGTTAATTCAGATAATATTTTTGAAAGCACATAGGTACAGTTATTATTGTAAAATGCCTTAATATGCGTTAATTTATTTTACAAGTTTTCAACCTTGAGTAGTAGTTTTTAGACCCCCCCCTATTTTTTTACAGGGATTTTACAATTTTATTCCACAATTAAATTCAAAGTTTTATATATGATTATAACGATTTATATAGCTACACAAAGGCAAAAAATAGTTGAATAAACAAGTTGGCTACTTAAAAGCCTGCTTTCGAAAGTCGTTATTTTTGGAGAAATTACAAATAAAGTTAAAAATATCTGGTTTATAAGTAATATCGGTAATTCTTCACCAGTATGGATAATGCTAAGTCTAGAAGTCTTGATTAATAAGCCTGGTTAGTTCAAATTAACTTTATCGATTTAAAATAAAGAGAAGCACGCAATATAGTAAATGAAAAATATTTATTCTAACCTTGGTAATGTACTGGGATCTCTTGAAGCCTTGAGTTTAATCTTTCAATAATAAGCTCTGTAATATTTAGTTTAGGTGAAGAGAATATTACTAATTTCGCAGGTAAAACTACCTCAAAACCATGTTCATTGGATAATTCATTAATAATTTTTGAAATTTCTTCATTAAGTTTATTTATAGCTTCTGAATAAGCTTGTTCTATTTTACCTTTACTGGATTGAGCTTCTCTCCTAAGATCCGAAATTTTTTTATTAAATTTTAAAAGCTCTTCTTCATAACTTTTTTCATTAATAAGGCCTTTCTTCTTCAAAATATCCTGTTCAAGTTTTTTGAGGTCTGATGTCCTTAGGTCCATCTGTCTTTGGATGTTTTTACTTAATTCTTCAATACGAACTCTTATAGATTGAGCAGCAAGTGACCTTTCCAAAACCATTTGAAAATCAACAACAACTATGCTTCTAGTTTGTTCAATACTATAGGCTTTGTAACTAGGTATAAAAGTGGCTATTGCTAAAGAGAGGTATAACAATAACAATTTCACACTCATAACCACTCCGATAAAATATTATTATGCCATGTACCCTTCGTACTTCGAGAGCCATCGGTAGCGAGCTTCGTGAAGCTGCACTTCTCAAATATGGAACAGTATTCTTCAGGGCTACCCCCATGTTTTAATCCCCACACTTCGAATTATTTTGGGGATACTTGTTTTTTATTTAAAATTTAGCTTGATACAGTTATTACTTTTAAGAGTCCCTTAAAAGTAATAACCTTTAGAATGATCAAAGCCTTGCAGCGAACCTAAAATGTACTCTCTGCTTTTTATCGTAATAAGTTTTCTTGAATGGGAATCCAAAGAAAACTTCGATTGGCGCAAGTTTAGTTATCCATATAAAACCGAAGCCATAGGAAGCGCGCGGCATTTTAGAATCATAAATATCATTTTTACTATAAAGATGAGCCTGATCCTTCTTAGCCTTGCTCATGTCGTAACTCCACAAAGCGCCAACATCTAGAAAAGCAGCACCTTGAACGTCAAATTCTTTAGGTAAACCTAATGGAAATGTAACTTCAGCAGTTCCTGTATAATAATTTTGACCACCGATGGCTTCATCAGTCTTTTTATCTCTTGGACCAATACCACTACCTGCAAAACCTCTCAAATTATAATCACCTACATTGAATCTATCCTGAATTTTAACTGCACTACCGCCCCAACCTTTAATATTACCAGCTTCTGCTTTAATTTTGAAAGTTACTTTATTATTAAAAAATGACTTGAAATATTTGCCTTCAATTTCATGTTTTAAAAATTTCGTATCACCACCTACACCAGCAATTTCCTGAGAGCCGCTGATTAAGTAACCATTTTTAGGTATTATTCTACTATCAGTTTTATCATAAGTTAAAGTATGTCCAATAGAAGATGTTACTGTTGATCCTTCTTGTTCCCTTATGTGGAAAGAAGATCGCTCGCTTACTCCCTTAACCTTCTCTTTTTTCAGTGTATAATCAATATTATGCCTTAAATATTCGCTAATATCATAAGCAATCCTTGGACCACCCCCAGTTGTAGTGATATTATATGGCTGCTCATCTTTAGAAGACTTTCCACGGCTTTTATTGGTGAAATTTGTAAAAGCATTAAATCCAACCAATATATCCCTATCCATAAAATATGGATCTGTTATACCGGCATATAAACTTGTTCTTGTCTTAGTTCTATTGATCCCTAAATCAAGCTCCCTTCCAGTCCCTACTAAGTTTTTCTCATTGAAATCTATAGAGGTGAATAAGCCAGATAAGGAATTATATCCAAGCTGCAAGCCTATTGAAGAAGTTGATTTATCAGCCACCTCGACATCAAGGTCTCTTTTATCTGCTTGGGTAGTTGGCTTTAACGCTACTCTGACTGTTTCAAAATAATCTAAATTTCTTAAGCGTTGTTCACTCCGCTCTACTTGCGCTTGGTTAAACAAGTCGCCCTCAGCTATCTTAAATTCTCTTCTAATAACTTTTTCTCGAGTTTTAACATTACCATGAATATTTATTTTGTTTAAATATACTTTAGTTGCTTCCCTGACAACAAACTCTACATCTACAGTTTTATTTGAGTAATTTTTCTTTTCATTTGGCACAACTTCTACTTGAGGGTAACCATGGGTCGCTAGTTCATAACTAAGTTTTTCAGCTATGTTCTCAAGGGCTCTAGAATTATAGGTTTGCCCTGATTTTATATCGATATATTTTTCAAGTAATTTATTATCAATTTCACTTAACCTATTATGGATTTTAATGTCGCCAAAGTCATACTTCTCTCCTTCTTCAATTGAGTATACAATATTAAAGTGATCTTTAGCTTGAGATAATTCGGCCGTTGCTGAAATGACTCTAAAATCCGCAAAACCTACAGAAGTATAGAATTCTCTGAGCAAGTCTTTATCATATTCCATCCTATCTGGATCATAAGCATCATCACTACTCATAAACCTAAACCAGGCAGACTCTTTTGTAAGTATAACTGACTTTAATTCACCGTCTCGATAATTTTCGTTACCTACAAAGTATATTTTTTTGATAGAGGTTTTAGGACCTTCTTTGATCTCATAAACTAAATTCACCCTGTTATTTTCTAAAGGTTCTATTTTCGAAGCAATATCAATAGAAAAACGCCCTTTTCTTTTGTAGAGCTCTTTGATTTTGTCAATATCAAATTTTACATTTGCAGCACTTAGAGATTCACCAGATCTATTAGCAAGCTCTTTTTTAATAATATCAGACGATATTTTCGAATTCCCTTTAATAGTGACCTTATTTACAAATGGATTCTCCTTTACAGCGACTATTAAGTTTCCATCTTGAAAATTAATTTCAATATTTTCAAATAAAGAAGTAGCATATAAGCTTTTGATTGCAGAATCTTGTTTTTCAATACTAAATTTTTCGCCTTTGCCGACATTTAAGTAATTTATAATCGTCTCTTTTTCAACTCTTTTGTTCCCTTTGACAATTATGTTAGAAATAGTATTATCAGCTAAAACTGGCGAGATAAAGCTGGTTGATGCGACTATTAATGCGTATGAGCAATATTTATATATTTTTTTCACAAGTTCACCCTTAAACTTAAATTTATATATTCCAAAATGTTTTATCCTATTATCTTGTAAAATACAATAGTAAACGAATAAATTCTAATTATAAAGTAATATATCGAATAATTTAACCATGAATTATTCCAGGGCCATTAAGGCTGCATATACCTCACGACCTTCAGCAAGGAGAATATTATAAGTACGGCAAGCTGCAGCTGTAGTCATAATATCAATACTCAAATTATGTAAAGAGAGCAAATGAACCAATTTATAATTAGCAACTTTAGGTGTAATACCGCTACCAACTAAAATTATAGCGTTATGGGATAAAGCTTTACTTTTAAAATCATTTACTATTACTTCAAATGATTTTTCGCTAAGATTATAAGGATCGGCCTCATCCCATCGCCATAAATTATCGCGGGAGATTATAATATTACCAGGCTTTCGTTCTTCATTTATTAAAAAACTTCCTTTAGAGTATCCAGTAATAACATTAAATGTGGTAGGAATTACAGGCGTTATATCCATTTCTAATTTATAAATTTAGTTTCTTAGGCTTAGCTATATCCATCCAAAGATCAATTAAAATTCTGGTAATAATAATTGCTGAAAACATTGAGGCTATAATCCCTGCTGTTAAAGTTACAGCAAAACCTTTAATTGCACCAACTCCAAAATTATATAAAAGTATAGCAGCTATTAATGTAGTTATATTCGAGTCAGCAATAGTTGAAAAAGCAGACTCAAAGCCATTTTTCACAGCATAAAGCGAAGACATTCCCTTTCTTGATTCCTCTCTAATTCGCTCGTAAATCAATACATTCGCATCCACTGCCATCCCGATCGTTAAAATTATACCAGCAATACCTGGTAAGGTCAGGGTCGCCTGGAACATTGACAAAATAGCAATTAAATATCTCAAGCTTAAGGTTAGAGCGATATTTGCAAAAAGACCAAATGCACCGTAAGTCCACAGCATAAAAATAACCACACCAGCAAATCCAATAATTCCAGCTAAAGTACCTGCTCTAATAGAATCCTCTCCTAAATTAGGACCGACCGTTCTCTCTTCAATAACTTTAAGAGGCGCTGGTAACGCGCCCGATCTTAAAAGAAGAGCCAGTTCTCCTGCAGATTGCATAGTATAACTACCTGATATAGAACCTCTTCCACCGATAATTGGCTCCTTTATTGCTGGATCAATTAGCAATTTATTATCTAAAACTATAGCCAGTCTTCTACCAAGATTATTCTTTGTAACATCGGCAAACAATTTTGCTCCAAGTTTATTAAATGAAAATTCGATAATAGGTTGCTGAAAATTATCAAAGCCCACTCGTGCATCATTTAGTAAATCACCACTCACAACCGCTTTCTTTTTGATTAAAGCATAATTTTCATCATTATATGGTATTTCTCTTTTTACTAATTCAGACCCAACCGGAATTACTCCTCTTAAAGCGTCAGCAACGCTAACAGAATTATCTATTAAGTGGAAGGTCAATTTAGCGGTTTTTCCTAGAAGGCTTTTTAGAGCTGAAGGATCTTCAAGGCCGGGTACTTGCAACAAAATATTATCCTCACCTTGTCTCTGAATGATGGGCTCTTTAGTACCAGTTTCGTCTACTCGCATTCTAATAATCTCAATAGACTGCTCTATCAGTTTTAATTTAAGGTCGTCGAGCTTTCTTTCACTGTAGCCAACCTCGATTTTATCATCTTTTAAATTAATAGTTAAGGTATTATCAAGCTCTTTAATAGCAGCTCTAACTCCTGCTAAATCCTCCTTATCTCTCAGAAAAAAAGAAACTTTATTATGATGGGTCTGAAGATTCTTATAACCAAGTTTTTTGCTTCTTAGTTCCTGACGAATAGAATCAGCTTGGATTTCTAACTGATCAACTAAGTACTTTTCAAAGTCTACATTCAATAAAAGATGCGAACCTCCACGTAAATCAAGCCCTAAATTTAGTTTTGATGAGGGTAAAAATCCATATTTATTTTGAGGCAGAAAATTAGGTATAAAATATATTAAACTAATTATCGTTACCAATATAGATATTGTTATTTTCCAGGCTTGTAGCGATTTCACTTAATCCCTCATCTTAATATAAGTTAATTAAACTAATAATTTGCTTATGCAAATATGATCATTGGTAAATTATTATAGCCCCAAGCATCATATAGCTTAAGCTTTTTATATTTATATCTTTATTTTTTCGTGGGCAAATCTGCTTTTTTATCTAAAAAATCAGCGATAGCAGATTTAGATATTTTTATATGTACATCTTTGGCAATTTCAAGTACTGCGCTTCCTTCTTTATCATCGACTTTAATGACGGTGCCATATATGCCACCTACAGTTATTACAGCATCACCTTTTTTAGCCTGTTTTACCATTTGCTCATGCTCTTTTCTTTTCTTCTCTTGTGGCCTAATAAGCAAAAAATACATTACAAAAAATATTAAAACTATCGGTATCATACTCATCCACCCAGATTGTGTATCCATAGGTGTAATAGGCATGGCTTCGGGTGATTGAATTGTTGCAGCTTCGACAGTGTTACTTGTGTTATTATCCATAACGAATTCTCCTCTTTTATTTATCGATATAACTTAACACCTATTATATTTTAGTCAAGGCAAAGTCTCAAGGATAAGAAATTTATTTCAAACGCACTTTCAAAACTTCATTTATGATTTTAGTCATACGCTTTTTATCATAGGGTTTTGAAATATAGGCTGCAATACCCATTGAAAAAGCTTTAGCAATTTCGACGTTATCAGAAGCTCCCGTTTGCAAAATAACCGGGATTTTCTTTAATTTAGGATTATTTTTAATTTCGCTTAAAACATCTAAGCCATATATATCAGGCATCATTAAATCAAGGAATATTAAGCAGAACTCTTCATGTTTTAAAAGAGCTAAGGCGCTTTCACCACCATCGGCTGTAACAACTTCGAAACCCGCAGCCTGTAAAATAAGACTACCAGAGATTAAACAAGAATGCTCGTCATCCACCAATAACACTTTTTTATTTGATAACTCCGTAGTTATTTCTTCAGACATAATGGTCTGTTTCAACTCTTCTTCGTTTAGTGTATGCCCTGCTGAGCAAGGTATGACAAAAGAAAAAGTGGCCCCCTTATCACTATTATTTTCTGCCCAAATCCTGCCATTATGAGCATGAACAATTTCTGAGGAAATAGCAAGACCAAGCCCCGTACCCCCTGCTTTAGTTTTAGTCCGTGAACTTTGCGTAAATGGTTGAAAGATAGTGCTAAGCTCTTCCTCAGGTATACCTGGCCCCATATCTTTAATACTTACAATTAATCCATTATTTGAAATTTTATACCAATCTTGAATATCACGATGATTAATATAAACTGTGATCGTACCTTTATCAGTAAATTTAATCGAGTTTGAGAGTAAGTTCCTTATAACCTGTGCAATCCTATTACGGTCAGCAGATATAACGCAATTAATAGAAGGTACTATAAATTTTATTTCTACATCCTGTTTTATGTTAAAAATGCTTAGCTCTTCTATAACCTCTGCGATAATATCTTTTAAATCAACTTCTTCCATGTGAAATAGCATTTTACCAGAGTCGAATTTTGAGAGATCTAAGAGATTTGAAACTAGCGATATTAACCTAGTACTATTACTTGCAACAGTTTTAACATAAGCAAATCTTTCCTCATCCGTTAGCTTATACCATTGTTCAACAAGCTCAGAAGAGATTCCAGTTATGCCTTGCAAAGGAGTTCTCACCTCATGGCTAATATTATTTAAAAACTCAGTCTTAACGTTTAGAGCTTGCTTTAAGGTATCTGTCCTCTTTTGGACTTTATCTTCAAGCTCCGCATTCATTATCTCTAATTTATTCTTTGCATCGATAACCGCCTTAATCATCTTCTCTTTATGATATAAGAAGAATACTCCTATCAGCAAAGCAAAACTATTTAAGTAAATTGTTAAATAAAGATTTTCTTTGATGAAATATATTTCAAGATGGCCAGTCCTTAGCATATATATTACGTATCCAAGCGTAAAACCTAGGGGCAGTAAAATAATAAAAGTAATCCAATCTACTAATAGCACAAGGATAAATATGGATAGGGTAGCATTAATAAGCCAAGTAGTCGCAAATCCACTTACTAATAAAGTATAGGTTGACATAAGAGGGAGACAAAAAAGCAATGTAAGGTGCCAATACAGAGGTAGAGTTTTGGAATCAGCGATCTCCCCGTCCAAATCCTTCGATTGGGATTTTAAAATTAGCATAAAGCATAAAATACTGGCTATTATCCTTAGAATAAGGGTAAGATAATCATTAATAGTTTCATGGGTCCATACAAAATATGGGATAATATAATTAATAGTACCAAATACCCCAAAAGCTACATAATATGCTCCGTGAATCTTTACCCTAGAAGCAGAAAAATCAACCAATCTTTCAAAAATTGATTTTGAGAAGGTAAACTTTAAATAGCTTATTCCACTTGAGATAAGTTTGCTTTTTCGCTCAAAAAAATTGTTACGCAAAAATATTAAAGAGTTCTTATTTACTTTAGGAGAAGTATAATTATGCACGATAAGAGCAAATATTATTTGGGCGACCCAGGCTATGATAATAGAGTTGAAGCTATAAAAGTCCTTAAACATAAGCTCATAGATTAAACTAGATACAAAAGAGACTATACAAGAATATATGAAACTATTTTTTAAAAGCTTTATATCATATAAACCCATTACTAGTGGAATCAGTATGGGCGCCCAAAGCTTATAAGCATAATATATTAATTCGTAGCCTACATTCGTAAATAAAACAATAAAAGAACCGCCAATGCCTAATACAAAACCTATAGTGCGTAACAACACCACATGATATCTAGGAGTAATCTTCTTATTACCTTGAATAGGTAATATAACATCATTCACAGCAAAAATGGTTGCAAGGTTAAGATGAGAGTCAGCAGTAGACAGCACTATTGCAAGCAGACCTATAACCATGAAACCTTTATTCTGCTCAGGTATAAGAGCGCTAATAATATCCAATAAAGATGAATTAGGACCAGAGTTAGGCGCGGTAACTAATGATAACAACCCATTTAAGCCTGCAATTATCAAAAATGGTATGATGATAAAGCCAGTTAAATATAATACGTTTTTACTTTGTTCCTGAGAGCTACATATAAAAATTCGCTGAATAGTTATAGGATCGAGAGAACAGAATGTAAAAACCACTAAAATTACACAATATCTTGTAAAGTTATGGCTATTAATAATAGGATTAAAATTAGCACCAGGAATACCTTCCCAGAAGGCATCATACCCCCCAAGGGCATCTATACCTAAACTAAAAATGATAGGAACTGTAACTATTAATATTAGACATTGAATTAAGCCAATATTCATTAAACCACGAACACCACCAAAAGAAGTATATATTACAAGACTACCTAAGCCTAGTACCCCACTCATTAAAGGCGAAAGATTAAAGAAATAATAAAAAGTATATATTATAGTTAAGGCTTGGACCATGTAGACGAATAAGGCATGCATTAAGGACATTAAACCAGATACAATTCTAGCATTCCGGCCATATAGACTTTCTATCACCCCCCCTAAAGTCAAAAAGTCTTTATGTTTATAAAGCTTAGATGAAACAAATTTAGCAGTAAGAAGTTTGTTTATTGATATACCTAGAGTTACAAATATAGCTATTAAACCTATTTGAAAATTTCTTTCAGCAAGCGATATAGAGGCTTGAAGTCCAATAATACTTACGAAAATTGCCGATACAATCTTCACTGTAGAATCTTTATTATCACCAACTATATATTGCTTAGGATTCGTAATCTTAAACCCAGCAAACGTCCCAATTAAGAAAAATGTAAATATGTATATTGAAGGTAGTACAAGGTCTAACATATTACTTTATTTTTTTACTGAATAATACTTTATATTATGCAGATTAGGCAAGCATTTCATAAAATCAAATAATTTAGCCCATCTTATAGCCCAAGATTATAAGGGTATAGCCGAATAGTTAAATAACATTAATACATTTAACAGAGGCTGTCAATGACTTTTAAGCCATATAAATTATTCGTTAGGAATTTATTTAAGCTTAAATTAAATATATAGGCTAATATTTAGCGTAACAGAGAAATGAGTAATCTGCTTATTTTATTATAGCCTTGATTTTCTTCTCTGCAGCCTCAGTGTTTAGAAGCTCGATAAACATATTGCGCTCAAAGTCAAGCAACTCTTCTTCTCCAACAGCTTTAAGCCCAGCAAGACTCTGTAATTGCATCGCAATATATTTGGTGTGAGAGTCATTTATTCCAGCTAAAAACTCATCATCAAATTTAAAATCCGGGACATCGATAACCCCTGTCTTAGCTCGAGGACTATAATTATCGCATACTTCTCTAGCATATGAACATGCTTCTTCAAGGAGTAATTCATTATTCATATTAATACGCAGATTCTCACCATAAAACTCCTGTAACTGATACACAGAAGGAGTTTTATACTGCATAATGAGATTTTTTAAATTGCTAGTTAGAATCTCTCCCCTCCCCCCCGATTTTAGTATAATCTCTTTTAAGCCTCCCCAACCTGGGATGAGACCTACTCCTACTTCTACAAGCCCAGCATAAGTCTCTAAATTTGCTAAAATATGAGTAGAATGCAATAATAATTCACACCCTCCACCAAGAGCTAAACCCTTAGCACAAGAGATAACAGGTATTTTAGCATATTTTATACGCTGCATTAATAGTTGACCAGCCTTAATAAAATTTTCTATTTTAAAACTATTCCCATTTGCTTTTAAAGACATTAATGATTTCAGATCAGCGCCAAATGAGAAATGATCCAACTCACTATAGATAATTATAGGAGATTTCTTTGCTTCAGCCAATTTAAGTGATTCATTAAACAATTCGAATACTTCATCATTCAATGTATTCATTTTAGTGTTAAGTGAAAAACATAATACTTCTTCTTTCAGTTGCCAAAGCTTTGCGGAATTATTTTCAAGTAATGGCGCTTCAACAGCTTTAAACTTGTCAAAATTAGATTCTTTATTAGCTTCAAGCCTATTTGTATAATATGAATACCTTTTATCAAGGAGGTAAGGTGGCAGGGGTATATCGAAACTATAAGCATTATCGATCAAATATTCAAAGCCAAACTTGTCAAGTTTTGTTATAATCTCAAAAGGACCATACTTCCAATTATAACCAAGCTTCATAGCTTTATCTATTTCATTAGGGGACTCGCAAACCTCAGGGATTAGCGAGCAAGCATATATACCAAATTCAACTAAAATTTTCCTGAAGCACATTCCAACATTAGAACTATCATTTACAAGCTCATAAATACTATTAAACTTGTTGTTATTACGAGTCAAATCTTTATACTGCCAGTCATTTAAATCTAACACTTGCTTTGTCTTAAGAGATCCGTTCTTAACCATGCGATAGAATCCGCCATGACCTTTTCTACCAGTGTAACCATTGTTAATCATCTCTTCAATTTGAGGCACCTTATAGTAAACGCTAGCAAATCGATCTTCTTGAGGAAGTAAGCTAATGAGGGATTTAGCTATCATCCCCATTACATCAAGACCAATTAAATCAACTAAACCAAAAACCCCAGTTTTAGGGAAGCCAAGTAAATCAGCAAAGATTTCATCAATAGTTACAATCTCTACATTGAACTCGATAGCACATCTTATAACATGCTCTAATAAGAAACATCCTATTCTATTTGCGATAAAACCCGGAGTATCATTGCATACAACGACTCCCTTACCTAATTTATAATATATAAATTCCTGCAGAATACGTCTTTTATCTATGGCATTTTCACTATCTACCACAAGCTCAAGCAAACGCATATGCCTTGGAGGGTTAAAGAAATGAGTAATAAAAAAATTAGCTCTAAGCTCAGATGAGAGCTCTGATTTCAATTGCTTCAAAGGGAAAGTTGACGTATTTGAAGAAATATACGCCCCCTTTTTAAGATAAGGAACTATAGTTTTATAAAGGTTTCTTTTGATCTCAAGATTTTCTATTATAACCTCTATTACCCAATCACATTCTCCTATCTTAGGTAGATCATCTTCAATATTACCATTCTCAATGTAACTTAAAAGTTTTTTGTGCGCGATACCATCAGAGGTTTCAACTATTCGTTTAATAGCTTTTTCAGTTAATATGTTCCTATTTTGATCTTCAGTGACGACATCGAGTAAAAGAACCTTGTAACCAGAATTAACTATATGCGCAGCAATACCCGCACCCATAACTCCAGAACCAATTACACAAATTTTTTCCATATTCATATTTTCTCGTATAGAGTTAAGATATTACAAACCCTGCAAATCAAATCCTAAAAGTTCCCTTGATTTAAGAGTGAGGCTGCTGCCAAGCGAAGTTTCAATCTATGAAATTACTTACTTTGGCTAAATCCTTGCAACCTGACTATCTCTTAAAATATCGCGTAATTAACTTAATTTTTATGGTGATAACAGATAAACTGTTGATAAAATTGTAAATACCATTAATATTGGAAGCAACATTTTGCTAATTTTAAAGCTTACTATTATGCCAAATATGCTTTTTAAGTCATTATTATTATTTTTTACCCTCATCATAAGCTCTTTAATATACGCTGATGGGGAACAGAATATCGATCAGCCTTTGGTTTTTACTGTAGGAGTTGAAAACACGAATAAGCTTCCATTGTATGGGGTGAATGAAAAAGGGGAATTTTGTGGTCTTTATAGAAAAATCCTAGATAAGTTTGCAAGCGATAATAACGTCAAATTCATATATAAACCTTTTAAAATCAACGAGTTGTTCAATAATTTTTACGATGCAAAAATTGATTTTAAGTTCCCGGACAATCCAAGCTGGCGCGCAGCAGATAAAAGAGCTTTCAGTATAGTGTATAGCCTTCCATTATATCTTTACGTCGAAGCCTTATTCGTAAAACCCAGCGATCTGAATAAAAGTATAGATAAATTCAATTTTATAGGACTTGTAGGGGATGTAGCTTTATGGTCCATACACCATTATATTGAAGTAAATAGGATATCAATCAAGCGAAACCAATGTAAAAAGCTGATTAAACAATTGTTTGCTTCAGAAATTGAAGGTATAATGTGCAATTATTTTGTGATGAAAAATTCGCTTCGTGAATTAGGCTTAGAAGATAGGCTAGTACCTAATTTTAATCTACCGCATATAGATGATTATTACTACTTTTCAACTATTAAGCACCCTGATATTATTAACAATTTCAATATTTGGCTTAAACAACATAAAGACGATATTCATAACTGCCATCTGAAATATTACTCAATTAATAAGCCTAAAGAAAATGAATGCATTTTTAAATAAATTCTATTATAGTTGCATGACTTTTTTTAGAACTATTTTATCAGATTTAAATATCAAATCCATATATGCAAGACTCTAATAAGCCAACTCTAAAAGATAAAGCCTTCAACCCCACATATCCATTCGTTATAGCTATTGATGGACCATCCGCTTCAGGCAAAGGAACTATTGCCAAGTTATTAGCAGAAAAACTGAACATGAAGTGTTATGCATCAAGTATTTTCTACCGCAAGCTCGCAAGTCTTGCGCTAAGTAAAGGACTTTCCTCAAATTCAACAAGTGAAATAATAGCGCTTTCAGAGAATATTGAAGAACTTACAAACCATCATGCAGACGACCTTTACAGCGAAGCAGTTACCCAGCTATCTTCTAAGGTTGCAACTATTGCTGAAGTTAGAGTAAACTTGCGTAAGCCTCAAAGACTACTCATCGAGCAAAACCCTCGTATAGTACTTGACGGTCGAGATATTGGCACCGTAATTGCGCCCGACGCAGATTTAAAATTATACCTTACTGCAAGCGACGAAGAAAGAGCAAAAAGACGACATGAGCAGTTTGCTGCGAATGGTATTAAATATGAATTAAATGACTTAATAAACAGTATCAAGGAAAGAGACGCACGAGACCAAATGCGCGAAGCTTCCCCTTTAAAACCTGCTGACGATGCTATAATTATCGACACTACAAAACTTACTACCGAAGAAACTCTGCAGAAAATACTTTATAATATTAGATAAAAATAAAGCTTACAACTTTATTACTTTATATTTCCTAAGTAGCATACGCGAAATAGGTATAATTAAACAAGCAGCAAACCCGGCAGCATAAGGCCAATATTCTGTGTCACCTGGGCTTATAAAATGTCTATATATTACGCCGGCCCCAGCTATCCAAATACCGATATACGCACTAGTGATATTAGACACGTGAACATAAAGCCAATTCTCCCCCTTACGCCTAACTGCCATTACTGCTTTGATTAGCCAGTAAATAGTTACAGCTGAAAGAATATGAATGATACTATAACTACCGTTTGTGACAATAAAGAACGACGAAAGGCAACTGATAAGCATGCTTATTATAAATACCCAGCCTAAAACTTTATGACTGACAGTACCTTTTCTCTTTAGAAAAACAAAAAATGCTACAATAAAAGCTAAAACCATTGTAACAGAATGGACTATTATTGATATAGAAGGAAGGATGAAGTCAGGCATCATAAATAATTTTCAAAGGTAGGAAATATTTGAGTAGTCATTTTTGAAGATTTTGTTAATATTGAATTCATAATGTAAATATTTTATTTAAAATAAATATTATTATATATTATTTTCTTTCTTCACTAAGTAAAAATTATCAACAGATAAAATTTTATGGTATAAATATGCGCCATGACTCTAAAGAAGCAAGCAAAACAAGCTTTGTAGAAGATTACTTAAAGATAGTCATTTCATTTAGCATTCCTAAACTCGGTCTAATGCTCGTCAAACATCCATTTTACGTTGTACAAAATATTAAACAAGCGGACCCATCTATACCTAACTTAGAAATAATAAAAGGTATTTATCGTACAAATGGTTTAAAAGGCTTTTATAAGGCAACTCCTTTATCTGTTTCAAAAATCATTGCAACTGAATTGTATCGTGGTCCTTTAATGATTGGAGTACCCCAATATATTAGTAGCCATCTGCCAGAAGATATCGCCAAATCCAACCCACTAATCTCAAGTTTAGTGGCTACCCCCATCATCGCTGCAATAGATTCTGCAGTATTATGCCCTTTTATGAGGATGTCTACTCATCAACTTACAGCAATTAATAACAAAATCAAAGTAAGCGATTTAATTAAGCATTATGCCGAAAAGAACTTTTTAAAAGAATCCTACCGTGGATATGGTCCATTATTCATTCAAAATGCCAATCTTTGGGGCTCTTTTTTCATTATAGACGACTTAAATAAAACTTTTATTAAGAAGCATTATGGCGACAATACAAGCGCCATATTTTTCGCCTCGATAACCGGAGGATTAATCCAAACTGCCTTAAACTTAGTCCCTGATACTATTAGAACCCAGATGCAAAAAGCAAATTCATCAAATCTTAGCATGATTGAGGTTTCTCAAAGTTTTATAAAAACCTACGGAGTAAAAGGCCTATTCTTAGGCTTCCCACATAAAGTTTTTGGTGGTATAATCGGTTATGCTTATAAAAGCTTACTTAGAGAATACTGGAGTAAAAACCATAATAAACCTAAGCCCCCTCCGCCTGACGATTCAAATCTAACTAGCTCAGCAAAAATGGATGAGAAAAAGATAGACGAAACCTCTTCACAGCTCTTTAATACATGCGAAAAAGAAACAGCATTATTTTCAAGTTCAGCAGCTTTATTCAATGAAGAAACTCAAAACTGCGAAAGAGAATTCTTAGGTGAAGATAAAGGAGAACCTCTTTAACGCAGCGTATCTTTAAAACATTAGTAGCATTATTAATTTTCATCAGGAGTTATTATGCATTTCGCTATCATTTGTATAAAAAACTCTAAGAACCGATTTTGTACTATTGACATGGATTAATTTGATGATATTATGCCGCTTTTCAAAACTTAATCAGATATTAAAGAGAATCTATGGATAACATTTGTCAAGCTATTTACTGTGAACTCTCGCCTCAAGCAAAATCACATGTTAAAAAAGGTATGGCCTTAGCGTTGATTATACCAAATGCCTTCAATGGTGTAATGTCTATTTGCGAATTTTTAACAGGAAGAATAGATAAAGACCAATTTTATACAGATTTAGCGAAAGCAAGCTTTAACGTTGCAGGCGGCTTATTGATAGCTGCTTCCTCGTTCGATGATACAGCAATGTCTGAGCCACCATTAATGTGCATTGGAGACATAACAAATGATACATTAAGCTATTAACTTCTCTTCTCAAAAAAAGAATATACCTTTTGTATCTCAAAGATTAGCATCGCAAAATATCAAGACTAGAATTCATAAGTAGTTACCTAACATATCCCGCGATGCTTGCCTCCTATTTTATCCCCTCCCCTTAAACGAGACAGAAATTAATTAGGTCAAACCTAGGAAGATATTTGAGGGTATGGTCAACGTCATAAGATGGCAAAATAGTTAATGTATTAACCTATGTTACAAAGTTTCAACCCTAGGTAGCAGTTTTTGACCCCCCCCCTATTTTTTAAAAGCTATTTTTGCATATATAATAATTCTATTTGATTAAACGCGCCCGTAGTCACCCGTTGCTCAATAAAACATTATTAAGCTCTAAATCCTGGCCTAGAGGCTACTCTAACTGACACTATCATATTTTAAGAGCTTCAGTATATCATTTTTAAAGGCGTCCCTAAGTTAGGGATTTGGAGTGGGGTAGGTTTTTTCAAGGTTAGAGTAACTTCAAAGCCAAACTATTCTTCATTTATCTCTTTATCGACAGTGTCTAAAAATTCAGCAAATGCATTGAAACTATGTTTTTTAATGAAGAATCCTTTTAACTTACCTATGCGAGATCTAATTTCTAAATCTACTTTTCCTGCTTGGGCAATAATCTCTAAGGTTGGACGGTCAACTTCGTAAAGGGCTTCTTCTTCTATACCATATGGCTCTAAGCTGATTTTAGTGATTTTTGGGGGGCGCACTGCCGATAGCAGAAATTCGACTTGGTCATCAAGGTTTAGTTGTAACGAATTACGAATATGTATATAAGGTCGCTGTTTTGCGAATAATTGCCACCTTAGTTTCATAAAATATTTGTTATTATTAATATTATAATATAACAAAAAATAAGCTGAAGACTTTATTCCGCCATCGCTCTTAATGATAAAATATATAGGTTTGGTAATTAAATGTTGGGAATGATTAATCTCATTGGTTTGCTTAAAGGTTTGGACAGGGTAGTAACATGCAGAAAGAGTAAGTAGTATTATATTAAAACTAGCTAGTAACTTCTTCAATTTGCACTCTCTTCTCTTTAATCGACTCAACATCCTTAGGCAGCATTAAAAATTTACCAGGTAGTTTAGATTTTGCAATAAAACTATTATCAATATCAAAAACTAAACTTATCTCTGTGTTACCTTTGCTAGACATAAGTTTATGCAAAGATTTTAACAACTCTTCTAACCTCGACTCTTTCCCTATAGTTATCTTATATTCATTTCGGTTTTTATAAGCAATTTTTTCTATATCTTCAATATTCAGTACAGCAAGCCTTATACCGCCTTCATCTTTTCTAATCTCACAGTTAAGTACTATGGGCTTTCTTCCCTCAAGCAGTGAGGAGCACCTTTTTAAAACATCTTCATTAAATATTGTAGCATCATACATACCATATTGATCGGAAAGCTGTAATATAATAAACCTACCCCTAGGCGACATTTTAGCATCTTTCTCATGAATTACACCTGCAATCCTTAAATTATGAGTACCTTCAGAGAGTTCGCCAAAAAGATAGGCTGAATTTATAATATTATTCTTCTCAAGCACCTGGGTATAATTATCTAAAGGATGGTTAGAGAAGAAAAATCCTATTGCCTCAAACTCTTTAAAAGCTTTCTCATCTAAAGAGAAATCTGATACATCAGCCAAATCAGGGTATTTAGATTCTTTATTGCTTAGTGCATCGAAAAGATTCATTTGATTAGTAATTTTATCCCTATGGAATCTTTGAGCATATTCGATAATAGTACTCACCGAATTATAAAGCTGATTACGGTTTGGATGCAGCTTATCAAATGCACCTGATTTGATAAGATTCTCAAGTACTCTTCTATTTACCTCTTTCTCAGGTATACGCTCCACAAACTCAAATATGTCTTTAAATTCACCGCCCTTCTCTCTCACCTCAGCGATAGCAGCGCCAGCATCAGGACTTATATTTTTAAGTCCACCAAGGGCAAAAATTAAAGATTTATTTCCCTCTTTATCAATGTCTAAAGAAAAAAGACTTTTAGATCGATTAATATCGGGCGCTAAAACTTTAATACCCATCTTCTTGGCTTCTTGAATGAATATATTTATCTTATTCGAATCATGAATTTCAAGGTTAAGTGATGCGCATAAAAACTCTACAGGAAAATTAGCTTTAAGATATGCTGTATGGTAAGAGATAACAGCATAGGCAGCCGCATGCGATTTATTGAAACCGTAACCAGCAAATTTTTCAACCGCCGCAAATATCTGTTGCGCTTGAGCGGGATCTACGCCCTTGGCCTTTGCACCTTCTATAAATAATTGCTGCTGAGCTTCCATCTCAGCTTTGATCTTCTTACCCATTGCACGCCTGAGTAAATCAGCGGCCCCTAATGAGTAGCCTGATAAGGTTTTCGCTATCTCAATTACCTGCTCCTGGTAAATTATAACGCCATAAGTTTCTTCAAGTATAGTCTTAAGCAATGGATGGAGATAGTCAGGTTGCTGCTTTCCATGTTTACATGCAATATAGGTAGGAATGTTATCCATTGGACCTGGACGGTAGAGCGCACCAAGGGCCATTAAATCTTCAATACAGTCAGGCTTAAGCTTCCGCAGGCTCTCTTTCATTCCTGGACTTTCAAACTGAAAAACCCCAGTTGATAGCCCCTGCGATAACATTGCGTAAGTATTTTGATCCCCAAATTCAATTGAGTTCAACCTAACATTAAGTCCTTGCTCCTTTACTAAGTTACAGCATTTATCAATAACAGTGAGTGTTTTAAGACCGAGGAAATCGAACTTTACAAGACCTGCAAGCTCCGCATATTTCATTGAATATTGGATAACGAACATGCTTGAGTTTTCTTCTCTATAGAGAGGGACCACTTCAATCAAGTCTTTACCAGAGATTACTATACCTGCAGCATGTATAGAGGCATGCCTATGCAATCCCTCAAGCTTAAGGGCAGTATCAATAACGCTTTTTATTAATTCTTTATCATCAGAATTTAAGTCAGTATTATATAGACCATTACCACTTGCTGCTTCTTTAAGTTCAGCAACTTCTTCAATTGCTTGCTCAAGCGTAACAGGATTCACAGCATTGAATGGTACTAATTTAGAAATTTTATCAGCTAAAAAGTACGGTAGGGTTAGAGCACGCGCAACATCTTTAATTACAGCTTTCGCTTGTAATTTTCCAAAAGTAATAATTTGCGCTACACGCTCACTACCGTATTTCTGACATACATAATTTATAACCTCCTCACGGCGTTCCTGGCAAAAATCAATATCAAAGTCAGGCATAGACACACGTTCAGGATTTAAGAATCGCTCAAAAAGCAAGCCAAATCTTATTGGGTCAAGATCGGTAATAAGCAAACTCCAAGCAACTATTGAACCAGCTCCAGAACCTCTACCGGGACCAACAGGAATTTTATTATCTTTACTCCATTTAATAAAGTCAGATACGATTAAAAAATAACCAGCAAATTTCATTGAGCAAATTACATCTAACTCGTAGTTGAGCCTAGCTTCGTATTGCTTGCGAATAAGGTCAATATCAGCGTCAAGGATATCTCTTTCTTTTTTCTCTAATTCGAATTTTTGCTTTAACCGCTCATCCAAACCTTCTTTTGCCTTCAGCCTAAATTCCTCTTCCTCACTATTACCAGTCTCGGCGAAGCTCGGAAGCATTGGCTGACTAGTTTCGGCCATAACACAGCAACGTTTTGCAATATTTATAGTATTATCAATAGCGCAAGGTAAATCTTTGAACAGCTCCTTCATTTCATCAGGAGATTTAAAATAACATTGATTGCTTACAAACCGGCGGTTACTTGCTTCTTTAGTTGTTCCTTCAGCAATGCATAGTAGCGTATCATGCGGATCATACATTTCAGCATTAGAGAAAAGTATATTGTTAGTTGCAACTATTGGCAATTCCATGCTCATCGCAAGGTTTATATATTCTTCCTCAATAGCCTGTTCTGCGGCTAAACCATGTCGCATTATTTCTAAGTAGTATCTATTATCAGTGAAAATTTCTGACATTTCCTCAAGATGCTGCCTTGCATCAGCATATCGCCCTTCAAGTAATAACTTACCAACTACTCCTTCTGTGTAACCAGAAAGAGCTATCAAACCTTCATTATTATTCTTTAGATCTTCAAAAGTTATACACAAAGGACAAGCAGCATTTTGCACAACATAAATCTGGCTTGCCAGCCTTAATAAATTTTTATAGCCTATATTATTTTTAGCTAAGAGAATAATTTGCCCTATGATCTCTCTTCCTTGTTCCCCATAAGCTAAATTTACTATCACGCCATTGATTGGCTGTATCCCAGATTTTGAGGTGTAAAGAGAAAACTCAAGCGCACCAAAAAGATTATTTCTATCCGTTAGAGCCACTGCTGGCATTTTATATTTTGCTGTAAGACTTGCGATTTCCTCGATCTTTAAGGAGCTTTCTAGCATTGAATAAGAGCTTTGTACCCTTAAATGAACAAAATCTGCAACCATAGAATATTCGTGAAATGTATGTTTAAGTGATTATAGATTTCTTAATATTATTTAAAATAATAGCAAGAGCAACGAATTTTTAGCAAACTCATATTATTAAAAGCAGTTTAAAATGTCAATAAAAAGAGGCCAGAAGAAATTTTTAAAGATTTCACATTAAATCGCCTAAAAACAAGGAAAAGATATTTGGCACGATTTATGCATATAACCGTAAGACGAAATTAAAATGAGGTATATATGGTTTTTGGGGCAATGTTCTCAGCTCTCTCAGGTGTAAATAGCTTTAGCAGCGCAATATCAATGATATCGGATAACGTTGCAAATAATGCAACAGTGGGCTACAAGAGAAGAGATGCTGAGTTTACTACAATCGTAACAAATGCAAATTCAACAACTACTTACTCAAGCGGAGGCGTGCAAGTATTAACTCGGAGGATGGTCGATAGAGGCGGCACAACCCAAACAACGGGGAATCCAACCGATATGGCAATAAATGGCGCCGGTATGTTCGTTGTGAACTCCCAAACCGATGGTACCGGTGAATTTAAATATACTCGCTCTGCCTCTTTCCGTCAGGATGAGAAAGGAAACTTTGTCAACGCTGCAGGCATGACGTTAATGGCTTGGCAACTTGACAATGAAGGAAGATTACCAGGAGACCCTGGAAACCTTGATACTAAATCAAGCGCACTATTAACGTCTTTAGTGCCTGTAAATTTTAAATCGGTTAGCGGCTCAGCTGTTGGTACAACCTTGGTAAATGTCGGTATTACCTTAGATGCGCAAGCAAGATATATCAAGGGAGCAGGCGAAATATTAAGCTTACCAAGAGGCTCGCAGTCGCTCAATGATGGTATAAATGGCGACGCATTAATAATTCCCAGCGATATATCAGGCGCAGGACGTATACAGTTAGGCGATATTATCGCTATAAAGACAACCCCCCCTGGAATTGAAGTTCAATATGAATATGGAGGGGTTGCAATTACCAACGATATTACTGCAGGTTCAGGCATATTAGGTGCTAATACTAAATCTTTGAAGTTTACAGGAGCGACGAATGGCGATAGCTTTAGGATTAGTTTTGGCAGTAGTAACGCTACTTTCCGTTATAAAAATACTACAGCGCCCAATGCAAGCAGAGGCGAATTTAATACACTTGAAACTTTAGCTGAAGCAATAAACTCTGTACCAGGCTTAAAAGCTCGTATTGAATCAAATAGACTACATATTGGAACTATAAAAGGAACAGATGCAATAAATTTCACTGAACTATCGGGTAGCTTTGTTTCAGCATTAGGTCTGGTGGACATTCCTGCAGCAACCCGTCGATTCTCTACCATAAATGGCCTTAAAGATATTATGAATAAGACAGAAGGTTTGGAAGCCGTTTTAAGCCCAGGTGGCGGAATAGATTTTTATACTGAACTACCAACAAGCACCATGAAAGTACATGGTATTACTGCGAGAAATAGAGTTGCTGCTGCTAACGCTACCGTGACTAACGCTGCTGTTCAAAATGAGAGAGTAGTAACTATAACTTCTGCTGCACATGGGTTAAACATTGGAGATTATGTAAGAATAGAAGGTTTCACCAGCAATAATGGTGCAACTCTAGCAGATGGAATCTACATGGTTACTGCAATACCTAATGCCAACACTTTCACCGTGAATTCTACGACTTCTGCCTCAGGCGTGGGTGCTGCGACAACAACAGATTTTACTTGGGTTAAAGCACCAGGTATTAGCTACAGCAGTAATACTTTAGTAAGCCCAAATATTACTGCAACGACCGGACCGGATACCTTAACTATAGCACATGCAGGTCACACTTTAGCCTTAAATGATGTAATATATATTTCTGGTTATAATAGTGCTGTTCCTGGGGTAGATGCTGAATTACCTGACGGGTATTATACTGTCACGGCAGTTACTGCAGGTGTGGACTTTACCATTACTCCAAAAGTAGTAAATACAGCAGGTGGCCCTACAGCTCTTGGGCATAACTTAACCTATAGGAAAGTAGGGATTGGTACTCCATCTGCCCTTGATACCACTCCTATAAGTCTTACAACTGGAAGTACTACAGTAAGGGTTTATATGCCAAATCATAATATGACAGCTAATCAAATTTTTACTTTTAAAAATGTACCTGGTACCCCACCAATCTCAGTAAGTAACGTCGTATTTGACAATGAACAAACTTTTATAATACAAACTGTTGGAACTGATGCTACTTATGGCGAATATTTTGAATATAACGCAGATAATGCCTCAACAGCCACAACAATAGTAAGCTCAGGAGAACTAACAGGAGTAGTGGTAAATGAATATACCCGTTTATTTAAAGAGCTAAATCTTAGTGAGCTAGACTTTGACTTTGGACCTTCATATAACGCAGCTGGGGGAGATGCAGGGAAAAATTTATCCGAAGGTACTTTAACTGATAATAGCGTATATGTTCGCCCTCTAGCAATCTATGACTCTTTAGGCGTGCAACATAATTTCAGACTTGCTTTCGCTAAACTAGATAATAATAAATGGGCAGTAGAGATTTACGCAGCAAAATTACCTGATGGCAGCTACGATATTGAGCTTGCAAGGCCAGATGGGCAGATTGCCGCTGGAACCATTCTCTTCAATGGTGACGGGTCTTTAGCTAGTGTTGACACACAATTACTTAACCCTGTTGAAATTGTTTGGAAGAATGAGGCAATGAATAGTAACGTAAGATTTAATTGGGGAACCGCGGGCGTCCCTCAAGGCACGGCAGGAGCCACAGTATTCGGTTTACAAGACGGCATGCGACAAGTAGCTTCAGAGCCCGATCAAAGATTCCTTGATCAAAATGGTGTACAACCTGGTCTATTAAGTGGTATATCTGTGGATAAAGATGGTTACTTAATAGCCTCTTTTAGCAATGGTAGTACTAAGCCAATTTTCAAAATACCAATAGCACAATTTACCAATTATAATGGACTTCTTGAGTCCACGGGTAACTCCTATTCTGAGACTAACCTTTCAGGCAGTTTTAACTTAAGAGAAGCAGGCTCAGGTGGAGTAGGCGTTATTACACCTCAAGCATTAGAGAAATCTAACGCCGAGCTTGCAGACGAATTAACTAAACTCATCTTTGCCCAGAAAAGTTACCAAGCTTCTGCGAAGGTAATCTCTGTTACAAAAGAGTTACTCGATACTTTAGATAGAAACGTGTAATTATACGACAATGATCTCGCCTATAAGGCGGGGATCATTGTCGCCCTCTCCAAGTGTTATTTCCTAACTTTAAGCTTGATATTTCTCATCTATCGTAAGTAGCTGGCTGATTATGTCTTGAGCAGGGTTAACCGGAAA
>JAQSWU010000074.1 GCA_029266475.1 Rickettsiaceae bacterium | reverse complement strand
GATCCCCTACAAACTTCTTCACTTCCATATTCGCCGCTCTAATAGCTTATCAAATCAAACCTAATAAACCAACAATAAATTATCCATAGCTCGCGTTAATTTAACCTTGCTAAAAATATCTAATACTATTATCCTTGTCCATTACTTATAATTAACAATAGATTTTTTTGTGAGAACTCTACTTTTGCTGTTAATTTGTATAAAGGTTCGGTACTTAAATCCTCATGTGCCTATAAGTACAATGCGGTTCTTTGTTCTGAGTCTTCTGCAAATTTTCTACCATAAGCAAGTACGAGAGAAGTCTAAGAAGTGCTAATTAAAGGTTGTTCTAGCGTTGAATAAAAGATAAAATTTTTATACCTAATAAAACTAAAGGGTAGAATTTTTTGCTGTTAACCATAAATTAACTAATTTTTATTAGAATCAATTTAACTTAAATATGCGAATATATGAATTATATACAGGAATTAGGTAGAACCACACTATTATTCTCTGAGAGGTCTGGAGCTTTATTGCTTTTCTCATTACACGCGGTTTTAAGTATATTTAAAACCCCTTTTGATTTTAGATCTATTTATGCGCAATTTAAAACAATCGGCTTTTACTCACTTCCTGTAGTTGGAATGACCGCTCTCTTTTCAGGAGCAGTGCTTGCCTTACAAAGCTATACAGGTTTTTCTCGCTTTATGGTTGCAGAGAGTTCCGTTGCCACAGTCGTTGTATTATCAATCACTAGAGAGCTAGGTCCAGTAATGGCAGGCTTGATGGTTGCAGGTAGGGTAGGGGCAGCAATTGCAGCTGAAATCGGTACAATGAAAGTTACAGAGCAGATTGATGCTTTATATACTTTATCTACTGAACCGATAAAGTACCTTGTCTCTCCAAGGCTTATAGCGTGCTTAATTATGTTACCATGTTTAGTAATAGTCGCTGACGTTATAGGGGTTCTTGGTGGGTATCTAGTTTGTGTTTATAAGCTAGGTTTCAATGAAACATACTATGTTAAAAACACTTTTAAATATTTAGAAGCAATTGACGTTATTTCAGGCCTTGTTAAAGCCGCCGCTTTTGGCGTTATTATTGCTATCATTGGTTGTTATAACGGATATAATTCAGGCAAAGGCGCGCAAGGAGTTGGTAGCGCAACAACGGCTGCGGTAGTAAGTTCTTCAGCCCTAATATTGTTAGCAAACTACATCATTACCGAATGTTTTTTTAGTAAGTAACTATAAAATATTATGAAACAAGTAAAAATTGAAGTTGAAAACCTGACAAAGTCTTTCGGAAGCAAAAATGTACTGAAAGGGGTTAACCTTGCAGTACCAGAAAGAAGCTCGCTTGCTTTGATAGGGGGATCAGGTACAGGGAAATCTGTTTTAATAAAAAATATTGTTGGATTGATTCAGCCCGATGAAGGAAAAATATTCATTGATGGTCAAGAGTGCGAAAAGCTTTCACAGCCAGAAAAGTTTAAGCTCATGTCAAAATGTGGTTTTCTTTTCCAAGGGGGAGCTTTATTCGACTCTTTAAGTGTGTATCAAAATATTGTTTTTTATCCAGCACGAAGTAGCAATTTAAAGGAGTCGGAACTAAGGGATCTTGCGGCAGATAAGCTTAAAGCCGTTGGACTAAGCCCTGATATTGCAAATCAGTTTCCTGCTGAGCTCTCAGGTGGTATGCAAAAAAGGGTAGCGCTTGCAAGGGCTATTGTATCGAACCCTGAGATTATTTTCTTTGATGAGCCGACCACAGGTTTAGATCCGATAATGTCGAATGTTATCAATGATTTAATAATACAGAGCCGAGAAGATTTAAAAGCAACAACTATCACTATTACCCACGACATGAATTGCGTTGAGAGGGTGGCAACAGATGTAGCCATGATTTATAAAGGCGAAATTATTTGGCATGGACCTAAAGAGGATTTAAAAAGTACTGATAATAGTATACTGCAACAATTTATATCTGGAAGTACGCAAGGACCAATCTCGGTATAATAGACTTCTTTGTGAGAACTCTACTTCTGGCATTAATTTACATGTTGATTCGGTATTGGAATACTCATGTACCTATAAGCACCTTGCGGTTCTTTGCTCTGAGTTTTCTCAAAATTCTCTAGCATAAGCGAGTTTAGAAAGAAGTATAATGTTTTATATTTTTTCGGTTTTGAGTGTTATTTCTCTTGTTTTTTCTAGAACTTCGTATAATATTGCCCATTCGCAAGGTGGTTAATGCTTTAAGTTATTCGGATTGTAGCAAAACTACAACTAGCATTAAATACCTATAAAATTTTAGAGAGAATGCATTGAAGAGAATCTCTAAATCGAGTAAATATAGGATTTGTTATCGAAGCAGGCTACAGAATGTTAATAAAAAGGTTAACAAATTCTGCTTTTTCCATTTTTTTCAAAATTACCACAATATTATTTTATCCACCACCCATAATAGTTTATTTATTAATGTATAGTTACGGCATATTTTAACAATCATTGATGATTCTTGAAGCTCTGTATCATGCGGGTTTGCGCCTATATGCCTCCTTTTTAATCAAAGTAAGCGAAACCCTTTATAGTACGTATTTTCACTGCCCTTATTCGCAACATATCAACAGACTTATCCACAGGTTTTGTGGATTATTGGTGTAGTTAAAATATTAATAATTTTGTGAATAAATTTCTATTCTAGTGGTGGGAAGTACCAATAATTATAGTCCATCAAGCTAGACTTGAGTGATTAATAATAAGCGTAAGTTAGATAGCGCGTTCTTCAGCGGAAATAATTATATATCGGGTGGTAAGCAGGAAGTAGAAGAGGGGGGGTGATGCCAGATTTAAGGAGCAAAAACTTGAGACCGAGGAGTATCTTGCTATAGATTCTTCGTTAGACCCAAACATTGGTGAACCATTTCCATTATCAATCGATTACTTAACGAATGATCAAAGTAACTTCTATCCTATAAGTATGAATTTTGTTATGTATGATCAACATAGCATGACCTAGCTCGGAAAGCTGTAGCAAGTTGCACTCGTAAATGAGGAATGGATTGACGAACATTTATCTATACAGGCGTTTCTGTCATTTGTAAGGAGAGCGCTTTTGGCGTGTGAGACGCGTAAAGGCAAGTAAAAACGCTAGCCTTTCTTTAAGTTTAACAGATATACTAAAACAACCCTGACTACCAATTTCCAGGGAGCCTTACGGATATTGCACAATACGAAACTAGTTACAGCATATAGTTGCAACATTCTATAGAGTTTGTCAAATTACTATAAGCGGGCTTTAGAGCGAAGTTACTCCTTCCAACGTACATGTTGCAAAATATTTTAATAGCATCACTTACTTACTATATAATTTTAAAAAATCAAACTTTGCAACAGGGGCATATTTATCACTGTTAGTTATACAAAGGTAAGTAAATCTTGATATTTATATTTACGTAAAATTATATATTATTAACGATAATTAACCTTAGAGAAGTAAAGATATGCAAGATGAGCAATTTCAACAAATTATAGATGATATTAGGAATAATAAAATCAATAGTTTAAACTGGTCCAATAAATCTTTATCACTTGAGCAAGTTTTAAAGTTAGCTAAAGCCTTAGAGCATAACACTACTCTGACTCAATTGGATATTAGTAATAATAAAATAAGTGCTGGAGGAGCGGATGCTATAGCTAAAGCCTTAGAGCATAACACTACTCTGACTCAATTGCATATTGGTAATAATAAAATAAGTGCTGGAGGAGCGGATGCTATAGCTAAAGCCTTAGAGCATAACACTACTCTGACTCAATTGCATATTGGTAGTAATAATATAGGTACTGACGGAGCGGAAGCTATAGCTAAAGCCTTAGAGCATAACACTACTCTGACTCAATTGAATATTGGTAGTAATATTATAGTTACTGACGGAGCAAGAGCAATAGCTAAAGCCTTAAAGCATAACACTACTCTGACTCAATTGGATATTTATGGTAATATTATAGGTACTGACGGAGCAAGAGCAATAGCTGAAGCCTTAAAGCATAACACTACTCTGACTCAATTGAATATTGATAGTAATAAAATAAGTGCTGGAGGAGCGGAAGCTATAGCTGAA
>JAQSWU010000040.1 GCA_029266475.1 Rickettsiaceae bacterium | reverse complement strand
TATGCCTCTTATAATTAAACATAATCCCCTCAAATAAATCTACTATCACAATAAATTTATAGAATAATTATTTTGTTTTCAAGTTTAGTTGACAGTGCCTGTTAATAGGTTATAGAGTAGGCTGAATATAAGCTGATAAAATACCTCTTTAGAACAAGGCACTCTAATACTATCAACTTCATGATAAAAAGTAATTTGTGAGTTCAATAATTTATATCCAAAATATTCTTTTATATCCCTCTCTAGCTTATCTACTTCTACTTTTGAAGGTGTTGAATCTGTTAATCGTAATGGAAAAAGGAAATAATTTGGCTCAATGCTATCTAATATGACTTTATCAAAGCTATTCAAAGCTACTTCTTTCCTAATATACATTTCTGTAGCCTTTTTAATGAATAATAGTTTTAAAGCCTGATCCATTTGTCTGTTTTGGTTCAAAGCTTGTATCATTAGCTCTTTTCCAGACAATTCGCTTTCTAAATTTGCTATATATGACTTTGTTTTGGCTCTTATACGTAATACCCAGAACAATGAAATAAGTATAATCAAAGAAGATAATAAAGCAGTAAGCAAACATCTTGTATGAGTCGCCTCTGTATTAAAAATATAATAGTCTGATGAAGGATCAATACCTAATTCAACTTTTAAAGATGTATCTTTATCAAGATTATAGCCTTCCTTTAAAGTTAGCTTTGGATTATAATTTTTACCAATTGCAATATTGGTCTTATTAATTGCCACTTTATATGAAATATACTTAGGCAATAGTTTATCTATTGTCTCCTTTAAATCTTGCAGATCTAAGATAAATTCGCCTTTAGGGTGTTCTATATAAACGGCGTATTGATTAAACCTACTTATTTTAGCTTTATTTATATTTTGACGGCTTATCTGTTTATTTTCTTTTAATGTAAAGCTTTTAAGTATAAGAAAATCACTATATAGTACAGTTCCATCTAGTGCATTTTTAATGTCATTTAACAGTAAGGTTTTAATATTATCTTGATGAAGCTTTAAAAGAAAAAGATCTTTTTTCTCTTGTTCTCTCTTCTGGCACTGTCAACTAAACTTGAAAACAAAATAATTATTCTATAAATTTATTGTGATAGTAGATTTATTTGAGGGGATTATGTTTAATTATAAGAGGCATAGATATCCGGTAGAAGTTATTAGATACGCTGTAATGCTATACTACAGATTTTCATTAAGCCTTCGTGACATAGTAGAAATGCTGGCTTATAGGGGAATTGATGTGAGCCATGAATCCATAAGGAGATGGACAAGCAAGTTTGGGCCTACCTTTGCAGGTAATATTTCCAAGAAGAGGCTGTGGAAGCCTGGGGATAAGTGGCACATGGATGAGGTTAGGATTGTAATGAGTGGAAAAGTATATTGGTTATGGCGTGCTATTGATCAGAATAATAATGAGTTAGACATTTTATTACAGAAGAGAAGGAACACAACCGCTGCTAAGCGTTTTTTCAAGAGGATATTAAAGATATATGGCTTTACTCCTCGGGTAATAGTTACTGATAAGCTAAGGAGCTATAAGGCCGCCAAGAAAACAATTCTTAAATCTACCGAGCACCGATGTCATAAGGCTTTAAATAATAGAATAGAAAATTCGCATCAAATGACAAGAATTAGGGAACGACAGATGCGTAGGTTTAAATCTCCAGGCCAGGCTCAGAGGTTTTTATCTATTGCTGGTCGATTTTTAAATCTGCTAAAAGTCCCTAGAACAAAGTATGCATCTTCTGTTTACAGAGAAAAGCTAAAAGACGCATTCTCTTGCTTCAATTCTGCTGCCTCTTGTCAAATTGCCGCATAAAATTTTGGCAAAACCTCTGCTAAAATCATAATCCTAAAAAATAAAAAAACTTAAGTTGACAGTACCTAAGCAGTTTGTTTCTAATAGATAAAACTACAGATAATATTAAGCATATGGTAATTGATGAGTTAAATATGCTTGAAGGTAATATATCTACAGAACTCAATAAGCTCCTTAGAGTTGCAAAGATTAAAAAATAAGATTGAAAAGGAGAAAATAACTAAAAATATTAAGGTAAAGGATGTTTTGAAGCAACTTAGGCCTCAAGTTTCGGATAACATTAAAGAAATTTTGCTATTAGATAAAAACCTAAATGTAATTTCCACCTTATATCAGGATAAATATAAGGGTATTAATTTGAAACACCGACAGTATTTGCAACAGCTAAGTCAAAATATTGATAATATTTATATTGATGAACCTGTAATTGGGGCATTAACTCATTCTTGGGCCATACCACTAACAGGTGCAATAGTAGATATAAACAATAATTTCGATGGAGCTCTGGTTTTTAGCCTTCATTTAAAGTCCTTTTCAGAGTTCCTTAAAAAAAAGAAATACACGCCTGTATTAGAAAAAATACATTTTCTGAAAAGTCCCTTAAAAGAAAAAAATTATATAAACGTAGATAAATTCTTTGGATACCCTATAAAAAACTTTATTAAGCTGATTCTTTCAAACAAGGATTATAAGCTTAGATTTTTAAATTATTCGAATACTTTAGAACAAAAATTATATATTACATATGATATCAATAATTTAATGGAAAAGTTCTATAATCAAATTAAAATATACTTCATAAGTATATTACTGTGCTCAATAATAATATGTTTAATTATTAAACTACTAAAAAATAAAATTGTTTCCCCTATTAAAAGGATCATAGAACGTATTAAAAATACTCTTCAGCTATACGAGAATAACTCTGAAACTCTTATTAGAAATGAGAACATTAAAGCCGATAAAATAAATCGTTTAATTAAAACATTTGACTCCCTTTTGATGAGTTTTCAAGATAAGTAGTCAAAGAATAAAGTCTCTTAATAACAATATTTTAATTTCTCATCGATTCTTTAACTCTCTTATACAAAATATTAGGGATAATCAGAAGTTTTCTAATGAAATTCTACAAGATAGGATTGATGTCATCAATCTACCTTATCTTTTAGCAGATATTTCTCAAGAAATTAAGCAAAATGATAAAATGGTTGATGAATTACACGAATTAAGTGTTAAGTGCTCTCAAGAGATAAAATCGGGGAAAGAGAGGATTAACTTATTAGAGTTATTGAGAAAGCATTTTGCTGAATTTGAAATCCATTTGGATGGTGATACTGATAGATTGTCTCTAGAATTATATAAAGCATCATTTATAGAAACACTGTACCATATATTTAAGCTTGCAAGACATTCGAAGGGTAATGAGTTATATATATATATATAACTAGAGAGGAAAAGTATTGCCAAATAGACTTCTCGCCCCTTATGATAACGACTGAACTTTCCTCAAATTACTATTATGAACTTCAGAAAGTACAACTACGTGCATTAGTTAATAATATAATAGTCAGTTTCAACAAAGTTACTGCCCAAGTAAGTTTTATTATAATGTTATAAACTTAAATACCTAATTGACCTTTGCCTTTATTGCTTATCGGCTTCGCATAGCTTACAGTTGGTTTTAATTTAGGGTTATTAGACATGAACCCCTTTACTAACGATTCTCGCTCAAGTGAGGCATTTGACCATGCGCGCATAAGGTTTTCTGAAAGACCAGGAATTGTGACGGGGACATAATCCATTGACTTACTCATTGCTAAGCCTGCATTAAAAGCTCTATGTTGAGGGCTGTTTACGCTATCAAGCATTGCTTTTTGTTGAGGAGTTAATTTAACAGCCTCAACGATACCTAAAGGGTTATTGTTTTTCCCATGGTCAGTAATTTTTTTAATATATTCTGGATTTAATAAATCATCATTAGTACCAAAAATAGGTTTAATAGTCGATGGTTTATATGGAGCAGCGGAAGTATGAAAATTTCTTTGGGATTTTACTGCCTTCCCTTTTTTTATAATATTACCGGTTTGCTGTATAAACTTTTTCACTTTAATAATACTAGTTTGTTAATTACTTTATTTTAATGAAAATGAATTAACAAAAGGTTAACGTACAAAGATAAAGTAGATAATATCAAAGTGCAGTCTCAATTTATTTAATAAAGGGCAAGAAAACAAATTTGGTCAGGGAATGCTTTGGCGTACCGCGCTCTAAAGAATTTAAAAATTATTATTTATATTTATATTTAGGAAAATTTCTAATCTCTTTAGTTAGCACTACAACCCATGATACTATCATAGGTTCGACGAAGCTATAACTCTCCTTTTAAAAAACAAAATGCATTTAATAATAAAAAAAAATTCCGCAACTACAAAAAAATAGCTATAATCAAAAATTATTATCTTTATATATAAGTAAGCTTTAATTAAAAAATTGTAGAAGCATTTACTGTTGACCTAATAACAAAAAATTAACTAAAAAGTGTTGAAGGATAATTAACAATGTGATAATGTCGCTTGGGTTAATGTTAAAGTATATTAACTTAATATGTATTAGGGAATAATTAAGTTCCTTAACATAAAAGGATTTAGTAAATCACGGTAAAATAGTAGAGTAATAGTATGCCGGTGCAAAATATAGAGTTATCAGTAATAGGGGATGATGGTCTAATTTATTGGGGTAACAAAGATTTTTATTTATGTAATAATAAGGATATTTCGGTTCATATTCATAATCCAGAACATATAACGGAATTATTTATAAATTTAGGAGGAAATAACTGTCCATGGTATGGGGCGAAGAGTGTGAAGCTAATCTCAGATAATCCTGCAAACCTTACAATTATCTCGAATAAACCGTTTGATTTTGTTTCTGTAAATGTATTGAACTTCCCTGTAGTTACATTAAGTACGATGGAAGCAATCAAGGTTGCTAATAAATGGTATTTTGGAACTAATGCCTTTTCAAATATTAATATATCCACAGTAAAGGCTAATATACTGAATATATCAGGTAACGATATAACTGTTAGAAACCTTGAAGTGAGCAAGGGTTTATTTACCGAGGCATCACATAATATTACCATACAAAATTTACTTACGAAAGGGTACCTTATTGCTAAAGCTTACGCTAATGATTCCTATATTGGTTTGAGCCAGACGGAAGTCCTTGCAAATGATTATTCTAGGTTTGTCATGCATGCTTTAGGATCGAGTGCACAGATTCACCTTAATACCTCCGCTATAAAGGTACCAAAAGGCGAGCTTTCAATAATTGCAGGTGGATCTGTTGGATGTGATGTAACTCCTATCCCACCTTTGTTAACTCAAATAGGTAAATTCGAGCTTTGTTCTGGAACTACATTACAGATTAGTAAAAATAAGGTGGATGATTTAAAGACTGAACTAATTATATACGGAGAATGGGGCCAACGTTACAATGAAAACATAAATAAAAGTTTTACTAAACTTATAGCAGATAAAATAACGATATTAAAAAATCGCCATATGCGATTCGAAATACCTATAAGTGCGAGGGAAGTCTTTGTTGAAGGAGGAGAAGTATCAATACGCAATAGCCTCAGTTGCGCCAATTTTAAACTTATTGATAAAAGCCATTATAAAGATATTCATACAGTATTTAATTTTGTGGATTCAAGCGGTAAGAAATTTAATCCAAAGGCGGAGATCTTTATTGATAATTGTGACCTTGAAGCCCAATCTGTAGACTTTAATAGCTTCTATGGAAAATTAAAAATTAATAATTTGAATGTAAAATTAAAACTTTTAAGAGGAAATTATAGTGGTTTACGCTTCTCAACCGCTCATAATCTTTACCCTGATTATAGTTTTATAGTAAAGAATCTTTATGTTCATTATAATCTCGTAGAACAGAATGACAAAAATTTTTATTTTCAAAGTAATATAAGAGGAAATATAGAGAATGGTAAGCCGGCGCCATTTGAAAATATACTACTTGAGTATGAGAATAATGGTATATCAAGAAATGAAATTCATTTTGGTAGCCAAGATAATACACCAATAATATGCAAAAAAGATTTAAGCATACAAGCATTAAACAATAAAGTTGGAGGGGCTTTTCAAGTATACCTTGCAACTAACCTTGAAGCAGAGAGTTTTCATTTAGATAATGGGACAAATCAAAATATTGCATCTACATCAGAGACTTTCCAAATAGTTTCTGGATCAAGATGGGCTGAAAAAATAGAAGTAAAACTTAAAAACTTTTTAATAAACGATACTGCAGTTATTATAAATAAAGAAAGTAATATTATTGTCCAAGAAAACATTACATTTGAAAACTGTCGAGTTCGCATATCTTCACCTACAAACATTGATGCACAGGGTGACACGCGGATTAACGGTAGATTAAATGTAGATGGAGTATCTTATTTAAAAACTACAAACTTTTTTCTAAATAATTTAGAGACTGCTTTAAAAGCTCATGGTAGTAATAACATTAATTTAAATATTAATGCAGCAGAGAATATAATATTAAATTTTGAAAAAATAGGTGATAGAACTGGTTATGTTATAAAAGCGAGTTTTTCAGCTGGGAAAAATTTAATGTTAAAAGCTAAAAACACTGTGATAGGAAATGAAGCGTATACCCCTAAAGGTCAGGTGGGTTTTTCAGCTAAAGAATTTATCATTATTGAAAGTGATGAAGATTTGCGTTTTAACTCTATAATGTATGTAGGGAAAGGTATAAATATTGATTCTAAATCATTTTGGGTAGATGAATTAAAATATGATGGCAAAGAATTACCTTTAAAAATAAAAACTAAGGAAGGTGTCACTATACTAAGACTCTTCTCAGAAAATGATGTTTTAATTGAAGAATCGAAGTTAAGTAGGGTAGGTAATTTTATTGGGGGCGGTCAAATTAATGGAGGCTTATATTTTAAAGGTTTTAAGTTTCGCCTTGACAATTTAGTAACTTATGGACCGTTGCAAGTAGACTCTGAAGGAGATGTGCGTTTTCATGGGCTTGATGTGAACCCTAGAGTTGGGGAGACAAAAACATATATTTCGGTTAAGGGGAAAAATCTTTGTATGGGCCCTGAATCTAATTCAAAGAAAATAATGCAGATTAATGGTGATGTTTTAATGAATATAAGCCAGCGAGCTTCTATCGGAGGCAACATCCAACTTAAGGAGGAAGGAAATTATATATTACTAGCTGGTTCTATTAATTCAAATACTAGTTATCTTTTAGACAAAGGGAATTTAGTGTTTGTAGCTCACAAGAATTTATTCCAACGTGGGGATATCTACCTTAAAGGGATTGGCGATGCTATACTCAAGTCATTATATGGTGATGTACAAGTAAATGGTAGTATTACTACTGTTGAGGGGGTACTTAAGCTTATTGCAGAAAGAGGCAAAATTAGTCTTCATAACGTTACTCATATTGAAACACCTAACCCTCTTGAGATTCATGGTCATACAGGTGTTAAGGTATCGCAATCTACGATAAATATAAATAAACCTCTTGCTATAAATGCACCTCAAGGAAATGTTGAAATATCTCAATCTACAATAAATACACATAAACAGCCTCTTGAAATTAATTCTGATAAGGGAGCTGTTGATATATTCAAATCGAACCTTGCATCGTTAGCGACTAAGATCAATGGTTATAAAGGTATTAAGGTTACTGGTAGTGAGTTAAAGGGCAATGATATAGTTTCACTAGTGTCAGAGAAGGGTAATGTTGTTATAACAGCCTTTAAAGGGAACAAAACAATAGAGCGACATGGGCATAAATATTTTGAGGAAGTAATTACTTCTAATGTTATAGGGGATAAGATTTATATTGATGCAAAGAGCGGTTTGATTGAAGGGGGTAGACTCACAGGTAAGGAGTTAGTCTCTATTAAAACAGCTGGTGGGTTGGAGTTTATACCTGTAAATATGTATAATGCATGGGTTGACTCATCGGGTAGTATACACCAAAAGTTTACTAAACTAGCAAGTAGAATTAATGCTGGGTTACTAGATATTGATGCTGGTAAAGCTGCATTATTTTTAGGGGCATTCATTAAAGCAACTAATGCTGATATTAAGGCTGAAGAAATAAATATTTTGTCTATTGATGAGATTGCAAATCAGCAACTTAGAGTAAGTAACTTATTTGGTTTTAAAACTCCGTTTTTAGATAGCAAAACTCAACAAGATTTATTCTTAAAAAGTAAATTCAATATTACAGAGAAGCTGACGGTGCATGCTACAAGAGGTGATATAGTAGTAAATGGTATTGTTAAGGCTGAAACTGTTGAGTTTAGGGCGGATGGAGGCAGCGTATTAATAAAATCAGATATATATAATGCTGATAAAAATAGTGCTCAAAATAATATAGCAACTATTGGCGGTAACAATGTTTATATCATAGCAGACAAGTTCGATTTTATTGCAGGTGGAATCAATATTACAGGTGACTTAAAGGTTGTTACGAAGAACGGGGTACATATACTACCTGTATCTGTACATAATGCATATACTCATTGCTCTGGCAAGACCACAACTAGTGAATCAGCAGTAAGACAAGTTATATCAGAGATTAATGCAGGTAAGATAGAAATCGATGCAGGCAAAGCTGTAGAGATTGTTGGAGCTCTTATTAATGCGACATCAGTAAATATTAAAGCAGATGAGGTAAGGCTGCTTAGTGCTAAAGAAATATTTGAGAGGCAAGTAAGCTTTAAGGGAACAAAAAAATGGTATGGTGGAAGGAATAGCTCAGAAACGTATGAATATAGAGAGACGCATATTTTACCAATAATCAATGCAGATAAGGTAAAGATTGAAGGTGTAAGCCGAGTTATATCTGAAGCAGGACAGATGAATGCAAATGATAAATTCAAGCTAGAATGCAAGAATGGCGAAGTGATTATAAAGAATGTTGTTGATATTCATGTACATGAGACTAAATCCAGCAAGAGTTCCTTTTTTAAGTTTAGTGGTGGCAAGATGAAGGTATTTTCACGTGTAAATACTCATGAAGGATATTCTAGACAAGACTCTGCACCAACAATAATTCATGCTGGTAATGAGTTTTATGGATATTCTGGAGGGAAGTTTCACTTACTTGGTTCTAAGATAATTGGCAATAAGGTAGAGCTTGTTGCAGAAGATGATATAGTTCTTGAAGCAGCGCCGAGTTATGAAAGTCATTTTTTAAAGGTTACAGAATCAGGTCAGGTAATAGGTTTAAATGGTAAGGATGGAAGCTATGGAGTATTTGGTGGTACATTTGCTTCACAGAATATAAACAAAGGTAATGCAACAGAGCAAAACGAGTCAGAAATATTTACCAATGAGCTTAGGCTTGTATCTAATCATGGTTCAATTAAGCAAAAAGGGACAAATATACATGCAGGGGAAGCATATGTTAAGGCTGTTAACTGGCTTATTGAGCCTATAAAGAATGAGCATAGATCTGCACAACAGAATCTAGAAATGTTTGCTGGTCTTAAAGCGGGTATAGAAGTTGCTTGGGAGAAGATGTTTAAAAATGCCAATGAAGGAAAAAAAAATATTAGCAGTGGTAGAGAGGATAATGCTATTACTGGAGCATCAAAGATATGGAAGGCATGGAGAGAATTACATACAAATCTTGCATCTGGCGGTGTAACGGCTGGGATAAGAGCAACAGGTTCTGTTGAATATAGTAAGAGCAGTTTCCTTGATGAGACAGTAAAGGCGCAGATACTGAATATTGGTAAGCTTAAGGCAGAGGTTGAGGATACTATTAGGTTTGAGGGAGTGAAGTATCAAGGTACGGACATTGATGCAACGGCTCGAAAGTTTGAAGCGTTAACAGCATCTGAGCGTCATCAAGCAAGACAAGATTCAGGTAACTTTAGTGTAGAGATACCCTTATGGGGAAATACATCGCCGGATTTAACTGTTGGAGGAGGGCATCATCAGACAAGTGCAGTTACCCATGCGCCATCACATATAAAGCTTACTGGAACCTTTAAGCTACGAGTACAGGATGCGAAGGTTATTGGGGTTGATGTTGAGGCGGAGATAGTAGACATTAAGGCTGATACTTTGCTGGTTGCCTCGGTACAAGATATTATCAAGAGTAGTGGACATAGTTTTAACTTATCTTTAGATCCTACAAAGTCAGTAGGGGGGGATTCCTTAAGAGGAATCTATGCAGAGGGAAGTACAGCTAATACGAAATGGACTAATAACTTTGGTAATATTATAGGCAGGACGGCTGTAGATATAGTAGTGAAGGATACGCTCAAGCTTGCCGGTGGTTTAATAGCTAATGCTGAAGTAGATGCAAGAGGTAACCTTACGGATAAGGGCAAAGCTAATATTACGGCTGGAGAGCTTATTATTGAGAAGATAAGAGACTATGATGATGGATTGACCTTAGGGCTTGGGATAACGCCAAGTGCAGATACTATTGGAGGCTTAAAGAACCCATATGGAGATGAGCACCGAGTTAAGGTTGGCTATAAGGATAAGGAAAGAGATATCTTTAGTGCTATTGGTCAAGGTAAGGTTATTGTTGGTGGCAAGGAGATTGACGTATACAAGGTCAAGGGAGCCAAGCCGATAAGTGAGAGGGTAGGTAACACCTCAGGCACGAGCTTTAATGTTGACGTATCGTTTGTAACGAAAGTTGACACCCAAGCAGAAAGAGATATACGAGCACAAGCAAATAAGGCACCACAAAAGGCTGTAGCAAGTGTAATACAGTCTTACAATGAGATAAAGGAAGACTTAAGCAAGCCTACAAATAAGGATTCTGTCATAACAGGAGTATCATCTGGTGAGGGGTACATCAAGCCTGGCAAGGAAGAAATAGAGGAAGACGCCATCCCCCCTGAAGGCAAACAGGAAGTTGAGGATGACAACAATAATATAGTCATTAATGCAGATAATATTACGCCTGAGTCTATAGCAACGATTCAGGGGATGTTAAATGCGGATATACAAGATAAGCCTGATCAAAATAGGGAATGCTCTGGAGGCCTATCGTCATACTATGATTCAAGAAGAGCAACGCTTGGATTTACCGAAGATGCAGAAAGGGTAGCATTACATGATTTAGAAGAGACAAGACAGTTAATTAAATATGCAAAAGAGAACCCTGAGGCTGTAGCGAATATAGCGTCTCTGCTACCAGTACCTGGTAGTGGCGTTGGTGCGAATGTAGCTGTTAAAGTTGGAGGGAAGTTAGTTCAAGGAGCGAAAGTTGCTAAGAACTTTTATGACCGAGTCTCTAAAGGAGTTGAGAAATTTGATGCTACCAGTGTCCAACCTGGGAAAGTTATTGAAGGAAGCACAAAAATAGAGGGGGTCTCAATTAAGCAAAATGTGGTAAAGCCACAGGCTCAAAGTGTAAAAAAGCCAGGGGAATCTATTACATCTACAACTGCTAATCTACCAGTTAAGGTAACTAAGATTGGTAGTGTGCAGAAACCAATTCAGATAATGGCTGGCAAGGGCGAGGTGATCGCTGCAAAGGTTGACAACAGTAAGCCTGCGAGTAAGGTGCAAGGGATTATATCGAAGTTTGAGAGTTCAGGTGATAAGCCTATAGGGATAAAACCTTTGGTTAAGCTAAATGAAAGCGTAGGGTTGAAAAATAGGGTAGAACAAACTCATAAAGATATTAAACTTGAAGTTAAACCATTCGAGCAACAAGTTGATATTAATAATTTTAGTAGCCAACAAAAAATCGATTATGTTATAAATGAAGTATATACTTATATACCTAAATATCAAGGGGATCAGATAGATATTACTTCAAGTGTTATTTTAACAGAAAATGAGGCTCTTGACTTATCTATAAGATTTTTAGGAAAAGGTTATAAAGAAATAGCTAGAGGGGTATATAGAAGTGTAGATGGTAGTAAGCAGGTTAGAATGGATGACAATTCTTTATTAGGTAATCATAAACCTGGTAAGCATATGCACTTAGAGATTGTATCTCCTAATGGTCGAGACTTTGTTATAAACGCTCATATAAAATATAAGCAAGGAAAATAATTGTGATTAAAATTGGAGTTAAAGGAAAAATTAATAAAGGGAAATATGCCCCTAATGGAGAAGTCTTGTTAAAAGGAGCTGATGAAGTAAGGCCTGGTTCATTTTACTTGTATGTATGGCCGAACGATGGTACTAAATGGCCAGAATCCGAAGAAGAAATGGTTTATGATAATTGGATGGAAGACTGGAGTTGGGTTGAAGAGCACTTTAAAAATAGAAAATGGGAAATTCAATGGTATGATGAAAAGCCCTCCTCCGATAAACTTGTCGAGAATCCTGACCCTCCTTCATCCTCGGAAAGCTAAGACTACGTGTACAGGATGCGAAGGTTATTGGGGTTGATGTAGAGGCGGAGATAGTAGACATTAAGGCTGATAATTTGCTGGTTGCCTCGGTACAAGGGTCTTTTGCTTTAAGAGTGTAAATTATTTTTTGGTTATTTATTGTAGGTATTAATATTGACATAACTAAGGAGTAATTTATGAGTATAGACAGGAAGAAGCTTAACGAGGCATTAGATGTAATGCTTTCTGACGAGGTTAATTTAACGAAGTTGTTACAGGAAGGAGATTTACTAAAGGAGCTTCGCAAGGCGCTGCTTGAGAGGGCTTTGTCAGCAGAGCTGGACGAGCATTTAGGCTATGACAAGCATTCGAGGAGCGACTCAGACGATAGCCGCAATGGTGTAAGTTCGAAGCAGCTTATTACTGAGGATGGTACTTTTGATATAGAGGTGCCAAGAGATAGAGATTCAAGTTTTGCGCCTCAGATTGTAAAGAAGCGTCAGAAGAGGATAGCCGGATTAGAAGAGAAGATACTGTATCTTTATGCCAAGGGTATGAGCGTATCTGACATTAGTATTCAACTTGAGGAGATGTATGGCACTGGGGTTTCTGAGAGCTTAATCTCGAGAGTGACAAATGAAGTTCTCGATGAGGTAAGAGCCTGGCAGAACAGGCCTTTAGATTCTGTTTACCCTATAGTATATTTTGACTGTTTAGTAGTTAAAGTAAGGCATGATAAGCGTATTATTAATAAATCTGTTTATGCAGCTCTTGGTATAGATACAGAAGGCAAGAAAGATGTTTTAGGTCTTTGGATCAGCGAGAATGAAGGTGCGAAGTTTTGGTTGTCCAACTTGACTGAGATGAAGAACCGGGGCATGCAAGATATGCTAATTGCCTGCAGTGATAATTTAAGCGGCATGACAGAGGCAATAGCTGCAGTATATCCAAAAACTGATCATCAGCTCTGTATTGTTCATCAAATCAGAAATAGCTTAAAACACGTCTCCTACAAGGATAGAAAAGAGGTTGCTAAAGAATTAAAGCCAATATACCAGGCTGCAACAGAAAATGAGGCATTGGCAGCCCTTGAATCATTCGAGCAAAAATGGAGCAGTAAATATCCGCAAATCGCCAAATCTTGGTATAATAATTGGCCAAATCTAGTGGTATTTTTAGACTACCCGGAAGCGATACGAAAAATTATTTATACCACCAATATGCTGGAATCTCTGAATAGCCAGCTCAGAAAAGTAACCAATAATAAGAGGGTTCTCCCAAATGATGAAGCTGTTTTCAAGAGTTTGTTCTTGACAATCCAATATATTGTGAAAAAATGGACCATGCCAATCCAAAATTGGAATGAAGCAATGGCTCACTTCATGATCAAATTTGAGGGCAGAATCTAACCATGAAAAATATATTTACACAGTTAATGGCACCATATGCGTCAAGTTAAGATGTATTGTAAAGATTTCAAGCTATGCAAGGTAGATTTTTTATTTTTTCTATATTTATCTTTTAGGCAGAACTTTGACCA
>JAQSWU010000008.1 GCA_029266475.1 Rickettsiaceae bacterium | reverse complement strand
ATCGCCGCAGTCAACGACGTCTTACCATGGTCAACGTGACCAATTGTCCCAATATTTACGTGCGGCTTATTCCTTACAAACTTCTCCTTACCCATAGTAATTACCCCTTATTTAGATGTTTAATTTAAATTTTAGATTTAATATTATCCGCAACATGTTGAGGTACTTCACTATAGTGAGAGAATACCATGCTATATTGCGCACGACCTTGTGATAAAGATCTTAAAGTATTAACGTAGCCAAACATTTCTGATAGCGGAACATTAGCAAGGATAACCTGCGCGTTACCTCTTGGATCCATACCTAGAACTTGACCACGTCTACTATTAAGGTCACCAATCACGTCACCCATATATTCATCAGGTGTTACAACCTCAACTTTCATTACAGGTTCAAGTAATTTTGGAGACGCTTTCGCCATACCTTCTTTGAAAGCTGCTTTAGCTGCAATTTCGAATGCAAGTACGCTTGAGTCAACGTCGTGGAAAGCACCATCAATTAAGGTTGCTTTAAAGTCAATTACTGGATAGCCAGCAACGACTCCTGTTTCTTTAATTGCTTCTAAGCCTTTTTCCACACCTGGGATAAACTCTTTTGGTACAGAACCACCAACGATCTTACTTTCAAACTGGAAGTTTGAACCTGGCTCTAACGGTTCGAATGTAATTTTAACTCTAGCAAATTGACCCGCACCGCCTGATTGTTTTTTGTGGGTATAGTCAACATCTGCTTTCTTCGTGATTGTTTCACGATAAGCCACTTGAGGCGCACCAACATTTGCTTCGACTTTGAATTCTCTCCTCATTCTATCGATAATAATCTCTAGATGAAGCTCACCCATTCCTTTAATAACTGTTTGACCTGTTTCTCTATCGGTCGCAACTCTGAGTGATGGATCTTCTGCAGCAAGTCTTGATAATGCCATAGACATTTTCTCTTGATCGGCTGTAGATTTTGGCTCAACCGCAAGCTCGATAACCGGCTCAGGGAATTCCATTCTTTCAAGAACTACTAAACTTTCTGGCGAGCATAATGTATCACCTGTTGTAGTATTCTTAAGCCCAGCAAGCGCTACAATATCTCCAGCTCTTGCTTCTTTTATATCTTCTCTATTGTTAGCATGCATAAGCAGCATTCTACCAATACGCTCTTTCTCATCCTTAACAGTATTAATAACTGTAGTACCTGCTTGCAATTTACCAGAATAAATTCTGATAAATGTTAGAGAACCTACAAACGGATCGTTCATAATTTTGAAAGCAAGAGCTGCAAAAGGCTCACTCTCTGTACGCTTTCTTTCAATTTGTTCTTCTGTCTTAAGGTCAATACCTTTAACTGTTCCTATATCAAGTGGTGAAGGTAAATAATCTATTACTGCATCAAGTAACGGCTGAACACCTTTATTCTTAAATGCACTACCGCATAATACCGGCACAAATGTACCTTTTAATGTACCCTTCTTAATACAAGCCTTAAGCTCCTCTTCAGTTGGCTCTTCGCCGCCTAAATATTTCTCTAAAATCGCATCATCAGCTTCAACCGCTGTTTCGAGAAGCTTTAATCTATATTCTTCAGCTTCATCTTTCATATCAGCAGGAATTTCTTCGTAAGAAAATTCAGCACCCAAAGATTCGTCTTTCCAAATGATCGCCTTCATTTTAATAAGATCAACCAAGCCCTTAAACTGATCTTCAAGACCTACAGGTATTTGAGTAACGAGTGGAGTAGTACCAAGCCTATCTTTAATCATTTGCACGCATCTAAAGAAGTTAGCACCCATTCTGTCCATTTTGTTTACAAAACAAATACGCGGAACTCTATATTTATCTGCTTGACGCCATACAGTCTCTGATTGCGGTTCTACACCTGCTACACCATCGAAAACTGCAACTGCACCATCAAGAACTTTTAGAGATCTCTCAACTTCAATTGTGAAATCTACGTGACCAGGTGTATCGATAATATTGATCCTTTTACCATTCCAGAAGCACGTTGTTGCAGCAGAAGTAATGGTAATACCTCTTTCCTGCTCTTGTTCCATCCAGTCCATAGTTGCAGCACCTTCGTGCACTTCACCTATCTTATATGACTTCCCTGTGTAATACAGAATCCTTTCTGTGGTAGTAGTTTTACCAGCATCAATGTGAGCGCAGATACCAATATTGCGGACATCTTTAAGATCAACTTTAATAACTTCAGACATAATTTAGTAACCTTTAGTTTTTTTAGGACTGAAGTGCGAGAAAGCTTTATTAGCTTCAGCCATTTTATGCGTGTCTTCTCTCTTTTTTATAGCAGCGCCTCTGTTATTTGCAGCTTCAAATAATTCTTCTGCAAGCTTATCTGCCATTGTTCTCTCAGGTCTCTTTCTAGCAATATCAATAAGCCATCTAATAGCAAGAGTACTTCCTCTACGCTCATCAACAACCGATGGCACTTGGTAGTTTGCACCACCGACCCTTACAGATGTAACCTCAAGGTTAGGCTTTACGTTACTCAGAGCACTGGTAAAAGCCTCATAGCCATTAAGCTTATGCTTACTTTCGATCCTTGCGAACGCACCATAAACAATCTTTTCAGCTTGAGCTTTTTTACCCCTTTCCATTATCTTATTGATAAACTTAGTTACCAAAACACTACCAAACTTAACGTCTGGACTTACTTCTCTTCTTTCTGCTGCATGACGACGTGACATGAAACAACCCTCACTTTATTATTTATTTAGGACGCTTAGCACCGTATCTAGAACGGCCTTGCTTACGATTTTTTACGCCTTGCGTATCATACGCACCACGTACTATATGATAACGAACACCAGGCAGATCCGGAACCCTACCACCTCTTACTAGCACTGTTGAGTGCTCTTGTAGGTTATGACCTTCACCAGGTATATAGGCATTAACATAGTAACCTGTACTAAGTCTTACCCTTGCTATTTTACGTAACGCCGAGTTAGGCTTCTTAGGCGTAACAGTCTTTACTATTACACAAACTCCCTTAGCAAAAGGATTACCTTTGAGCGCTGGAGACTTTGTCTTTCTAACTTTTTGCGTTCTTCCAAATCTAACCAATTGATTATTTGTAGGCATTAAAAAAACTCCAAATTATAAAAAAAATATAATATTTTGCGGAAGGATATTATTATCACTTGAGTAAAACGTCAAGTAAAACTTTTACCTTTTGATAATAAATATACAATTTTAGGCTGGTATCTTTGACTCACCCTTAATTTTTTACGAATGCTTATGCATAGCTCTACAAAATAACATGCTTTTTTAGTAATGCAAGCATTTTATCACTTTGAATAGAAAACCACTATAAATTTAAATTTTTTGATGAGGTGGGTTATATTTGGGACAATAACAACAAGAAGAGTTATTCAATTAAATTATTTTTCGATGTAAAGAATACCTTGAACAGCATGCTCAAGATATTCTTTACCTATTATTATGCGTCAAGCTTCTCTACAGCAAGAGCTCTAAATCCTTTGTCGCACTTATTAGCTTCAAAAACTACTTCGTCACCTTCGTAAATTTTTTGCCCTTTAAGAACACTTAAATGTACAAAAATATCATCTTGTACCTCTTCACTGCAAATAAATCCATAACCTTTTGAAGGATTGAACCATTTTATTTTACCTTTAGACTGCATAACTCCTCATAAATGATTAATTCATAAAGGCAATCTTAATAGATAAAAGCTCTAGTAATAAAGAGCTATGTATAAAAATAATTGCAAATTTTCGCTTCTTGAGGAAAAAACACACAGTTTTTTCAATCGCTATAATAATAAGCACTACATTGGCAAAAAATAAACTAATTATTTTAACGCTTTTTTAACTATTATAGTGTTATTATATATTACGAGATAGTCTAACTATTATTAAAAATGTTACTTAACTTAAGACAGTTTAAGGTTATAAACTTTCTTAATTTAAAAAAAAACGATAAATAGTTATTAAGTTATACTATCGAGGAATAGGTAACACTAATTACTTTATGAATATTTAAAAAAAGTAATTAGTTTTTAGTGGGCAGGTAGCCAAATTAATAAATAATCCATGTAGGAGAATTTTTATGCCAGCAACTCTAGTTAGTAATAACTCATCTGTGGCAGCACAGTTTAATCTTCAAAACTCTACTAGTAAACTTCAAGCATCGATCGCACGACTTTCCAGCGGTAATAGAATAACTAAAGCCGGTGACGACGTAGCATCTCTTGCTGTAGGTACTCAGTTTAGAGCTTTCGTAAACATTTTAAAAGCAGGTTTCAAAAACGCTGCTCAAGCAACAAGTATGCTTGGGGTAGCTGATGGTGCATTACAAGCTATCGGTGAAATCTTGCAACGTCAGTCTTCTCTTGCTTCGCAAGCAAAGTCAGGCTCATTAGATCAAAATGCAAGAGCATACCTTAACCAAGAGTTCCAAGGTCTAAAGGACGAGGTTGATCGTATTGCTGAAAACACAAACTTTAACAGTATTAAAATGATCAACGGTAACCTTGATAAAGGCGTTGGACAAATCGAAACTAATACAGCAACCGACACATCTACTGCTACTACTTCAATTAAATTTGGTAATGGTAGTAGTAAATATTTCAATGTTGGCGCTAAATTTGATACAACCGCCGCTAGTAAAACCGTAACTGTAACTTTAAATAATCACGGGTTTCAAGATGGCGATTTAATTGACGTTAACCTGGTTGCAAATATTGATACTACGGTTACTGATGACACCGGTAGAACAGTGACGGTAGTGGATGAAAATACTTTCACTTATGTGGCTACAGCAGCTGCGACAGCAGGTGGTACTGGTGGGGGTGCTGCTGCCGACAGTATTATGTTAAATAGTAATTCATCTAAATGTTACGATCTTCTTGATGGAGATACTTTAAATATTAACGGTATAACATTTACCGCTAAAAACACTGAAGGTCTTGCTAATAACTATACTGGTGCAAATGGAGAGATTAGAACAAATACTAGCCAAACTGCAGCAGAACTTGCAACTGAAGTTAAAGCAGCTATAGATAGATATATCGCTAACAAAGGTACAAACTATGAAAGACTGCAGGGTGTTGAAATTAAAATCGATCCAGCCGATTCAGCAAGAATTACATTTACTCATAAATCAAAAGGTATTGCAGGAAATAACTTCTTTATCTCTACAGGTGGTGGTGCGCAGATTACCGGTGATACTATAAAATATGTTAACAACAATACTTTTGTGACATCTGGTGGAACAGGCGGCGACCTTGCGCAGTTTAACGCTCAAGTATACGGAACAGTAAAAGATAGTATTATAAAAACACTAGGGGGTGCGCAAGCTACTGCAGCATTTACTATTGCTACAAACCCAAGCGCTACTTCAGCTGTTGGACCAACTATTGACAACACTAATGCGACCGTCAATGCTGATGGTACTGCTATAAAAGTGACTGTCAATGGACATGGTTATAAAGGCGGAGAAGTGATTAGAATCACAGGCACTACAACAGTTACTAACTCCGGTTTGACTATCGCCAATAATAGCGATTATAAAATTAGAGTTCTTGATGAAGATAATTACGAATTCTATGGCGCAGGGATCACAGGTACGTTTACTGGTTATCAGGCAGCTCTTACCGCCGGTATCACCTATACTCATACAGTAACCGATGATCAAGGCGATAGGCTCAATGTTAATGGTAAAGTATTTAGGTATGTAGCTGCTTTAACCGGTAAGGATGATGAGATATTAATTGGCGCTGACATCGCAGCTACAAGGAAAAATACTGTAGAGGTTTTAAACAAATCTCTAGACCCACGTGTAATGCAAGCAACATACGCAGCAACATCAACAGCTGGTGAGATTCAAGCAACTTACAAAGCTATAGGCACCTCTGCAACTAACCGATTTACTTTAGGTGGCGCTAAAACAGGTAACTTAACTATTACGAACAGAACTTTAACTGGCGGTACAGCTGCAGCAGGGGTTGACGTAAGTAAAATAACCAATAATGCAAACTTTGTTGGTAAAATAAGCGGCTTTAAGGCTGAGTATGTAAGCAGTAATAGCGTAGACCTTTCTGTTAAAGTAGGCGATTATACATATAAAGCAAGTGGAGTTAATACATCTCCTACTTCAGATACATGGGTAACTCTTGTTTCTACTGAAGATGGCGGAGGTTCTTTCAGGATTCAAATGGCTGGAGGTAGTGGTCAAATAGTTACCGACTCAACCAGCGCTGCTTCATTTGCAAGACGTATTGATAACGCCTTTTCTGATCTTAAAGTAACTCAGAGAAGAGAGATTGGTTCGTTCAAAGAAGGGGGTACAATAACTAATGGTACTACTACTATCGGTTCTTTATTGAATGCTAAAATATACTATAATGACTATAGTTTCAACAGTATTAAAATCGATAATATTAAGTTTGCTGCGCCAAGTACTGGTAATACTGATGCTCGTATCGAAATGACTATTAACGGTGAGCGTTACGAAACAGGCACAAGTATTGGTGCTACATTTAATAAAGGTAGCTTACTTAGACTTCGAAACGAAAATGATCCTAGTAACAGATATATCGAACTAAGAATTGGTAGCGAAGATCTTAACTTATCTTCAGCAGCTAACGCGGCAATTATTCAAGAAGCTTATAAAGAAGCTCTTGATGCTGAAGCAAATGCTGGCGGCGGCGTAAACTTCCAAGTTGGTACAGAAGCGTCAGATAACATCAATGTGAAGATTGGTAGCGCTAAAACTTCCGATATTTACGTAGATGAAAATGGTAGCAGCGTAAACTTAAGCATTGAAACCGCAGAAAAAGCTGGTGAAGCTCTTGATGTGATTCAAAGAGCGCTGGTAAAAGTAAACGCTATCCGTGCGCAAGTGGGGGTTTATCAGTCAAGGTTCGACTATGCTTCTGCAGCTATTAACGCATCTATCCAAAACCAGGACGCAGCGAGATCTGAATTCTTAGATACAAAGATTGAGGAAGAATCTTCAGAAATGGCTATGCACCAAGTTAGGATGAATGCTAGTATATCTGTATTAGCACAAGCTAACCAAATAACTCAAGGCTTACTGCAGTTACTTCGGAGCTAATACTAGTAAATTAAGATTCGAAATAGTATAAATTTGAGTCAAATTAAAGAGAGAGGGATTTTATCACTCTCTTTTTTTTATTTACAAATCCTTGAAGAACCTTTGTAAACTTTATAACAAAGGCTATTCGAGCCCTTTGAAAGTTTATTTCAGCAGAAAATCTTATCCGTAGAAGAACATTTAGCTAAAATAAGTAGAGAATAGGAGCAAGATTAATTAGCAGTATATTATTATATTTAATTTTGACATAAACTATAGTGAAATTAGTTGAGTTGTGGTACTAGAAATAACGAGCGCAGCGTATGAGTAATACCTAAGCGAGGAATGACGACGTACCACACTTTAAATAAATTTACTATAAAGGCTGGATAAGGGTTGTGAAGGAAATATATTTATACTTTATAAAATGGTAATTTTTAAAAAAAATAGGGGGGGGGTCAAAAATTGCAACCTTTGGTTGAAGCTTTGAATATGTAGCCTGCACCCCTTATGAATACGCTAATTTCTTCTTATAGAGACAACAGAAAGAAAACGAAAAAATGGATTAGGCATCAGCTTTTTCACGGCGCCTAACAAAGGCAGTAGGGATTCGAAGTTGCTCACGATATTTAGTAACCGTACGCCGAGCAATCTTGATATTGAATTTAGCTAATTCTTTTGCTAATTCATCATCGGAAATTACTTTTTCTTTATCTTCTAGCTCTACTAGCTTCTTTATGATTTCTTTAACCTTAGTGCTAGATACGGTTTCACTCGAAGAATTTGCTTGTATACCACCTGAGAAGAAATATTTCATCTCAAAGACACCATAACTGCAGGCTAAATATTTATTGGTTGTAACCCTGCTTACTGTACTCTCGCTCATAGAAATATCCCGGGCCACTGCTTGTAAAGTTAGAGGCCTTACATGCAGCACCCCCTTCTCAAAGAAGCTTCTTTGTAAACGCGCTATACTTTCAGCAACTTTTAAGATTGCATTATTCCTTTGCTCCAGAGAGCTTAGCAACATACCAGCCGAATGATATTTCTCACTTAGGAATTTGCGCTGCTCTTGATCTTTAACCTTGGGCTTGATTTCGTTATAATATTCCTTAGAAACTTTTATTTTTGGAGCATTATCTTTATTAAGCTCAACAAAAATTTTTCCATTTGCATCTACCCTTATAAATACATCAGGGATTTTAACTACAACTTTATAAGAAGAAAAAGAGGTTCCAGGCTTAGGATTTAATCCTTTAATTACGCTCACCATGCTGCGAGTCTCACTCTCACTCAATTTACAAAGCCTGGCAAGATAGGAGAAGTCCTTTGTAGCGACGCTTGGTAAGTTATCTAATATTATTTCATATTGCGCATTTAGCAGCCCTTTTTCCTCTAACTGTAGCTTTAAGCATTCAGCCAGATCACGCGCAAAAATCCCTGCCGGCTCGAGCTTTTGTAGCCTTATTAAAACTTTATTTATAAGCTTATTCGAACATTTAAGCTGGCTGGCTATCTCCTCCAGATTACCTTCAATATAGCCACTCTCGGACAGCATATCTGTTAAATAATATGCTATGATACGTTCCTTATTGTCTGGAAACTCTGCATATACCTGTTCTAAAATAAAATCCTTTAGGGACGTTTCTTTTTCAAGGTTGCTTACTGGGTCGCTATCTTCAGGGTAATAGTAGGACTTAATATTATTAAATGATAAACCATCTTCTCCGCTTGAAGCATCCCAAGCATAATCATTTAATGTTTCATACTCAAAATCCTCTTGCTCGGATTTTGGCTCCTCTTTAAGCTCCTCCTCCCTAGTATCTTCAACTAAAAAGGGATTACTCTCAATCTCCTGGCGTATGAATTGATCTATATCAAGTGCACCTAATTGCAGCATGTTTATTGTTTGCTGCAGATTTAGGCTAGCTTTAAGAGTTTGTTTTAACCCCTGCTCTATTCTCATTGATATAACTTATGTAAAGTAAATTTAGTTGACGCTAAATCTAACAGAAATTAGTTAAAGAAAGGTTGCAAGCTAAGGCTAAATGTTATTTTAAAACTATAATTTAAATAAGTGTGTTCTCTGGTACACTCATTCAAATTATAGTAGTGAAAATCAGGAAGAGACTTCAGCAAAAAACTTTTCGATTGAGCTTTGTAGATTAACCAGATTATCTTTTATAGATTTAGAGGTAGCAAGTAATTCGCCTGTATAGGCTTGCGCTTGACTTGCGTTAGAATTGATTTCAACTATATTTTCTTTAATATTCACGGTAACCTTTGAAGCATTATTCATATTACCGGAAATTTCAGTAGTAACAGAACTCTGTTCTTCAACAGCTGAAGCAATACTACTTGAGTACTGATTAACGTGATCGATCGATGCTTTAATATCTTTAAGTCCATTAACTACACTTTTTGAGACTTGCTGAATTCCTTCTACTTGGTTAAAAATTTGTTCAGTTGCCTTACTAGTTTCACTTGCAAGATTCTTTATTTCGCTTGCAACAACAGCAAAGCCTCTACCTGCCTCCCCTGCCCGCGCTGATTCAATTGTCGCATTAAGGGCCAGTAGATTGATCTGCTCAGTAATATCAGTAATTATTTGAATTATGCTACTAATTTCTTTAGTAGCTTGATTTAAATTATTAATACTAATATCAGCTTTTTCGGCTTTCTCTACCATATCTTTAAAAGCTATAGTAGAATTAGTCGCTTGAGAGGCAATTTCTTTTACTGATGATGATAATTCCTCCGTTGCAGAAGCTACCACTTGAATATTTTGTGAAGTAGATTCAGAAGATATTAGAACCTTATTTATTACTGCAATGGTGTTATTGAAGGAACTGTTAATATCTTCAGAGGAAATATATAGCTTATTCGAGTCTTTTAGAACCTCATTCAATATATGTTTTATCTGACCAACAAATTCTTCGCTAATTGCCTTAATATTTTTTGTCTCAATGTCGCTATTAGGAGTATTAAAGTGTAATTGCTTACTTTTTTCTTCAAGTAAGTGTTTATCTCTTATATCTATCTGTAACATCTTTAGCGCTTTAGCTATCCTACCAACCTCATCATTATTATCAGTATAAGGTACTGAAATCAAATTGCCAGCAGTCATCTCCTGCGCGGCTTCAGCAATATCTTTGACCGGTTCTATGATTGAAGATTTTATTATAAAAAAGGATGATATTATCTGCACTAAACTTATTAAATATAAAAAGTATATCAATAAACCCAATGTTTCCCTTAGAGATTGACTGTCGCTAATTTTGTCCTTGCTTTCATCATCGATAGCTAGCTGCAAATCTTTATTTAAAGTAATAAGCTTATCTACCGAATTAGATAATTCATTCTTTAAATCCTCAAGCTCAATAACCGAGCCTGCAATTTTCTTCACATTTTCAAGCTTAACAGCCATTTTGGATGCCAATTCATCTTTATTTTTAATATTACCTAGCCTTGATAATGCTTCTTTGAACGCCGCATAGTGAGCTAGTAATATCTCATAAGATCTCTTATCTTGGCTTTTCTTAATAAATGCATACTCCGCTTGCAATATATTTTCATATAGGTTTATTAAATTCTTGTTTCCTATCTTATTTAAAATATTATCAATTCCATAACTCGCTTCCAGCTTAAAAGTAGATAATTTATCTCTAAAATTACCATTATTCCTGTTGTTTAAATTAGATAAATTACCCCTTATAGTCTGTAATGCGTCTTTTACTTGAGCTGCTGTTAAACCAATACCATTATCAAATGCTATGAAATGAGTCTCACAAATTTCTTCCATTTCTTTTAGTAAAACACTAAATTCTTCAATCTCAGCCTCAGAATTTTTTTTTGGAAAATTATTAACAAAGTTTCCATAAAGCAGCTTCGCTTGCAAAGATTTATAACTAAGCTCTTCTCGATGAATCGATAATGCATCCTTTTGCATCAACATCGTCTCATAGTTATATCTAACAGTTCCTTCTAGATGATGATTTAGCAACGCTTGAATAATAATGAAAATTGTTATAAGACTTAAGTTTATGAAAACTTTTACCGAATTTGATATATTTCCTAAAAAGCTTTTATTTAGCATATATTACCTTAAATGATAGAATCTCTTTGAGTATTGCCTGTAGCCCTTAATAACCTGCATAATTGCTAATTATATATAAAAAATCTAATATTGCTTATATATCTAATTACATTAGCCCATAATTTATAGCTCTAATAGTAATTTTGCTAAGGTTAACCACATATCGCATATTAACTTAATATTAACACATATAAGGTATAATATATCGGTTTAACCTTACTTTAAATTATTATGCTTGCTAGGATAAGAAACTTTATAAAAGTTGAAGAAAATACTTCTATACCTCTTTTTCTGTCTTTGATAGCAGCAATTTTTATAAGCAATTCGCTATTTAGTGAGGAATATTTTAGTATAATTAGATATGTAATAGAGATAAATCTTTTTGGAGTAGCTTATAGCGAACCATTCATCAAAATCTTTAATGAAAGCATGATGGCTCTATTTTTTCTTATGATTGTTTTGGAGATGAAGTATCAATTAAATAATGGTGAATTCAACAATAAAAAAAACTTACTGTTACCAGTCTTCACGGCCATTGGCGGCGCTAGCATTCCAACCCTAATCTACTTCCTCTTAAATAGACATGACTTGATTTTAGTAAAAGGGTGGGCCATCCCGATGGCTACTGATACAGCCTTTATGCTTGGAATGTTATCCTTATTTTCTCGTAGAATACCTTCAAGCGCCAGGGTCTTTGTGATTGGATTTGCATTAATAGACGATGCTTTGTCAATTTCAGTGATGGCTTTATTTTATACAAGCCACATCAATCTTTACCCTCTAATATTCTCGATCATATGTATTAGTTTATTATTTGCTTTAAACAAAATGAAAGTACGAAAGCCATTATATTATATTCTACTCTTTGTGCCATTATGGGTAAGTATATTTCAATCTGGTATTACAGCTACTATAGCTGGGGTAATTACCGCATTATTTATACCTTCGGATTATGATGAGTATAATAACTCTCCAGCAAGAAAGATAGAGAAAATACTACATCCTATTGTAAACTATCTAATACTGCCTACTTTCGTGCTATTAAATTCTGGAATCTCTTTTGAGCACGTCTCACTTGAAGAGAAGTATATTTCCATGAGTCTTGGAATAATTTTAGGCTTATTATGTGGTAAACCAATTGGTTTTTTGAGTTCAGCCTTCTTAGCCGTCAAATTCTTAAAAGTTTCTTTACCAGAAGGACTAAATATTCCAAAATTCATAGGTATAGGATTACTTACAGGCTTTGGATATGTCATTAACCTATTTATTGGTGATCTAGCTTTTAATGATTATGTACTAGAAAATCAAATGCGCTTTTCAGTTATAGTTGGTTCTTTATTTGCAGCAACAATAAGCTTTGTAGTGCTCAGCATAGTAACAAGACCTCAAAGCTAATCTTAAAGCACCTCCTCCGAAACTTTCAACTCTCCTAAAAATTTAATAATATCAGGTAACTCTTCTCTGCTTAAGGAAATTTTAAAACCTTCAGACTCTTGCTGCTCTTCTTCCTGAAATTCCTCTATACCAGGTAATTTCTCCCTACTTAACGAAATTTCGAATATAAATTGTTTATCCTGCTCTGAATCTTCACTTAAAGCTTCAACATGGGGTAATTTCTTTTGGCTTAAACAAAGTTCAAAGCTAACTTCATCCTCTTCACCACAGTAATCACCAAGACGCTGCAGATATTTATTATAGTCTTTTGGGAGCCTGCTTTTCATTTCACTTAAGGGTGTCTTAACCCTCACTTTAGATAATTTCATAAGTCCTCTTTTATTCAAAATATTTAATTATTAATATAGTGTTACAATAAAATATTGTTAATATATTTATTTTTTATTAATTTTAAACGTATTAAGTTTTTGAAATAATAAACAATATACTATATGTTTCTTCTATGTAACGGCGATAAATATAAATAAATTGTTTTTTACCAAGGAGATTTTGCTTAATCTATAAAATATAATTGACAATAAAAAAGCCATCTGCTATTTATTGAGACTATCAAGTATAGAGGCTAGTAGATAACTTCTCTAGTCATAATAAGCCTAAGGTTGATTTCTACTTTAGAGCTTAACTATATCAATATAATGCATCTGTTGCTTTTTAACCCAAAAATCCTTTAAACTTCCTATTTAATCTTTATAAGAGGGTACCTAATATAATCTTATTAAAACGGATAAAAGGATAGTACTTTTAAGCCTTAATTGAGTTAGGTTATGGCTACATTAGCTGTTTATAGATAATTTTATTGCTGAAAGTAAATAAATAAGTAAGGTATTAGCGTTAATAAAAATGTTGTTATAATTACTCCGTTAATCTTAAGCAAATATCATCATTGTAGGCCACTTCAAGCTATTTCACCTTGATGAAAAATCCCAGTTACATAAGTGATAATGTTAGTTTAAAGAATTAAATAGCCAAACAGAAAATCAAACATAAAATTTAACTTAAAAAAAACGAGAAATGTCCGACGTAAATCAAGTTCAAGCAAATAATCAAGATAATGACCTAGCTATTCAAGTTGAAAATGTTCTAGCTGAAGATATTAAGCCTGAAAAAATTCTACATTTAAAGGATCTTAAGCGTAAATCGCCAGAAGAACTCCAGGCACAAGCTGAGGGACTTGGCGTAGAAAATGTAAGCGCAATGCTTAAGCAAGAGCTAATCTTTTCAATATTGAAGAAAATCGTTGACCAGGGCGGTCATATTATTGGGGAAGGTGTTCTAGAAGTCCTACCAGACGGTTTTGGCTTTCTACGTTCACCAGAAGCAAACTATTTAGCAGGTCCAGACGATATTTATGTCTCTCCTAGCCAAATAAGAAGATTCAGCCTTAGAACAGGCGACACTGTAGAGGGGCAAATTCGCGCGCCAAAACAAGGCGAACGTTATTTCGCTTTACTGAGGGTTATTAAAATCAATTTTGAAGATACTAAAAAATCATTCCACAGAGTTAACTTTGATAATTTGACTCCTTTATACCCAAATCAAAAACTTAACCTTGAAATTGCTGACGGCAGACCGCAAAAGGATATGAGTACTAGGGTAATAGAGCTAGTAGCACCGATGGGTAAGGGTCAAAGGGCTTTAATTGTAGCCCCTCCGAGAACCGGTAAGACTACTTTAATGCAGAATATAGCCCACGCCATTACAACAAATCACCCTGAAGTTTACTTGATTGTTCTGTTAATAGATGAACGCCCAGAAGAGGTAACAGATATGATGCGTTCTGTAAAAGGTGAGGTTGTTAGCTCTACCTTCGATGAGCCAGCTGTACGCCACGTTCAATTAGCAGAAATGGTCATTGAAAAAGCTAAAAGACTGGTTGAGCAGAAACATGACGTTGTAATCCTTTTAGATAATATTACAAGGCTTGCAAGAGCGTATAATACTGTTATACCTTCTTCAGGCAAGGTTTTAACTGGGGGGGTCGATGCTAATGCTCTGCAAAGGCCTAAAAGATTCTTTGGCGCAGCAAGAAATATCGAGAATGGCGGTTCTTTAACGATTATTTCTACAGCCTTAGTCGAGACAGGCTCAAGGATGGACGAAGTTATCTTTGAAGAGTTCAAGGGTACTGGTAATTCCGAAATTATTCTCGATAGAAAAATCTCTGATAAGAGAATTTATCCTGCTATTGACATTACTAAATCAGGTACTAGAAAAGAAGACTTACTTGTTGATAAAGCTTCACTTACAAAAATGTGGGTATTACGCCGTATTATGAATCCAATGAATACAGTAGATGCAATCGAATTCTTAATCGATAAACTTAAGGATACAAAGTGTAATGCTGACTTTTTTGAAAATATGAATTCATAAAATTATCTAAGTTCTATTATTGTACTTATAATTACATTCCAGTATATTTTTTTAGATTCATAAAATTTTATACTGGAAATATTTAAATAATAGTGCTATAAATCTTTATCTAAACGTTGGAGAGGTGGCCGAGTGGCTTAAGGCAGCGGTTTGCTAAACCGTCATACGGTCAAAAGCCGTATCGGGGGTTCGAATCCCCCTCTCTCCGCCATTTCTAGCAAGGTCTAGCGCTAAGTGTTATTACATTATAAATCTTCCTTATATCACTTCCATTCAAGTTTTAAACATCTTTATCTTTTTCCAACGCCTCCTGGCCAATCAATTAATTAAGCATATTCATTTAAGACCTCTGTTTATTCTTTATCGCTGTACAAGCATATTAAACCATTTTTTATATAACATTTATAAAGTATGGATACAAGATAGGCGGTTGAATCAATCAAATAGAAAGACAATACTCTAAGATAATTCTAGGATATTAGAAGGATAATAGCAATAAAATATAGCTCTTTTAAGATAAGATAAGCATACTCATCAACAATCTTTTAAATGATAATAAGTGGTATGTAAAACAGTAACTATTCAAAGGAAACCTTATGACCAAAAAATTATATCTTGAAAATACATATCAGTTCTACTCTGAAGGAGTAATCTTAGAAAGCGGTAAAGATGAGAAAGGGCTCTTCGTTATACTTGATCAGACAGTCTTTTATCCGCAAGGTGGTGGCCAGCCATCAGATCAAGGGGGGATTAAGACCGATCAGTTTGAAACCAAAGTTACTCATGTAGCCCAGGTAAATAAGCAAATACGGCACTATATTACACCTATTGCCCATGATAATTTAGTTAAATTAAAAGCTCAATGTTTTGTTAACCCAGAAATAAGAATACTCAATGCCCGTTACCATACAGCCGCTCATTTACTTGGGAATGTTGTAGAAAATTTAAATCCAAGAATCAAAGCTTTCAAAGGGCATTCATTTCCCCGTGAAGCTTATGTTGAATTTGAAGGAGATGAGGCAGTAGATTTAACTGACATTCAGAATGCCGTTAATACAGCACTAGACAAAAATTTTAGAATCAAAATCTTTGAAATTGATGGTTTATCTTTTGAACAGAAGTTTTATAAGCTACCATATAAAATCCCTGAAAATAATAATTTTCGAGCTATGCAAATTGGTGACATGCTGCCTGTCCCTTGTGGAGGCACTCATTTATCTTCCACTGCTGATATAGGCAATATAACAATCAGTAAAATTAAATCGAAAAATAATATACTCCGTATTTCTTATGAGGTTACATGAAGTACATATCACTCATCGATACCAGAAATCAAAATATAATAACAATTGACGCAGAAAGTTTGATAATAAAACTTGAAATTAGTGGAACTTTCTATGAAACAAGGATTAAGCCTTATATGGCCTCAGTGTTATATGAGCTATTTTCTAAGCATCCAAATCCTGTTTCATACGAAGAAATAATAGATATTTTAAAGAACCACGGTCTTACCATCACAGATTTTACTCGAATGCATCGTAAACTATCGGAGATTAGACAGTTCATTCAAAAGGCTCATCCAAGCTTAGAAAGTTTAATTTATAACACAAGGGGCCATGGTTATAGCTTATCTTTAAGATTGAAGAATTTATATCAAATAGGCAGTAAGCCGGATAATATAGAATTTACAAATATCAGAATTACTAAGGCAGTGGAAATTTTAGAGACTCTGATCAATGATTCAATTGATTTAACATCACAAACTAAAATTATTAAACATTCCAAAGGTTTTTGTCTAAATCGAGACCCGATTAAACATATCCTCGTAGAAAAGATTATTACTTTTAAAGAGTGCGAGCAAACCATTTTGAAAGAAATACGCATACATGAAGCAGATTTTAACGCACTCCGCATTAATTATCTCCTTGCAAAGCTTAAAACTTACATAGGTCTTGCTCGTATATCTGAATATCCGATTTCTGAAGCGCAATGGCTAGATTGGTTTACCCAAGAAAGCTGGACTCTATTTGATGAGATTAAAAAATTTATAAGATTCGCTGAATGTTTATAAGCTTATGACACGTTCTTAACTAATGTATTCCATTACTTTTTAAAGCGCTTAAAAATCATATGGACTTATATATTACATTTTGTAATATCTCTTCTTAAGTCTATACAAATTCAAATATACGATAATATGAAAAAATCATCATTTACTCTTTGCTTTTTTATATGCATTCTGAGCTTAATCCTTGGAAACTTTTCTGCAATGGCTAACGATACTACAGCTTCTGTTGCGTCGGGCGAAATTACGTTTAATCGCAGTAACGAAATATCTGTGGAAAAGGAAGTTTTGTCCATTAATGCAGATAGGATAAAGGTAGACTATTCTTTCTTAAATACAACTGCTAAGCCTATCAAAACCACAATAGCCTTTCCATTACCTGTATGGCATTATAATAGTGGACCTACTTGGGATACAGAGTTTATATCTAATCTAATATCTAAAGGAAGTGTAAGCACAACTTACGAGGAGTATATTAAACACATTCCATTCTTGAATTTCAAAGTGCTAGTTAATGGAAAGGAAGTTACTTACAAAATGATGAATAAAGCTATTTTACCTAATGGTAAAGATATTACTCCTATCCTTAGAAAGCATAACATTCCACTTTCAAGGACCATCTTAGTTGGATGGGAAGAAGCAGGTTTATTAGAAAGCACTCCTGAGTTAAACCAGAAACTTAAAAAGTTAAAATTACTTGATATTGCTGGCAAACCATTATGGTCCTTACAAACAATATTTTATTGGGAGCAGATTTTTCCTCCTAAAAAAATTACAAACATATCCCATTCTTATACTCCAGCATCTGGCAACGCCTGGATTACAAAGCAAGAACAACATAAGCTTGGGCAGAGATCTAATTCTAGTTCATCAAAATATGAGATTAGGGACCGCAATAAAACTTACGATTTAAAGGATTTTTGCATGCGAGATGAGGATCTGGATAGAAAAGTTGGTAGTACATTTAAAAGGGCATTTATTGTAGACTATATTCTTTCTACAGGAAGCAATTGGAAGGGGCCGATCAAGGATTTTACCCTTATATTAGAAAAAAACTTAGGCGAACCTTACACTTGTTTCGATGAGTCTTTAAAAGGTAATGGCACCCAATATACAGTCAACATTAAGGATTTTACTCCTAGGGAAGAGCTTAAGGCGCTTTTCATAACTGATCAACAGTGATATTAGGTATGTTAATATTTAATAGTAAACCAGATTAAATTGCTTTATAGATGCCTGCACTCACCTTAAAAAGCTTAGGGGTCTATAAAAGGTATGTATTAATACTTGGTTACTGCGAGCGAAATAAAGAAAGGTTAGAGCAAGTATATAAATATAGTATAAATAACAAGATAGACTAATCATAAGTAACTTTTTAAAATCGTCTAAAGGTCAGATGAGCCTTACATAAATAGCACAACTATGACGCTCATGACGATGTAAACTCGAATAGTGAAAGGTATTTTTATAAGTAAATCAGGTTCAAAAATAGTTAATATAAGATAGTATACAATGATTTTAAGACCCATACAGCATTCTTTAACCTAAAAATATATTCTAGATAATTGATAAAAAAATGGGGGGGGTCAAAAAATGCAACCTTTAGTTGAAGTTTTTAGGTACCTACCCTCCAGCCTAGTTAATATCTAGGATTAAATGAAAACCTTGCTTTATGACTTCATTTATTAAGGCTATGTTAATATTTGTTGATAATAAAAATTAGTTATGCTATATTAAATAAGTTTAAACCTTTTATATTTATCGAAAATATTATTTTTATTATGCAAATTAAGTTTTATAAGACAGGTGATAAGTGCGATTTCTTCTCTAATGTGACCAATTTCCCTATTAATGTCAACCTTGGGGGAAACCAATATAAGTTCGAATCCTCAGAAGGTTTATATCAAGCTACTAAAGGCATACATAACCCTCACCTCTATAGCTCTACTATACAGCAATTACAAGGCGCAATTGGCGCAAATGCGCAAAAAATAGGTACTCAAATAAAGAATGCTTTATTTATGAGAGATACTACTAAACCTATTGGAGCAAACTTTAGTGAAAAATTGATGTACGAAGTACTCTTGATTAAAGCAACTCAGCACCCCGCAATCATTAATGCGTTGCTTCGTAGCGGTAATGCTGAAATCATAGAAGACGCAGGCGCTAACGATGATTTCTGGGGAAATGGTGCGAACGGCAAGGGTAGAAACGCCCTTGGTAAGGCTTGGGAGAAAGTACGAGAAACTTTCAAAGCTGAACTTGCTTCTCAAGGTAAAATCGATATACGTTACGGTTTTAGCAAAGAAATTTGCGATCAGTTGAAGATAAATTTTGCTACTAACTCTAATGGACAATTGAGCCAAGCGCAAATTGATGCGGCAGCTAATAATAAGTTTAACAGCGATATAGATGCTTTTATTACGAGCGCACCCGCTCCGCACTCGGTTATGCCAAATGCCTCAGTCAAAGATTATATTACCTATAATGATGTTGCAAAAGATTCAAAAAGCGCTCTTAAGAGATTCTTTGAAGCGGCTAAAAACAATAATTTTTCTGTAACATCTTTGAAGATTGATAACGATTTAAATAACCTAGCTAAAAAGGTAGCAAAAATAAATTTTGTAAGCCCTGCTGAAGCAAGCAAATTTGCTCAAAATTTCAATGCAAGCGTAGTTCAAGGTAACCTTGTTATAATCGGAGAAGACAAATTACAATATGTTTGCAATAAATTTGGTATACCAAAACATGGTTTCGCTAATCCCCATGATACTGCAAAGAGCATGGTCTTCGATTATGGTTCCCTATACTCAAACCACATGAGCGTCGTACAACCGACACCCCCTGTAACTCAACATATATATCAAACAGAAAAGTTTCAGCCAGGCATAGAAAAGTTTTTAAATTCTATTAAAAACCACCATTTCAATGCTCAAAATATAAACGTTGCACCCGATCTTAATATACAAGGCAAAAAGGTACTAAAAGTTAAATTCGACTCTACATTGGATGCTCAAAACTTTGCAAAAGAAGTGAAAGCAATATTCAGTAACGATATAGTGATTTTAGGAGAAAATAAAGTAGAGTATATTTGTGATCATAAATGGACTGAACTTTGTGGGCTGTCCAAAGATATCTTTACTGACAACTGACTGATATTGCTGTTAATACTATATCTTACTGTTATAGTATAACTGCTAAGTATTATAAATAAATTGATATTATGGAGCTAAGTATAGCAATTATCAAAGATCCGAAATGTGAAATACAGGCGATTAGAAAAAACAAATATTGTGCATAATATGGATTATAAACGATTAGTGGCTGATTTCTTTTTACTATTTTCGAATGAGCCGATAATTCTCCCACTAATAATTATAGGTATCATTGGTTATAATAGGCATATTTTTAGCCATGCTTTAACATTGCTTTTATTCACCATGGTTTTCTCGGCCACCTTAAAATCAATATTTAAAGTGCCACTAAATCCAGAATTAGGATTACCTGGTTACGCTTTCCCCAGTGGTCATATGCAGTCATCAATAGTTTTCTATGGATGGCTTTATTATTCTATAAGTAATAAGCTTACTAGATACATTATTGTAGGATTATTGCTTAGCATTGCATATGGTTTAATATTTCGTGGTTATCACAAAATTATAGATATTTTAGGTGCATTATTTTTCGGTAGCCTTACTCTAGTAATATATAATTACGTATTATATAACATAACTACTTTTAAGCAGCGCTCTCATCTAATTGGTTTGGCTGTAATACACGTAGCTTTTCTACTTATCTTAATTATGTATAGTCAATTAGGTTTTATAGTTTCCCATATTTGGCAAGTCATATGTATTTTAATAGGCTTTGTTATTATCTGAAATTTGACTTCCGCTTCTAATAGAGATGATAGCCTCAAAGAAAAAGCCTTTAAAATTGTTTTATGCGTCCTGGCTTTAGCATTGGTTAAACTTCTATCTCATAGTCCATTTATTTCTATGCGGTCACCTTATGTGCAACATTTTCAATCTCTGCTAATTGGTGCAATCGTGGCTTACACACCAACAATAAAATTTAGACGCAAAGTATAAATACCATGCACCTGCGCTTAGTATATAGGGAACTATCTTCTAAGACTTTGAGTAGCTTGTCAAAAAACTATAATTAAATTTAGCGTTCTAACTTAAATAATGTATATTAATAAACAAAAATCCCTTTACATGTTTTAACCAGTATTATAACTTTTATAGCTAGAAGTTTTTTTTAGGGAGGAAGAAAATGAATAAGCTTATATTATTTATTCTGAATCTTTTAGCTATTTTTATTTTATTAACAGCAAATGCTTTTACTTTGAACCAAGTAGAGATAAGAAAGGTAACCCCACCAAAATTAGAACCAGCACACCTTGGAGATAGAATATTATGCCATAGGCCAATGCGACAAGGTTCACCAAATATGAGTATCTCTACAATAGGATGTAAGGTTATTGCTCATAATTATGGACATGGAGGTAGCGGTTGGACACTCGGTCCTGGTACGGCAGCTTACGTTAATAACCTTCTTAGAAATTCAGAGCATGCAAAAAGCCTTAAATTAGATACTCCTATTACTATTATTGGAGCTGGAGCAATAGGTCTGTTTACTGCGTATGATTTAGCACAAGAAGGGTATAAAAACATTACTATTATAGCAGAAAGATTTGACAATCTAACTTCGCATAACGCAGGAGGATTACTCGCTCCCGTATCAATGAATAATTCTCTGAAAATGCAACTACTCATTGATCAAATAGGTATTGATGCATATAAATTTTATGAGTTAATTGCCAAAGGCCAACATCCGCATTTTAAGGATGGAGCTGTTATAGTTCCAACTTATTTCCAAACAAGAGAGGAATCTGGACTTGAGCCCTATGTAGGGGTTGTTATGCAGAAAGCAAAGGACGTAATACTAGATTTTGGTAACGGTACAACACAAAGAATGGTTGCTTATGACGATGGCATTTTTATTGATACAGCTAAGATGATGACAGCCTTGACCAATTATTTAAAGCCAAGGGTTAACTTTGTACAGAAAAAAGTTACAAGCTTCTCTGAAATCAAAGATAAATTTATTATTAACTGTACAGGCTTGGGGGCTAAAGGGTTAAACAAAGATTCTAAAATGATTTCAGTTCAAGGACATTTAATAATGTTAAAGGATCAAAACCCAGTTGACCTTCAGCATATGATCTTAGTTTACTTTAAAGATGATAAAGCTGAGTCAGGTCATAAGGTTAAACGCTCTTTTTATATGTTTCCTAAAAAACTTGCCGGTAGCGATATCTCTTCGGTAGGTGTTATAGGAGGAACCTTTATTGAAGGAGCCACCTCTTCTACCCCTAACGAGAAAGAGTTTAGTATAATGCTTGAAAATGCTAAAAAATTTTACGGAATAAAGTAGTTGTGAGTAAAATGGACTATATAAAAGCATCTTTAAAAATATTTTCAAAGATGCTAATTTTAAAGCTAGAGTGATGAAGGTACAACCCTTTTATCACCGAAAAAATGCAACGCTTTATCTACCATCTTAGCAAATGCACCATTTCCTAAAACATTCGCACATGTAATTACGGGGTCAAATAAAATGTAAAGAGCAGTAATTAGCGACATCATTTCGGCATTGAATCCTAAATAACGCTCAAGGATTGGTAGCATTACAATAATACCTCCACCAGGAATAGCTGCAACAGAAAATTTTGCTAGAACGAAATATAAAGTAAAAATCATGTAGTTGATTAGGCTAGGCTCAGCCATACCGAAGCTTTTAAGCACAGCATAAGCAAATATTGGTATAGCAAAACAATCCCCTACTAAATGTATATTTACCGTTGCTGGAATCACAAAGCGTGCAACCTCCTTATTAGTTGCGTTATTTTCTGCACCTATAATTGTAAGAGGCATGCTTGCAGCGCTAGACATAGTACTAAAGCCAGTTATAGCTGCTGGTATAATATTTTTTACACTTTGTATAAACTCTCCTGCTTTTGCATTATTCAATAAGAAATATGCTAGCGCAATGTAGCTATACTGAGCTACTGCTACTGCAATAAAGATAAACATATAATCTTTAATAATAACGCTAATTACTCCATCATGTTGAAGCTTGATGATAAATCCTACCACAAAGAGAGGAATCAGGAGCACTATTATCTTTAGAAGCTTTGCTACGTATCTTTCAAGTCTTTCAGCATAAATCATAGCCTTCGCTGGATATAGCTTTGATGTAGCTATACCTATAATTATACCAGCAAACATTGCAGTATTGTTAGCCATGAATTTTGGCATGCTTAAAGTCCATAATGGCTCAAGCCCTTCAAAACTCTTGGGAGCGATCATTGACAGATCAAAACTATGAACCCATATACCTACAAAGTGGCTTAAAAATGTTGAGAGGAAATTTGAACAGCAGACTAATATTAATATGATGAATATTATTTGAGTTGCAGTACTTGCAAGCATTACAGCTGCCTTGAATAATAAACCAAAAATGATAAAAGGTAATAATAAAACTATTAAGTCTTTTATACTTAACCCCAATGAGTATAAGGCTTGTTTAAAAGTAAGCGGTATTAAAGGATTCAATAATATAACCGCAAATATAGTTGCTATTAGAATTACCGGCATAGTTCGAAACATAAATTTTTCCTTAAGTGTCTTTTTGATTAAAATATAATTTTGAGGATGTTTTAACAGCCATTGCTGGTCATAGCTGCAAAGAAAGCGGAAGTTAATTTATACACCTCCTTAATGTTTTAGCTATCAATTGTAATATAATTAGTTTTTCTGGTTATGCAAAAGAATTCTATCGTCTTCCCTTAATCGGTTTATGAGTATGTGCTTTTAAAGCTATTTGTATACCATACTACGATACGCTCTAATAAGTGAAAAGTTATGCAGCGTAAAACACTAGACACCTTGACAAAAGTATTAACCTTATGTTAAGATGCGTTAGCTATGATTTAATAAATAATGCTTTAGTATAAGTTTGCTTAAATGAAAAGATTAATATTATTTTTGAAACAATATAAAATTTGGATTGTTACCCATATAGCGTTGTTTGTAATGCTTTCAATTATCGCTTTTGAGCCTAGCTTACTTAAAAAAATATTCAAATATTCTGGTTATATCGCCGTAGGTTTTCTTATAACAGCATTATCCTTAAATCCTCTAAAAACTTTGTTCCCGACTTTAAAGGTATTAAAGGATTTAAATAAATACCGAAGGGAACTTGGCGTTGCTTGCTTTTCGTACGCGGCATTCCATGTAGCTTGCTACATTTTAAAGAAGGGAAGCATCCAGAAAGCGTTGCCTTACATGCTTTTTCACCCAGCCATCGCCCCTGCTTTCTACCTTGCCTTGCCAATATTATTTATTTTAGCTATTACTAGTAATAACTATAGCATAAAGAAACTTGGTTTCTCTCGCTGGAAACAGATCCATAGTAAAGTATACATTGCTCAAGTTGCTATTTTTGTACATATGATTATGGTCAAGGAAGTGTTTTATGCTATTCTATTTTTCGTACCTTTATTCATACTACAGATGATTAAGAAACGAAGAATAAACCAGAAACATTGATATTATGCTTAAGAGATTTTACTTAATACTATTTTTAACCCTATGCCCGCTATTTGCTTACGGTAGAAATGAACTAAAGATTCAAGATTTGGTAAGGCATAATATGCAGTCTGGAGCTATTTTGATAGTACATAATGGCGAAATCCTTCACGATGAAGCTTTCGGCCACTCAGATACAGAGAAGCAGCGCCCCAATTCTCCTTCAATACGTTTTTTAATAGGCTCTATTACTAAACAATTTACTGCAAGTGCAATAATTAGACTAAGTGAAAAAGGTTTAATAGATTTGGGCAAATCGCTTTCCTCTTATCTACCTGAATATAAAGCTAAATGGGCAAATGAAGTTACAATCCATCAACTACTTTCCCATACTTCAGGGGTGCCGAATTATCTAGACGCAAATGGATTTACAAAGGCCTACGAATACCCACAAACTACCCAAAGCTTAATTAAATTAATTGAGAACATGCCGCTACATTTCAAACCAGGCAGCAGATTTGAATATAGTGGCTCAGGTTATAATCTCTTAGGAGCGGTTATTGAAAATGTTACGGGCCTTGCATATGGTGAATATTTAAAAAAGGAATTTTTCATACCTTTAGGCATGAATTTCACTACAGCTCCTCACAAGCAACTCTTATCGGAGTTATTGAATAAGGCTGAAGGAAACTCTATAGCGCAAAGTTATGATACGCCCGATGGTTTATCTAATGATGCTTCAGATATAAACATGAGTATGGCATTTGCTGAGGCCTGTATCATAGCTAACACCCATGATCTTTACAAATGGCAAAAAGCTTTATACCAAGGTAGGGCAATATCTAAAGCTGGACTTGAAAAAATGCTTACCAGGCATTCGAGACACTACGGTTATGGAACGGAGATAAGTCAGGATTTTGGAAGTGAAGATGTCTATCTTCATACTGGCCGTATTGGTGGATATGAATCACTAAGTTTATACGATCCTTTAAGCGAAACACATATCATAATACTTAGCAATCAAGCAAATACCCGAATCTATCAACTAGCTAAAGATATTTATTCATATATAACAATTAATTAAACGATCCCTTTGCAGAATTTATAAGCTTTGTTCTTGGCTAAAGTATACTTAACTTTAACGCTTCTACACTTTAGGTCCCTAGCCTACCATAAACTGCTACCTTTATCTTCCGACCGACTGCTGCACTATTAATAGTATACATACTTTACTATCCCTTAGGAATGAGCAGAGCCAAATTCCAAACTCAAGCTTCACAAATAATAACCATATCTAGATAGCTGTTCCTCTTACCTAACCCCAACTCCCTCCTAAACAAAATATATTGGAAAAGTGCAAACTACCTTAATTATAAGGGTAGTTTATGAAAGAATGCGTAGAGCTACAATACTCCCAAGAGTCACGATATTGTTAATATAATAACCTATGTTACAAGATTTCAACCCTGGGTAGTAGTTTTTGACCCCCCCCCTATTTTTTTAAAATTTTTCTTTTAACATAAATTGTAAATATATCTCATATAAAACCCTAGTTTAGCCTTTAATTTAAAATGAAAATGAATAATACTAAGTCTTAAGCCATTATTATTTATACTAAATAATTTGATTTACGCTAACCTATATCTACTTACCAATGCTAAAACTTACATCACCCCTTATCCGAAACTAATGCTTAAAAAACCTCGGTGCAATAAAATATATCGCTAGTTTATGATGTCAATGTAATGGTCATAATCCTCTCTAAAAGGACCCTCATGCTCTTTTTTGTTAGGAACTTTAAACATATTAGGGTCAATTAAAGGTACAATTTCTGATATTATTATTTCTTGATTTAATTTCATATCATCCCCCCCTTAGAATTATAAATATATATTTACTCTTTTCTAAAACTGTAAAAGAAAAATTTAGTTAAGTCAAGAGGGTATCTAGTTTATAAAAACCCTTAATGGCACGGAGAATCGTAAGTTCTTATAAATAATTAGCACTTTTTATTTCTATACAAGCTAGTAAGGAGGTATATATTTGATAGAGAAGCAGAGAGATAAGGTAAAATTTAAGAGTTAAGCTTTTTACCCTCAAGGTCTAGCTCTGAGGGTAAAAAAAATTACTATAGCTTTACTTCCTGCATCAGTTTCCTTACAGAATCAGCAGACTTCTCAAACTCAGCCTTTTCAGATGCATTTAATTCGATCTCGACAATCTTTTCAACGCCATTTGCACCTATAACGACTGGTACTCCAACAAAAATATCTTTCATCCCATATTGCCCATTAAGGTATGCTGCGCATGGAAGCATTCTTTTCTTGTCTTTTAAATAGCTTTCAGCCATTGCTACTGCCGCAACTGCAGGCGCATAAAAAGCAGAGCCTGTTTTAAGAAGAGCAACAATTTCGGCTCCACCGTCACGAGTGCGCTGCACTATTTTGTCAATTTTCTCTTGAGTGGTCCAACCCATTTTTACTAAATCTGGAACAGGAATACCCCCTACTGTAGAGTACCTTACCAATGGCACCATTGTATCGCCATGTCCGCCTAATACAAATGATGTAACATCCTCAATAGATACATTAAACTCTTGCGACAGAAAATAGTTAAACCTTGCAGAGTCAAGTACCCCAGCCATGCCTACAACCTTATTTGTAGGTAAGCCACTTACTTTCTGCATTACATATACCATAGCATCTAAAGGATTGGTTACAACAATAACAAAAGCATTAGGGGCATATTGCTTAATACCTTCTGCAACTGATTTTATTACCCCTGCATTAATTGAGAGCAGATCATCCCTACTCATGCCAGGTTTACGCGGAACCCCTGCTGTAACTATTACTACATCGGCGCCTTCGATATCCTTATAATCGTTAGTACCTTTATAGTTACAATCAAAACGATCAACGCTTGAGCTTTGTGCTATATCTAATCCCTTACCTTGTGGAATGCCTTCTGCGATATCAAATAATACTACGTCGCCAAGCTCTTTTAAGCCAATCACATGCGCCATGGTTCCACCAATGTTCCCACTGCCGATTAAAGCAATTTTATTTCTTTTAGCCATATTAATACCTTTTTTATTCAGATTTACCTTCAGATCCTGATTTTGAAAACATAAACTTACCAATCAAAGATTCAAAATTTACTGATGATTGGGTATGCTTAATAGTGTCATTTTCTTTTAAATTTTCTTCTTCAGCGCCAGGCATAATAACTATATATTTTCCGCCTAGTAAGCCTTGGCTAACTATTGCTGCTACCGAATCTTGCGGAATAGCCAGTCCCTCTTGTAGTCTCATTTTTACATGAGCCATATAAGACTCTTTATCAAGACCAAGTTCCTCAACTGTTCCAACCTTAATGCCAGCAATCATTACATCGCTACCTTTAACAATACCTTCTGCACTTTGAAAAGTAGCGTTTACAAGATAACCTTTATTATCTTCTGCTTGGCCACTACTCTTATAAGCATATGCAAAAAAGGCTAACGCAGTAATTAATACTATAAGTCCTATAATTGTCTCAATAACATTTTGTCTCATTCAATCTCTCATTCTTTAGGTTGCCATGCTTCGTAATCTGACGAAACTTTTTTTCTTTTAACACCCCTCTTTGGATCCCCAGAAGGAAAGTAAGCAAATACCGTACCGGTTAAATTTGGGGTATGCTCTTTTTGCCATTTATAGTTTTTCACTTTTCCTTTCAATGGCACGCTATCGCTTAAGTAATGTAGCCATGCATGCCACATCGGTGGAATCTTAGAGGGCTCTGGACTACCATTATAAATGACAAACCGTTTTTTCCTACCTAAATAATCTGATTCCTTCTTAGATAAATAATATCTGTGGCCATATTCATCCTCACCTATAAAATGACTTGTGAATTTTATATATAATCTATTTATTATCGACATGATTCCCAATACTCATTTTCTTTGCTTCTTGACACCCTTGAACAGCTAAACTATCTGCTATTATATTGCCTTTATTATCGCTATGCCCCTTCACCCAACGCCAAGTAATAACGTGATCTTTTAAAGACTCATCAAGAGTTTGCCATAGATCACTATTCTTGACCAGATCTTTATCACTTTTGCGCCAATTATTTTTCTTCCATTTGACAATCCAGTCAGTAATACCATCTTTAACATATTTACTATCAGTATATAAATCCACCTGACATGGCTCCTTTAATAACTTCAGAGCTTCAATTGCAGCAGTGAGCTCCATACGATTGTTAGTAGTGTTAAGATTAGAACCATAAAACCTTTTCTCATGCTTACCGTAAATAAGATAAACACCCCACCCCCCGGGCCCTGGATTACCTGCACATGCCCCATCTGTATAAATAATTACATGCTTTAGCGGTTTCACTTTACTCAACATTTAAAAATCCAAAGGCTTCCTTAATTATCTTAAGATGCTTTTGAGCTATCTCTCTTGCTTGATCTGCACCTTGCTTTAGTACACTTAAGACGTAGTCCTGATTCTTTAAGTAATCATTAAGCTTAGTCGTGATAGGATTAAAATGAGCTATTACAACCTCAGCTAACTCTTGCTTAAATATTGAAAAACCTTTCCCCTCATAAGCGTTTACAATATCTTCAACAGCCTGACCTGATAAAGCAGAATAAATGTTCAGTAAATTGCTGACTGCTGGCCTTGTGTCTTGATCAAAATAAATAGCAGCCTCACTGTCAGTTTGTGCTCTTTTAAATTTTTGCAAAATAATATCCGCACTATCAATTAAGTTAATACGTGATTGATCTGATGGATCAGATTTACTCATTTTCTTTGTGCCATCTTTTAGACTCATTATCCTTTTAGCAGTTGTCTGGATTAATGGCTCAGGCACCTTTAGAAGATTGCTATTGAATCTTCTATTCACCGCCCCTGCTATGTCGCGAGCAAGCTCTAAATGTTGCTTCTGATCTTCACCAACTGGCACAATGTCAGCATTATATAATAAAATATCTGCGCTCATGAGGACAGGGTACGAATATAAACCTAGATTAGCGTTTTCTCCATTCTTACCCGCTTTATCTTTAAACTGCGTCATTCTATTTAGCCAACCAAGCGGCGTTGAGCAACCAAGTATCCATGCAAGTTCAGCATGTTCTTTGATTGAACTTTGAGCAAAAATACTAACTTTTTTAGGATCTATACCACAAGCAAGATATGCAGCTGCTGTATATATTATAGATTTTCTGAGCTCTATAGGATCTTGGTCAATAGTTATAGCATGCAGATCAGCAATAAAGAATAAGCATTCGTAGCTGTCTTGCATAGTTAGCCAATTTTTAATAGCACCGAGGTAATTCCCTAAATGCATAGTACCTGTCGCTTGAATACCAGATAACACCCTTTTATTCATTTACTTATCCTTTTTTATATAGTGAATGTTAAACCATCATAAGCTGGAAGTATAGCTTTAGGTAGCTTTCTAACTAATTCATTATAATCCATTGTATGATCCATGTTGGTTAAATAGATTTGCCTTGGATTATATATTTCTGCCCACCTAATAACATCTTCAAGACCTGAATGTGCAGGAGAAGTCGTTTCAGTTATACAGTCAATAATCCAAATATCAATATTTTCTAAAAATTTTTCTGACTCCTGTGGAAAACCTATTACATCATTTGAATAAACAAAATTATTTACTCTAAAACCTAAGCTAGGTATCCTACCATGCTCTTGTTTGAAAAATTGAATTTCTACTGCTCCTATATTTATTTTTGAAAAAAAGTCTATCTCAATAGCATTCAATCGCTGGTCACCCCATTTATCGTTTTCATCTGGCGACTTAAACATATATGGAAATCTCTCAATCATGGCCTTGACAGTGATTGGATCGCTAAAAAGATCTAAAGGTTTTTTGTTGATATAAGAAAAGATTTTAAGATCATCTATTCCATTTACATGATCTGCATGGTCATGAGTTAATATTACTGCATCAATATTTTTTACCTTCTCTCTAAGAAGTTGCGTTCTTATGTCGGCGCCAAAATCTACTAAAATTTTGCTACTCTCATTTTCTATTATGATAGCTGAGCGCCCTCTTTTATTATACGGAGAATCTGAATTGCATATTTTACAATCACATCCTATCACAGGAACTCCAACGGAAGGACCACATCCTAGAACTTTTATACGCATAAATATTATATTCTATTATTAATTAGTTGCTATAAATATAAAAAATGTTATTAATCTATTTAACATTAAATATTATAGCTAATGGTTTACGGAAGTGAAAAGGATTTTTTATGATTTTCTTGGTTTAAATACAGAACTGTTTCTTACCATTAATCATGCCACTAATTATGGCTACCTACCATTTTTTTTAAAATACCTTGCGTCTTTTTTCCATTTTACATGCTTTATCCCCTATTTACTGATAGCATCTTTAATTGCATTCAATGATATTAAAAAGAGTCCAAACATACTTAAAAAGGATAAATTCTTTTCCCATAGCCTGTTGATAGCAAAGCCTTCGCTCAACTACGCCTTATTCATCGCTATTTATACTTTTTTAAAATATACTGTTAACCTACCAAGACCATATTGTTCGCTTGAGGCTTCTGCATTTCATACAATTCATAATTTTGATGGAGAAAGATGTTTATCAAGCTTCCCTAGCGCCCATTCTGCCCTAGCCTTGATAATAAGCTTTTATTTGTGGCCATATTTAAATAATTATTTAAAGGCGGGGGCAATTGTAACAGTCTTCTTAGTTGGGTTAGCACGGATTTCCCTTGCGATGCATTATCCAGCCGATATTGTTTACGGAATATTAATTGGAATCATAACGATTTTAATTACCGATAAATTATATATTATATACAAAACCTCTATTTTCTTACCAATTATACAATTTGTCTATAAACTAATTGGAAAATACATCTAATAATAGATGGTTTTTATGAATTGACCCTATTATTTTTATTTACTTGCTTGCACTTGTAACAATTTTAAATTAAAGTAATTTGTTTATATTATAATTTATAGCGATATAATGATCGCTTCAGTTTTATCAACGCTTAAAAGATATATTGATAAAAAATTTTTAGAAAATTAAGCTTATAATCGTAATTGTAGTTTAATCTTTAACATAATATTTTTTATAGGAAGTACGTATGAAATTATGGCATAAAGTAACCTTAGGTTTAATATTGGGGATATTATGCGGGATAATATTTGGCGAAAAAGTTGAGTCTATTAAAATAGTTGGATTGATTTTCCTAAGAATAATTACAATGGTAATTGCTCCGCTCATATTTTTCTCACTTGTCTCTGGCTTAACGAGTATGAGCGACCCAGGCTCCCTAGGCAGGGTAGGCATTAAAGCTACTTTTGCCTTTCTTATAACTACTTTTTTTGCAGTAGTTTTTGGCCTATCTATTGCACTAATTCTAGAGCCTGGAGTCGGCGTAAATATCCATTTCGGCTCAGATGATTTAAGCGAACCGCAAAAAGCATTTGATTTTGCCGATTTCCTTTTAAATATAGTTCCAGCAAATGCTATAGGGTCTCTAGCCGAAGGTAAAATCCTGCAGGTTGTATTTTTTGCTATTTTTACAGGTATCACACTTAACAAAATGGGCTCCTCAGCTAATCAAATTAAATCCTTCTTTAACCTCATGTCAAAGATGGTATTTAAAATGATGTCTATGATAGTTGAATTATCCCCTTACGGGGCTTTCTCGCTAACAGCGTGGGTTGTAGGAACTCAAGGACTTGGCATCATTTATAGCTTATGGAAGTTGATGTGCGCAATAGTAATTGCCATGTTCCTACAATATTTAATTTTTGGCTTACTAATAATGATATTTTGCCGAATTTCGCCAATTCCTTTCTATAAAAAAAGCTTTGAATATCAGATATTAGCCTTCTCAACTAGTAGCAGCAAGGTAGCTCTTCCTACGACTATGCAAATTTGTCGTAACCGCCTTGGCATTTCCGATGCAAGCACATCTTTTATTTTGCCGCTTGGAGCCTCAATTAACATGGATGGTTTTGCCATCAACCTTGCCTTATGCACAATATTTTTTGCTCAAGTGCTCGGGGTAAGCCTTCATCTTCATGACTATCTCATAATAGTACTGATGGCAACTATTGGCTCAATAGGAGGAGCAGGCATTCCTGGAGCTTCTATGTTTATGCTACCAATCGTCCTATCAGCTGTGAATTTACCTACTGAGGGCGTTGCAATCCTTGCCGGAATAGATAGGATTTTAGATATGCTGCGAACCACTATTAATATTACAGGGGATGCAACAATTACCTTGATTATAGACGATAGTGAAGGTAGTTTCGATAAAGAAAAATATTACTCATAGATAACGTCTAAGATTAAAGAAAAATCTATATAGCTAAATGATTTTTTCTTATCCACCAAAAAATTATTTAGCTGTTTTTATTATTTTCGATAATTAAATAGCTACATCTTTCTCTAGAATTTCTGCACATATGTTTTGCCGTGCACGCCTCTATCTTACATCACAATTTTTAAACTAAAAAGTATATAATAAATATATTACAGTGCGTTGTATTTGAATAATATTGATTTTTTAATATTTCACTATTAAAATATCATTTTGTTAAGGATTAAATTATAATACTTTAGCTTTATTTACATAGGGAAGGAATTATTTACCTATTCAATTATTCTTGATTGAGGACTCGTGCAAAAAGACTACAGGTTCGTTTTTTTACTATTTTTCCATCTGTTAGCTACCTCCACTAGCTTCGCTCAAGAGAAAACCATTAAAATAGGCTCAGGCATTATTACAGGAAGTTATTATCCTGTTGCGCAACAAATATGTAAAATAATTGAAAATAATCTAACCAACAGCTATAAATGCCAGGTTATTCAGACCAAAGGAACCTTAGAAAATCTAAAACTTCTTGCTAATCATGAAATAGATTTTGCTATCGTGCAAGCAGACGTTGCAAACGAATTTTATCTAGGCCATGCGAACTCTAAGGATAATGAAAATATAGCTAATTTTAGAAGCATTTCTAATCTATTTATCGAAGTTTTTACAATGATTACCAGAAAAGATGATAAGATTAATGATATTCGTGATTTGAGACGAAAGACGATACTAACGAATATAAAAGTCTTAAATAATTCTTCTCCGATTTCGATGATTGCAAATTTTTATAGCTGGCCTGAAGATAGTAACCCGATAATCGTGGAAAGAGAACTACAGAACGCTGAAGAAGCGCTTTGTGATGGATCAGTTGATGCAATAGTTACTACTATGTATCATCCTAATGCTTTTATTAGCCAAATTGCTCAAAAATGTGAAATAGATTTCCTTAGTCTAAATGATGAATTAAGAGAATTCATATATAGTAAGCGCCCTTATTTCCATGAAGCTTTGATAGAAGGTAATCTTTATCCAGGTATTTTGGAATCTAAAAAATCTGTAGGAACACGCGCTCTATTATTAACCACTACTCGCACCTCTTCAGAGATTGTAAAATTGCTACTAGACAATCTTTGGTATAGGCAACATAATACAAGAAAACTATTATATTCTTTACAGACTACTAATTTTAATATTAGTTTTAGTAAAGAAACACATTTACCTCTTCATAGCGAAGCTCTCAAAATCATTGAAGAGTTAAATGATGATATTAGTAATTAAATAAGTAGTTTTAATGTTCAAAAATATCGTTATACCTATTGATTTAACAGATAATCATTTATGGGATGAAATTATTGCTACAGCGCTTAATATTATTGATACTAACTCAGGCAGGATTCATTTAGTAAATATTATTCCAGAACTTGGAATAAATTTCCTTGAAGATTACCTCCCGCAGGAATGGATAGAGAAAAGAAAAGCAGAAGCAATAGTTGCTATTCAAAAATTGATTACAAACTATATCCCACAGGAGATAGAAGTACAACATTTTGTAACTAAAGGTGCCGTTTCAGAAGAAGTCTTAAGTTACGCAGAGCAAGTGAAAGCTAATTTAATAATCGTAACCTCTACCAAAGGATATCCCAAAGATCATTCGCCTGGCCCTAATGCTAAAAAAATCACTAAGCATGCTCAAACCTCAGTTTTAGTTTTAAGAGTTAATCAATGATTTCTAAGTTCAAGCTTACCCATAGCATATTTAATTAAAAGACTTTTCAAAAGATTATTGGATTCAATTAGCGATAACCCCACTTCTCTGAAACTACTGAGAACCTTAGAGTTATTAGAAAAAATATAATTTAAAAAATCTGTAATAAAAAACATTTGTAAATTTTCTCTTTTACGTTTTTTATTATATATCTCTAGATAAGTATTTAGGAAAGGAAGACCTGTAAACTTACATTGTTCAATTATTGGCACTAGCGCTGCAATATCTTTGATTCCAAGGTTCAAGCCCTGACCCGCTAAAGGATGAATCGTGTGCGCAGCATCAGCTAAAACAACTACACAATTATTATAGTAACTCTCAACTAAACTTGCCGTTAAAGGGTAAGAATGAACCTGCGATATCAATTCAAATTGCCCCAAACTATCGCCTAAAATATTAGAAACTTGTTGTTTAAACTCTTCTAAAGGCAGTTTTAGCAAAACATCAGCGAAATCGCTAGTCTGCGACCATACAATAGAGGATTGATAGCCACCGCGCAGTGGGAGTATTGCAAAAGGGCCTGTGGGAAGGAAATGCTCAATAGCAAAGTTACAATGGTTCTTTTCATGCTTGATGTTAAAAATAATAGCTTTTTGACCGTAATTTTTATCTATCTTATTAGTAAATAACTCTTGCTTAGCCTTAGAAAATTTTCCGTCACAAATTATAACCATTTCACTCGTTATTATTTCACCATTAGCGAGATGTACATAGCTCAATAATTCTTCGCTCTCAACATGATTATACTCTAGGCCAGTTTTCAGCTCTATTTGATTAGACGATTTTACTGCTTGGTAAAGGGCTTTTCTTAAATCCCCATTTCTAATCATATACCCCATAGCATCTTGCTTGACAAGACTTGAAGGAAAATGCAGTATTGACTTTGACTTATGTGAATCTACAACGTATATATCAACTATAGGGGTTGTATAAGGATCTAAATATGGCCAAATACCATATAAGTTTAATATTTCCTGCGACGCTTTGGAAAGCGCTGTCGTTCGAAGGTCAGCTGTAAGTATCTCTTCACTTAGTGAACTTTTCTCAATTATACAAGTTTTTATATTTTTAGAAGCCAGAGCAAGAGCGGTAATCATGCCGCTTATACCCCCCCCTAAAATTGTTATTTTATTGTTCAACACAGATATTACTTATTCACAAGGTTTTCTATTGTACTTCGTTTTGGCTTGGTAAATTTTTCTCTATAAATTCAGTAAATTTCTTAGATTTTGGATCTACTAATGAAGTATACCATGCAATCAATTTACCCTCAGGACTAATGATATACTTATAGAAATTCCAACTAGGCCCTGAAAGCTTACCGAACTCTGCTCTTGTCCTTACAAAAAAGGGGTGAGAATTATCGCCTTTAATGTCAACCTTAGCTGCTAGCGGAAAAGTTACTGCAAACTTTGTGGTACAAAAACTTTGAATTTCAGAATTATCCCCCGGTTCTTGATTGCCAAAGTTATTAGTAGGCACCCCAATAATCACTAAACCACGATCTTTATACTTCTCCCAAACATCTTGTAAACTTAAATATTGTTTAGTAAACCCGCATAAAGAAGCAGTATTTACCACAACTATTAGCTTGCCTTTATAATCCCCAAGAACTATCTTGCCTTTACCATCTATTTTATCGAAACTATAATTGTAAATATCCTCTTTAAGAATATTTTGAGCGGCTGCATGTTGACTAAAGAAAAGCATTAAGAGTATTATTTTAAGGGTTTTCATCAGTAATTTTATGGTTTTGGTTATTTATAAAAAATCTTAAAAAAGCCATATTCGTAATATAGCTAAGTAAACCATAAATGATTGCAATGTCAATATATGATTGATTATACTTGTATGAACCAAGTAAACATATTAAGACTATTACTAGGTTAGTAGCTGAGTTAATACATAGAAGTTTGTCAAACAATGATTCCCTGACAATCGTTAGTATCGTCAATATTAAGATAGCTAAAATCACTATTACTATTAAATATTTAGTCAACATATCATTTAATTAATTCCAGAACTTTGTTATCCATTACTCCAGATTGTAAATCTTGTATTGCAGTACCATCAAGCGCATGGATTAAAATATTATTGTCGTTGGTTTCTACCGCTATTGTGCCAGGAGTAAGTGTTATTGAATTAGCATATAATACTAAGCCTAATTCATCTTTTTGATTTGTAGTAATCCACTTATACGCCGGTTTAAACTCAAAATTTGGTTGCCAAGCAATTGTCGCAACGTTGAAAGAAGACCAGAATATCTCTTTAATCAGCCATGTTAAGTATTTAATGGTTTTAATTATGTTTAAACTAAAGCCTGGAGCTGCTGCAATTCTTAGGCTGATTATATAAGATATTAGAAAAGTAGAGATAACTACTAATGGTTGATTCACAAGCTTTTCAAATCCGTATAAAGCAACGGAGAAGCAAAATAAAGATTTAAGCAAAGCTGTTCTAATTTTCATAGTTTTATGTTCTTCTTATAAAAACAATAAGTAACAAACTAAAAACAAAAAGACAAGAAATTATTAGAAATGAATTATTCAAAGAAATAATATAGGCTTCTCTGAACACCAATGAGTTAAGTAAACTTAATGCAGCTTGATCTTTGTCTACAACTTTTCCACCGAAAATGCTTCCTAGTAGGTTCAACGCTTTATAAGCATAGAGGGAAGTATTATGAAGACTTTCGGATAAATAGGCTTTTACAATTTTGGTATTATCATTTACATAAGTATTTATTATTGCAAGCCCAACGGCTCCCCCTAAATTTCTCATTAAATTATAAAGGCTACTTGCATTTTGTAAGGCACTTTTAGGGATTGAATCAAGAGCAATTGTATTAATTGGCATAAAGCAGAACATTAAAGCAAATCCTCTCACTGCTTGCGGGAAGAAGAGCTCATAAAACCTCGACTCTTCAGTTAAAAAGCTATTTAAATAACACCCAAACGCATATAATCCCATACCAAATGCAAGCATCAATCTTTTATCTAAGCTGGTGTTAAAGACTTTACCTGCAAAAGGAGCCGATAAAAATTGAAATATCCCCGTTACAATCATTACAATACCAATATCAAAAGTATTCATCCCTGCAACTCTCGCAAGATATAGCGGTAGTAAATAGACTGAGCAGAATAATCCTACCCCTAAAATCAATGAGAAAATACAGCCTAAGGTAAAATTTAAATTTGCAAAAGCACGGAGGTCTAATATAGGATTAGAGAACGTAAACTCTCTAATCATAAATAATATTAATCCAACTATAACAACTACCGCCAATGTAGATATTAATGTGTCTTCGAACCACCCTTTAGCAGTGCCCTCCTCTAATATATACTGTAAGCAAGCCAAACTAATTATTAATAATATGATACCTATAATATCAAGATTTTGTAGTAGTTTAGGGTTAGGTTGATCAAAATCAGCAAACAGAAAAACTGTTGAAGCAACAAAAATCCCTGGAATGATATTTAGTAAAAACATGAAATGCCAAGAGATTGCATCAGTAATATATCCCCCTAGAGTTGGGCCTATAGTAGGCGCTACTGAAACGACCAAACCTATTACAATAGATACAACAGCTCGCTGTTCTTTTGGAAAGATCATAAAACTTGTTGCAAAGACGGTTGGGATCATAGCCCCCCCGAAGAATCCCTGCAATGCTCTAAATATTATCATTGACTCAATATTCCATGCGATAGAGCAAAAGAAACTCATTATAGTAAAGCCAAGAGCAGCAATAGAATAAGCAATCCTTGTAGATAATAGCCGGACAAGATAACCTGATAGAGGTATAACAACTACCTCCGCTATGAGATAAGAAGTTTGTACCCATGCAAGCTCTTCAGGACTTGCAGATAGTCCAGCTCCAATAACTGAAATCGAGCTTGCAACTATTTGGATATCTAAAATTGCCATAAACATACCAACAATCATGGCAAAAAAAGCAAATAATTGCGTTGAAGTAAGCTTAGGAGGGTTGTCGTTTAACTCATCACTAAATACCGCTTCTCCCATTTGGCACCTTGCTAATTTACATCTACTTCAACTTTGACCGACATGCCTGGTATTAATAGATCTTTATATTCCTCAGGTACTTCGAAATCAATTGTCACAGGGACTCTCTGCACTACTTTAGTGAAGTTTCCGCTTGCATTCTCAGCAGGAAGTAAGCTAAATTTTGACCCAGTCGCAGGAGCAAGACTACGGATTTTACCTTTTATTGAATGATCTTTAATAACATCAATTTTTAATGTAACGTCCATCCCTGGCTTCATCTTTCTAACTTGAGTTTCTTTAAAATTAGCTTTAATAGTAAGGTTATCATTTTGCACAATAGCAAATAATGGATGCCCTGGGTTAGCATAATTTCCTGCTTTTGCAGTGATGTTAGTAGCTATGCCACTAACAGGTGCCTTTATATTTGTATTGTTATATGCTCTTTCTGCTAGTTTTAATGTTTCACTTAAGTTAACTAGATTCGCCATTTCGGTAGATTTTTTTAGCGATAAAAGACTAATATTATATTCTGATGATTCAATATCAAGCTTAGCTTTTTTTAAAGCAAAAGATGCTTTTTCAAGACTTGCTTTAGCATTATCTAAGAGTTTAGTACTACTAAAGTTCACTTTATTTAAACTTATATTCCTTTTATACTCTTTTTCAGCAACATTTAAATCAGCCTGAGCAACGACTAGAGAATCTTTAAGCTTTTGTATATTCAAATTTTCCAATTTAATCTTATAATCTGTCATATAGACAGCATTTTCTCCTACTTGCAATTGAGCCCTTGCTTGCTCAAGCCTTGCTTTATAATCAGCTTCTTCAATCTCTATAATTACATCTCCTTCACTTACGCTGCTATTTTCGTTTATATTGATTTTTTTGATTATACCGCTTATTTCAGGGCTTATTAAGGATATATTGCCATCAATAAAAGCATTATCAGTAGCCTCAGTGGTGAGCCATTTAATTATGATATTTTGTAAAGAAAATATAAGAATTAGGCAAAGAGTTACGGCTATTAAAAATTTTTTTGATTTACTCTTAGGAAATTGCATATCAGCCCATAAGCGCTTATTATTGATTTTACTATTCTATAAGAAATTTATTATTTGCCAATTAATTAATATCTAAAATACTATAATTATTCATTTACCCTTGCTACAAAACACGAAATAACCCTCGGGATAATGAAGTATTATATCATTATACACTTAAGCACTAAGCCTAACTATACTCATAGCAACCTTCTTTAACCACAGCAGTTTTAAATGCTTCATCATAATCTTTTTTAAGAAATAATGGAATAAGCTCCTTTAATGGCTCAGGCTTTAAATCTATTTTACCTATTTGGCTGAACGGTACCCAGACTAATCTTATATGTTTTTCAAGCTTATTTATTACATCCCCAGAGCCAACTTCTTCACTTGCTGCTTTAAAAATAAAGTTATATTCAGGATTATGGCATAAGCTAAGTGTTTTAGGCTCGAATATATGTTCAAGACAATATAGGAATTTCCCAATCTTAAACTTGTAACCAGTTTCTTCGAGTAGCTCACGAGCAAGCGCCTCTTTGGCAGACTCATTATGCTCGATATGGCCGCCAGGTAAGAAGTAAAAATTATGCTCAAGATCACAGGTCTGACATAACAGTATTTGACCTTTATCAATTATAATACCACGCGCAAGTGCGTGTATAGGTTTTTTATTTATATGGGACATGATTAATATTTTAGTATTATTTTACTTAATTAGTATTATATTATACCAACTTCCTAATGCATTAAATGTTTTTGGAATATAAAAATAAAAAAAGGGTTGTAGTAACAACCCTTTTAAAAACAACTATTCATGCTTTGGAGCAATTTAAGCTTGCTTTACAACAGAAACAAACACTTTATCGTTTTTCTTTCTAGCAAATTCTACTTTACCTGGAACAAGAGCAAATATTGTATGGTCCTTACCAAGGCCTACATTATCACCTGGATGAAACTTTGTTCCTCTTTGCCTTACAATGATGTTACCAGCAAGTACTGCTTGTCCATCAGATCTTTTAACGCCAAGCCTACGGCCAGCGGAGTCTCTTCCGTTGCGGGAACTACCACCCGCCTTTTTCGTTGCCATCTCTTAAATCTCCTAAAAATACAAATCTATTGTTTTTTAATATCAACTATCTTAATTTGGGTAAGCTCTTGTCTATGACCTTTTTTACGACGATAGTTTTGCCTACGTTTTTTCTTAAATACAATAACTTTAGCATCACGAACTTGACCAACAATCTCAGCTGTAACAGTAACACCCTTAACTAATGGCATACCAATTACTGAAGGCTTTGCTGCATCACCGATCATTAGAACTTCATTGAACTCTACTGTTGAACCAGGTTCACCATCAATCCTTTCAACTCTAAGAACGCTATCTTTAGCTACTCTATATTGCTTACCGCCGGTTTTTATTACTGCAAACATGTCAAATAATCTCTTAAAACATTATTATCTCGAATATCTGCAATAATATATACCAGAAATAGCCTAAGTCAATAAAAAATTTTATTTAAACTAAAGTAAGCCCTTCTAGCCTATAAAGCAACGGAATATAAAGCAAAAGTTAAAAATATTACACAAACCCTAGTTAAAAAGCTTTAAACATTATATTTATAGTATATACTCAAAAACTTGAATTACTAATTTTTTAAGTATTTTTATAAGCATTAACATGAGCAATCTAGATTTAAGCCTAGTTTCTATCTATCTAGCTTTAACTTTAGTATCAGGGTTATGGTTTGGTCGAAACGTTAAAAACATCAAAGAGTACGCTATAGGGGGGCGCAACTTCTCTACAACCGTACTCGTGATGACTATCTGCGCAACAGATATAGGCGGCAGCACTATTATGACTTCGGCAAGCGAAGCATTTAGGGTAGGATTAATAGACATGTACACCTCCATCGGCCTTATATTAAGTAATTTAGTTATTGCTTATTTTATAGCTCCAAGATTCAAGCGATTTCTTGGCGCAATATCAGTAGGTGATATCATGCATGAATTTTATGGTAATGCTGGAAGATATGTTGCAGCTATTGCTGGAACCTTAGTATGTCTCGGGTTTGTCGCGGGGCAGGTGAAAGCTCTTTCAACCTTCTTTAACTATTTTCTAGATTTAAATGTCAATACCGCAACCTATATTAGCTGCCTTATTATCGTTGCATATTCTAGCTTTGGCGGCATAAGGGCTGTGACATTTACTGATGTAATACAATTTTTAACCCTAGCTGTTGCAATTCCAATGATATTTAATATTGGTTTAGAAGTCGTACATGGTTACGGGGAATTATTTAAAAAAATCCCGAGCAAACATATTTTGCCCACCGAGCCAACTTCGATAATTAAATACTTTATCCTTTTTGTTTTCTTTACCTTCCCAGGCATGAACCCATCCACTATGCAAAGGATACTGATGGCCAAGGATGTAGAGCAGATAAAGAACTCATTTAAGATCTCAGCTTTCGTATTATTACCTTTTTTGTTTACTACAAGCATGATCGGGCTAATCGTATTATCTCTCCAGCCTGATATAGCTCCTTCTAATGTTCTTATGTTTCTAATAGATACTTACCTACCTGCAGGCTTAAAGGGCGTTGCCTTTATTGGAATGATCGCCGTGGTAATGTCAACTGCTGATTCTTATATGAATGCAGCAGGCGTATCCTTTATCCATGATTTAATCAAGCCTATGTTCAAGGAAAGTATAACCGAAAAGCAGGAGCTTAGCTTAGCTAGGTATTTCACTTTAGTTAGCGGTTTTTTCTCAATAGTGATTGCTCTATCATTCGATAATTTACTCAAGCTTATTCTATTTGCTCAAGGTTTCTACGTACCCATTATCTCCGTACCCTTATTACTTGGACTATTCGGTTTTAGATCTTCGCAGCGAGCTTTCGTAATTGGAGCTAGTGCTGGCGCTTTAACATTCATATTGTGGCATATATATAGATTAGAATGTATAATAGGTTTCGATAGTCTGGTACCTGGGCTTCTTATGAATGTTGCTGCCTTACTTACAACCCATTATATTTTAAAGGAACCTGGTGGCTGGATTAAAGGAGAATTATCTATCAAAATTAAGAGAGCGTAGACTACAAGAGAGCGTGTAGCGGAATTGCTAACTGCCCTCTTTAGCGGGATATTAGTCTCCACGACCACCCCTGCTTTTATTTTTATCTTGAGCTTTACTACTCGGAGGAGGCGTTTTTGTCCCAGAGGTTTTTACTGTAGTTTTACCCTTAATCCTATCGATAATAGCGTTCACCTTCTGCTTTACTTTATTAGTAATCCTTTTAACAAGCTTTGGCTTTTTCAGATGCTCTTTTGCTGGAGCGTCATTATTTGAAACAGACTGCGTAGGTTGCTCTGATTTATTTTGTGGCTTTGACCTCCACTGCGCATCACGATCAGCAGAAGTAAGTACTTGCTTAACTTCAGGCTTTTGCGGAGTCTGCGTCTCTTTCTGACCAACTTCTAAGCCCTTGTTCTTGAGCGTTTTATTTTCTTCTCTAGCAACCCTTCCTAGCTCCGACCAAAGATTCTTTTTTTCCTCTTTAGCTTTAGGTACAGACTCAACTAGCTTCTCAGCTATTCTACTATATCTGGCTTGTTGCTCTGGATTTAAACTTTCTGCAAAGTTAAAATTGCCCCCAGTATAACCAAGCACAGCTACCTTATCTTCACGCATAAATTGCATAAGCGCATCTTTTACCATCCCTGCATCACTAGCATTTAGGCCTTTTAAAGATATTTCTTTATCATTTAAATATATTTTCTCATCCATACCTACAGCTGAATCTTGCGCATTACGCATCCCGCTAAGAGCAGCCACTTGCTCTTGATATGTTCCCTTATTAGGCCTTTGTTTCAAAAGTTCTGCTACCTTAGAAGAATTGTATGCGCCTTTAGATTGACTTTGCGGCTGTTTGGGGGCAGGCTGCACATTAGAAGCAGAGACCTGCTGCTCTTGCTTTTGAACTTTTGGTACTGAAGAGTTATTGATAACCGCTTCGGTCTTAAGCTCATTAGTTTGAAGTGAATCCTGGTGAATTAACTTAATATTTTCAACCTCAGATACACGAAAATACAATCTTACACCTCCTTGACTACTTTCCTGAGTATAACCGCTTATCATGTTTTTTGTAGTTTTTAATTCTTCATGAAGTTTTTCTGCTGCCTCCTTAGCCATAGGTGGAGAAGCAACTAGCAGGTTTTTTTGATCGTAAACCCAATCCTTCTTTTCCATACTTTGCATAAATTTATTTGTCATATCCTGCATAAACCTAGCAGCCGACTGCGCTCTATCTATTGGCTCGTTTTGTTGCTGTATTATTTTTTCTTCCAATCCCTTTAGCAAATCTTCGATTTTCTGATCTGGATTAGCTCTAAGCGACTCAACTATGTTATCCAGCTCAGGCCGTACATTCCTAAATTTTCCTACAGAAGATTGATCAATAACTATTTCAGTGCCATCATTCTTACTTACATTTATTCCAAGTTTATTCTTCAAAAAACTTCCAATAGCATTTTGCTCCTTAGAAGTCAAAGGATAGGGTACCGCAAGGTAATCTTGAGAGTTGGATAATATTTTTATTCTTCTCTCATAGGCTAGTATGTCGCTTGGGTTATGCATTTCTATATCAAAAATACGCGAAGTGTCTCTACGCTTTGCTATTACACCATCTCTCTTTAGCTCATCTAAAAATCTTACAGAAAGGTTATTAGGCCCATCTTTAGGAATAGAGCTTAAGTCTATTGCACCTGAATAATTTGGAATTTGAGTTCGAAAAGTATTTGCTTGAGCAATAGATATTTCCTGCTCCCTTGCAACCTTTCTTTCCGCCTCTAACTCTGCTTCTTTTGCCCTTTTCTCTTGGCGCGCTTGTTCTTGTTGGTCAAACTTAGTTTTGATTTCGGCTAGTCTAGGCTGGATATCTTGCTTAGGATTATCTCTCAAAGTCTGTACAACATCATCAAGGTCTTTTGCTATACCGTAAAATTTACTAACTGAAGATTTTTCTATAATAAGCTCCGGTTGGTGGAAATTATAGTTTACCTCTAAACCAACCTTTTCTTTTAAAAACTTGAACAACTCTTTTTTCCTATAAAGTTTAATATCATCTACAGGTAAGTATTCTTTATAAGACCGAAGTAATTCTCCTCTCCTTTCATACTTTTCAAGATTAGCAGGATCATTAGAGGATATTTTAAAATTTTTACTTTCAATTTCTAACGTTACATTTTTATCCTTCAATATTGAATCTTTGAATCTATGCCTTGGGTTTAGTCCATCTGCAAAAGTTTCTTTTGAAATCTCATGAGTTGAAATATTTTTTGTATGCACCATACGCTCCTCTGTTGTATATTTTTTGATGAATAACTTATGTCTTTTATCTACTATTATTCACTTCTACCAAAGAAACTACCCATTTCTAATCGGTTGTGTTTTCCTTAAATAGCTTTTATTAATGTTAAAGCAAAAAACTTAAAGAAAGATTAATGAGGCGCGATAAGTAAACGTATAACTAATAGGAGTTAGATTTAAAGCAGAGGATGTCTTCTATAAGATTTATAAAAAGGTATATATTGTGACGAGTGTAAGAAAAACCTGGTGGAGCTAGGCGGAATCGAACCGCCTAGCTATCAAGTCAAATATAATGAAGGTTTATATTTTGGTATAAAGATAAATAACTAACTATAGTTATCTTAGAATCTCAAATTCTACTTGCGGCTTACCGATGCAATTTGGCATATCTATAGGCAATGGGAATGATTGGCGCTCCGAAATACTTGATCTTGCTATTAGAGACTTATTGATAAAGGATAACTCAATTACTCTTGCAATACTGCCTTTAATCTTATCATTGCTAAAACTAGCTGCGCAGCAATTATTACTATGTATATGCACTAAAAGGAAATCATTTTTTAATCGAGCCAGCAGTTTTGCTGCTTTTAAAGACTGCTCTGCGTTAAGAAAGTGCAACTCTAGAACAATACCGGTAATATTCCTAGAATGTTTAAATATATCATCGAACGCTTCATACTCAGCTCCTTCAATATCCATTTTCACGAAAACTTTTTTCCCTTCTAAACCTAGCTTATTTATTTGCTCTGAGTAGGAAGTAATTGAGCCGGAGGATTTTTGGTTATTATATAAAAAAGAATCGCTAGTAATACACTGCCTAATAAATGTACAAAGCTTATTCTTAATATCTATACTATCTACACCACAATCGAAACCGTAGGAAGGCTTTTTGTAAATCTCTGAAAAACTTTCTTCAAATGATATATCATCTGCCACCCCATATCCTAATAAAGCATCAGCCTTGACTAAGGCTAACTCAGGTACAACGTATCCACCATCATTCTCTTTACCATGTCTAATAAGTTTTATAGGCCCCTTTGAATCAAAAACTTCATGCACTACCAGTAAACTAGTCACTGTCTCTAAACTTATATCTTCATAAAGCTTAATCTCCTTCTTCATCAATTCTTGAGAAGAGAGCAGATTTTTTATAATTTTATTATTTCTCTTGTATAAATATATAGAAAAGGCCACAACCACAAGCGACACAAGAATCAAGAACCTTACTATAAGTGTATTATTTTTTTTCAAAAACATTATCATACCGCATTAATCACCAAAAATAGTCAAAACTAGTAAAATATTCGAGTACTAGTACTACAATACTTTATTTAAGGAAGAAACGAAGACTCTGGTGGAGCTAGGCGGAATCGAACCGCCGACCTTTTGAATGCCATTCAAACGCTCTACCAACTGAGCTATAACCCCAAATAGATATGAATTAATATATGAAAAATCTAGCTAAAGTCAATATTTATCAGACGATAGATTGCTAAAACGCAAGTAACCGCAATTGCTAATAAAGTTTATAAATCTATAATTACCGGGACATGATCTGAGGCTTTCTCATAATCGCGAGCATCAACAAATGTATGGTGACTAAACAGCTCTTGCTTCAAACCTTGACTAACCCAGATGTGATCTAACCTCCGGCCACGATTTGACTTTTTCCAATCTTGATTACGGTAACTCCACCAAGAATAGAGCTTTTGATCATGCGGTATAAACTGCCTTGGCGCATCAATCCATTTAAAATCAGCTATATTTCTAACTAGCTTTTCTCGCTCAATAGGAGTATGGCTTACTATATTATTAAGCTGTTTACTTGACCACACATCATGCTCAAGTGGAGCTATATTCAGATCGCCAACTAAGATAATTTTTTGCTCAGTATGCTTATTTTCCTTAAACCAATTATGCATTAAATCTATAAATTCTAATTTATGTAAAAATTTGAAGTTTAAAACAGGATCAGGAATATCCCCACCAGCAGGAACATAGAAATTATGGAGTTCTATATCTTTAATCTTTATAGCTATATGCCGTTTATGATCATTATAAAATGCCAGGCTAAAAGATTCCTCAATAGGTATTTTAGAGAGTATTGCAACACCATTATATGAAGGCTCACCACTAAACCTTACATACTCAAAGCCAAGGCTAAAGCAATCACCCAAAGGAAAGCTTTTATCATCAACTTTGGTTTCTTGCAAAGCTAAGATATCAGGCTTAAACCTCTCAACAAAATCTTTAATTATAGGCAAACGCAGCCTAATAGAGTTAATATTCCAAGTAACTATTCTCATATATTTATTGCCTAGGTTGTTATAAAGCCTTCCTATTAGGTTGAATCTAAAATAATTTTAGGATTCAAATATAAAAAAGCATTTAATCATATAAGCTTACCAAGAGCAAGCAAAGAAGAGTGTCCTCAAATATTATAACCTTGCCTAAGAAAGGCAGTTATAAAGGCTTAGAGCCGAAGATATAGTTTCAAGTTGAAAAAACATGCAAATTAATTCTGGCTACTGGCTTTAACACCTGCAGCCTCTTGTTCTTCATATTCCTCAAGTAATTTAGCGATATGCCTCTGAGCAATCAACAGGTCAGCTTTACTATACTTCTCCTTTTTCTCCTCTCTTTTTCTTTTCTCATCGATCTCATCTTGCATTAGCTTTAATTGCGAGATTGTGTGCGCTATCTTCGGCAGTGCT
>JAQSWU010000073.1 GCA_029266475.1 Rickettsiaceae bacterium | reverse complement strand
TGAGCTACTGTATACGCTATCTTCGGCAATGCTTTAGAAATTTTTGTAAGCACAAAAGCATATTTTTTACCTTTATCTGGACCTTTGTCTTCTTCTATTTGCTCATTTAAGTCTCTTGCAAGCATATTAAAACCTTTTATTAGGCTATCGGTAAGTTGGTTTAACCCTTTGACCATTTTCTCATGTTTTGCCATTTTTTCCTCCATTAAACAAATTATTAATATTTAAAGGATTATATAGAAAAAAACCTAACCACTAAGCATAACTAAGCTAAAGAATTGAAGTTGTTATAGCTCGTTTTTGAGTTAAAAATGATATAAAATTTTGTCTCTGCTATAGGTACAAATGGCAAGCTGCGCGCGACTGAAAAGGCGACTTTATGCGGGCTGCAGGGGTTATTCTTTATTGCTTCTACTACAGGTTATAATCTTTGACCCCCCCCTATTTTATTAGGGGCTCGAGCGTCAAAAATCGTCCTCGCGAAAAATGGCGAAATAAACTTTATGAACCAGTTTGTGTCGATCCAGCCAAGCAAATCAACATACTATCAAGCTTCGCTTGATAACTGGTTTGCCGCGTCGCTTTCAGCTCCTCGCAGTAACAAGGCACTACCCCCCCTATTTTTTTAAAGTATAGCTAGTACAAAAATCGTCATTACTTCAAATTGCCCTTGGCCAATTTGAAGTAATCCAGCCAAACGAATCAATATACTATCAAGCTCTGTTTGATAACTGGACTCCCACGCTCATTTCATTCGCTTAGTAAGTGACGACGCTCTACCCCTCCCCCCATTTTTTTAAAGCATCATAGTGAGATCAACTTATTATTGTTGAGATTGCAAAGACTTTTTCAACCGCACCATAAGTTTCTTCATCTCTTCAAACAATTTAATATATAGAGGGCTTTCCACTAAGTAGTTTTACTTTGCATCGCGCGGATTGAAGGCAAAAAAATCGTCATAACCAAAATTGTCCTTGGGCAATTTGAAGTAATCCAATCCAACTAATCTTTATCACAAGAGTTCTCCTACCAAGGTTTAATTTATAGTAAATTTATTTAAAGTGTGGTACGTTGTCATTCCTCGCTTACGTATTACTCATACGCTGCGCTCGTTATTTTTAGTACCACAACTCAATTAATTTCACTATATAAGCAAATCCGAAGTGGAAAAGACGGTAATCGGTTCGATTGGACGGATTTACGCTTCTCACTTACAGTGTTTAAATCAAAGTTAATATTTTCAATTGTAACAAGGCAAGTGAGCAATAGGCAATCATTCTTTTTAAAGACCTTTAACAAAGCGATCTAGATTAATCTGCCTATGGCGCTTTAAGTGCTCGGCATTAAGAATTGATTTTAACTTAAGCAGGCTTTCATCAAAATTATCATTGATTATTACGTAATCATATTCAGTATAATGCGAAGCTTCTAAATATGCTTTCTGCATTCTAGATTCTATTACTTCAATTGAGTCTTGTGATCTATTGACTAGACGGTTACGAAGCTCTTCCATTGAAGGCGGTAGTATGTAGATACTAACTATATCATCAGGCATGCGCTGCTTCAAAGTTCTAGCTCCCTGCCAATCAATATCGAAGACCATATCTTGCACTTTATTAAGGGATTCCTCTACTTTGTCTTTTGGCGTACCATATAGGTTATCAAATACTGTTGCCCATTCTAGGAATTTTCCTTCCCGCACCATTGATTCAAATTTTTCCTTAGTTACAAAGTAATAATCTTGCCCCTCAACCTCGCCTGGGCGAATTGGCCTAGTTGTCACTGAAGTTGAAAGAACGATATTTTCAGATGTGCTCACTAATTTGCGGGCAAGGCTTGATTTACCAGCTCCTGATGGTGAAGATAATACAAGCATTATCCCTTTACTTCTTAAACTTGTTTGCATATGATTTTCTGTAAATTATAAAGTTGCAGCTATGATAACTAAAAACGCTAAAAAAACAATATTAATTACAGGAGCTTCAAGTGGTCTTGGCCAAGCGCTTGCTGTGGAATATGCTAAACTGGGCTATAGATTAATCATAAGCGGACGGTCAAAAGATAGGCTTGATGCTGTGACAAAGGAATGCTTGAGATATACTAGCGAAGTTTTTCCAAAAATCATTGACGTAACTAATAAGCCACAAATGCATGATTGGGTTAAGGAAGTCGCAGCACAGTTTCCTATAGATATCGTAATTGCTAATGCAGGAATTTCAGCTGGAACGCTTGGCGGGGCTGAGGCAACAGAGCAAGTATATCAAATATTTGACACTAACCTTTATGGCGTTCTAAATACTATCCTGCCAGCTATTGAGGTTATGCTTGCCCAACAATCCGGACAAATAGTTCTTATAAGCTCAATTGCAGGAATACTGCCTATGGCTAGCGCACCTTCATATTCTACTACTAAATCCGCACTCAAAACCCTTGGGGACACACTTAGGGTAGATCTTGCGAAATATGGAATAAATGTAAATATTGTAATTCCTGGCTTCATTAAAACGCCGCTCACCGATAAAAATGATTTTCCAATGCCATTCATAAAATCAAGCACTGAGGCAGCTGAAATTATCATCACAGGAATCAAACAAAATAAACCTTATATATACTTCCCAAAAGCTATGTTTTATTTGGCTAAATTTATATCAATTTTCCCTAGACCGCTACTAGACTACATAATGAAAAAGCTCCCGGCTAAGAGAGCTTTACAAGAAAAAATTTTAAATTAAATAGACTTACTGATAAAGATTATAATTGAATGTAATTGTAAATTCACCATCTCCATCTGCATACATAAACTCTTTACCTTTGTTGACCTGGATTTTAATAAAATTATCTCCATTTATTAAATTAGGTACGAGGTTTAAATTCGAGTTATCAGCATACGTGTCTTGAAAGGAATAACCTGCGCCTTTAATGCATCCGTCAGAGCTACAACTTCTATAACGCACTAGGTTATTGTTAACACTAACCATATCAGCTGAAGCTCGGAAACTCGCGGTTTTTAAGTTAAACGAAGCAATTTTAGTTTTATCTGGTATTTCTACTTTAATCACAAATTCTCTGTATGAATTAGCTTCAGTATTGTTAGCAACAGGGAAAGTATAACTAACAGTAAAATCCTGACTAGCTGCAGTTTGGCTACCTACAGAAACTTGGTTTACAGTACCCATAGTTAGCGCAGTAGCACTTTGATTATCTACACCTGATATATCAAGACTCACTATAGCTGCAGCACACTTATAACCATTTATCAGAGCTCCAAATTTGGCCTGTGGCGTACCTGAAGAAAAATCGATGCTACAGTTTCTTTTCACTGGTTTATCAGCTGTTTGCGCATAATTAGTAATACAAGTACCTGTTACCTCAGTCCCGACAGGAGCTTCAGCCCATGAGGCGAAACCATTTTCTTCATTAGCGCCAGCACTTTCATCTATAGCGCTACATTTTGCCGGCGGAACCTCTACGCATAAACCATGCTCCACTTCTGTTTTATCTCTTATAATTTGCGTATCCTTATTCACAGTTATAGGCGTCGTATTAGGCGCACTATTAGGTGGAGGAGGAGGATTATAATATACTAAAAC
>JAQSWU010000007.1 GCA_029266475.1 Rickettsiaceae bacterium | reverse complement strand
TAAATTAATTCCTTACTAGAGAATTTACACCTCATACAAATCTATCGCAACCCCATTTGCAATAAAAAACCCTTTCTACTCCTTAACTTGACGCGTATGATTTCTAATACTGTCTCGTAGCTTTTAAGGTATGGCGACCTAATAACTTTATTAATATCCGCCCCTGCTTGCAGCAAAAGCTCTACTACATCATCCATTCCTTTTAGAATTGCCATCTCTAGAGCAGTACCAATACGCATATTTGTTATTATACCATTATTAAATGTACATGGCATCGTATCAGCTTGATAACAATAAGTGTTGTTAAGGATTTCTTTATGGACTTTCTTAGATAAAATTTTTTCGATTAAATTTCTATTCCCTAATTCTATTGCAGCATAAATAGCGGTTTTACCTGACTTATCAGAAACATTTACATCTGCTCCTGCCAAAATCAAAAACTTTGCACATTTGATTTGATTAAATGATAAAGCATATATTAAAGCAGTCCTACCAGATTTATCAACTTCATTGATATCTACTCCTGACTTAAAGAACAAAATAATACTTTCTATAGAGCCTTTTGCAGCTGCTATCATCAAAGGGGAAGCCCCATCTTTATCTAGATACTTATCTGCGCCATGCTCTATTAATAGATTAATTATTTCCACTTGATCAGCGGCAATAGCTTTAAAAAACAAAGTTCTACCATTACTATCAGTTTGATTCAAGTCTAAGTACTGGCTATATTTGTTGATTATATGTTTTAGGAGCTCTAAGCCGCCCTCCTGTAGAGCATAACATAAAATATTATAATCCAAATCCTTCTCCATAAAGTCAAAACTATTAATTATCGTAACTGGTTTTTTATTTATAAATCGTAGGTTAAATATTTCCTTACCAGCAACTTCAAACAGCCTGTCGAAGCCGTAAGTATCGTTTGTTAAAATTATATTCTCTAAATGGTTCTTTAAGTCTTCTAAATTGCAAAACATATTATTTTTCCTAAATTTTACAGACTTTCATATAATTGGCTATTTTATAATGCAAGTTTTTTTTTAAATAAATGAACTTAAGAAAGTTTATGCCTAGATTATAACCTGTCATCTAAAAACTATTAAGCCTGAAATTCAGCAGATGAAATGCACCGAAACTTAGACAAACTGCAATAATTATTATATCAATAACTTCTATATAACTTATAATTGAATTAATATGGCTATTGTTATTACTGTGGCACAACAAAAGGGCGGTGCAGGTAAAAGCACCATCTCCGCACATCTCGCTGTGGCCTTTTCGCAAGGCATTAACAGAGTTGCGTTGATCGATATTGATCCGCAAGGTAGTACTACTAATTGGTATGATATAAGAGAAACAAAATACGGTGAAGGTTATACAGGCATTACGTTTGTAAAAGCAAGTGGTCTGCGCCTAGCTAATGAAATATCAAGGCTAAGAGCAACCCATGATATAATTATAATTGACTCTCCGCCGCATGTAGAAGCAGAATCTAGAGCTGCAATTCGCGCAGCTGATCTTATTATAGTCCCAGTACAACCAAGCCCTACTGATGTATGGGCAATGTCTGCTACTATTGACTTATGCGAGAGAGAAGGCAAAGTTTATAGAGTATTGCTAAATAGGTATACTCCCGGCTCAAAAATTGCGAAAGAACTTGATTCTGCGATCCCTACGCAGAGGCTTAACGCCCATTTTGGTAACAGGGTAGTTTTCGCCTCATCCATGGTGAGCGGTAGATGCGTTACAGAGTCTGACCCAACATCAACTGCTGCAGAAGAGGTAAAGGCTGTTGTCGCAGAAATAAATCATGTTTTAATAAAAGAAGGCTTAAAAAAAGAAGAGCTTGCAGCCGTATAATAATTTGGCTAGCTAATATTCAGTAAGCCATAACAAAAAATGAGAGAAAAAATTTGGCGAAAGCAGCTTTTCTACAGAACCCTAAAGCACAAGGATTAGTAGATAACCTTTTAAGTAAGGTTACCAAACATACTGATATTGCTCTTGCCGTTGGTATAATAGGAATATTGCTTGTACTACTATTCCCTGTGCCAGTCTTAATTCTGGACGTACTTCTTGCTTTCTCCATTACTATTTCGGTTATTATATTGATGACTACTTTATTCATCAATAAACCGCTAGAACTAAATGTCTTTCCTACCCTGCTCCTTGTCACAACAATGCTAAGGTTATCCCTGAACATTGCGTCAACAAGACTAATACTATCCAATGGCCATACAGGAACAAGCGCTGCTGGTTACGTTATCGAGGCTTTTGGTGGCTTCGTAATGCAGGGTAATGTCGTAATCGGTATTATTGTATTTATCATACTTACCATTATTAATTTCATGGTCATCACCAAAGGTTCTGGCCGTATCGCAGAAGTAGCTGCAAGATTTAGCTTAGATGCAATGCCAGGTAAGCAAATGGCAATTGATGCCGATCTATCCGCCGGTCTTATCAACGAAGAAGAAGCAAAGACACGCCGTAAAAATTTAGAGCAAGAAAGCACATTCTACGGGGCTATGGATGGTGCTAATAAATTCGTACGTGGTGATGCTATTGCCGGTATCATGATTACAGTTATCAACCTTATTGGTGGTATCGTGATTGGAATGGTACAGAAAGGCTTAAGCTTTGATAATGCGATACAAACCTATACGATACTTACAATTGGTGACGGATTAGTATCACAAATACCTTCACTTGTAATTTCACTTGCTGCTGGTTTACTTGTTTCCAAATCAGGCGTTATTGGTTCAGCAGATAAAGCAATCTTTGGCCAGCTCGGACAGTATCCTAAGTCACTTTGGCTTTCATGTGGAGTAACGGGCCTTATGGCGTTCTTACCAGGCCTTCCCTTCGTTCCATTTTTTCTCTTATCAGTAGCCTCAGGCTTAACTGCACGAAGCATGAATACCGCATTAAAAGAAAGAGAAAAAGAGGAGAGCAATACTGCTTTAACTGGCGCTTCTAAAGGAAATACTGCAGGCAAAATAGGTACAGAAGGGCAAGCTGGAGAGGCTGATGAGCAAATTTCTCAAACACTGCAGCTTGATTCAATTAGACTTGAACTTGGTTATGAGCTTCTAGCTCTTGTCAATAGTCCGCTTGGGCAAAAGCTAACAGACCAGATTAAAGCTTTGAGAAAGCAAATAATCAAAGATTTAGGTTTTGTTATGCCATCTGTACGCATTCAAGATAACCTTAAGCTTAATAGCAACGAATATGTGCTACGTATTAAAGAAATTGATTGTGGGCGCGGAGTTGTAATGGTTGGCAAACTACTTGTAATGGACCCTAAGGGTCAGGACATTAGGATTCCTGGAGTCGATACCACTGAGCCAACTTTTGGTCTGCCGGCTAAATGGATCGATGAAAATCACCGAGAGGAAGCTCTATTCAATAATTATACCGTTGTTGACCCTGCAACTGTGATTACTACACATTTAACCGAAATCATTAAAGAGAATATAACTGAGTTATTATCATATAGCGAAACCCAAAAACTTCTAGATGAAGTTAGCGATGAACATAAAAAACTTGTTAAAGATGTCGTACCAGATATTGTCACCATCAGTACATTGCAAAAGGTCTTACAGAACTTACTATCTGAAATGATATCAATCCGAGATTTGCCACTTATACTTGAAGCAACTGCAGATGCTGTTAAGGTCTCTACTAGCCTAAATGTTATAACCGAAATGGTAAGATTGCGCTTATCTAGACAGATCTCGAATGCTAACACTAGTAGCGATGGTTACATCGCCGTCGTTACTCTCTCCCAAGAATGGGAAGATATAATTAACTCTCATCTGGTTGGAGATACTGACGATAAACAACTCTCTTTACCTCCATCTAAGCTGCAGGAGTTTGTAGCTAGGGTCAAAAAAGTGTATGATGAGCAGGCTATGCGCGGTCATATTCCTGTCCTTCTCACCTCTGGTGCAACGCGTCCATATGTAAGGTCAATACTTGAACGTTTCCGCGCTTCTACAACAGTAATGTCTCAAAATGAAATTCATATAAAATCAAAAATCAAGACTTTGGGCTCCGTCTAGAAGTGAAATGATATTTAGCAGCCTCTAAAAACGCTAGTTTTGGATAAGAGGGGTATTGAATTTATTGATTTTAGATGGTTTGAGGGCATATGCTGTAGTGCAAGCCATTATATGAACAGGTAGTTTATAGGTGATCTATGTCTTGTATGCTCTAAGTTCATACGATTCTTTAGTATGTTAAAGACCAATTCAATCAAGTTTCTTTTTCGCAAGTGTATTTTATCTTCTATGTCCATCAAACTGATATGTCACTCTTATTACCTTTAGTTATTCTTATCCTCATAATCTCCCCCTTATTATTTATAATTGGAAGGAAGAATAACAGTAAAAAAATTTATATTACTCTGAAGGGGGCAAAAAGCCCCTTCAAAGTAATAAGGAGCATAAAAAAGATTAGTCAAGTTGGTCTAAGCTAACCCACTCGCTTCCCATAGTATCTAATTCTTCAAAATCATTAAATTCTGAATTATCAATACTACTTGCTGGGATGACATTTAATAACTCTGATGAATTATTCGCGTAAGCTTTACCTTTTAAGGAATTAAAAGCATTCATGAAATATTTTTCATCGCTGTAAACATCAACTATATCATGCTGCAATGGATTCTCATGAGACATATTTTCCCATCCAGATAACATTGCATTTTCTGCATCAATATTGTTAACATGCTTCTTAATCATCGGATCAGAGTAATCTACTCCTTCTTCAATTCTCAATTGAGGAATTTTTAATACTGTTACATCTTCAGATTTAATAGGCTCAATTCCATATACATTTGCTTCGTCAACAGCGAAATTATAACCCATAGCCTCTAGACCAAGATAACTAACTCCTTTCGTTCCTTCTGCTAAAGCATTGTAGGAATTGCTTACAGTGTCAAAAGCATTTACAGCTAAACCTACAATACCATTACCCATATCTTTAATAGGCTTGTTATTATAAGCAATTACACCAGCTTCAGTAGCAGCTAGAGATGCTGTAGGGTGCTTGATTAAATTTTCATAAGCTAAATCCACTACTTTATATGGTAAAGAAGAAGTAACAGCCTTCTGAGGGAATAGTCCTACAGCAGCGCGTGCAGTTACAACATTACCCGCGATACCTTTGAACATATTAAGTCCGCCCCAAAGCCCTGCCCCAAGTAACCCAGTTGCAGATGCTATATTAAATAGGGAACCTGCAGTCTGTGCGCCTGAAGCTAACGCTTCTTTACCGTAATGCGTAGCATTATGAAAATACTTTCTCGCATTTAAATAATTTGACATAATAATAACCTTTTACTTTTCGAAAACCTTAACACATGTTAGAGTTTTGCAATTATAGAATATATCCCAAATATTTCCCTAATGCAAGCGATATATTTACAAAACTTAAGAGATTTTTGTAAAAAATTACAGGAAATATATAGATACTTAACTAAGAGATATTATTGCTGCCCTAGTTACAACTTAAAGTAAAGTATAGCTCAAGACTTAATTTTTAAGTACTATTGACAGTCAAGCTCTCTGTTTTCAGCCAGAGCGCTTTCTGAAGGCTTTAAATCTGAATCCACTGCTCTTCGATCATCAAATACAAAACATTCCCCGTGCCATTTACCGTTTTTATTGTTAGTATCCTCTAAATATTGTAATATTCCTCCTTTTAGGTGATATACTTCCTTATAACCGAGGCTTCTCATATAGGCCGTAGATTTTTCACACCTAATCCCTCCAGTGCAGTACATAGCTATTTTTTTTCCTTCAAGAATATGTTTATGGTCATCGGCCCATTTAGGGAAATCACGAAATGTAGGAGTTAACGGATCAACAGCACCTTCGAAATGACCCATCGCATATTCGTAATCATTTCTTGTATCGATTGTTATAACGTCTTCAGAGGAAATAAACTCATCCCATTCTGTAGGCTCGATATATTGGCCCTTAAGAGAATTCACATCAATCTCACCTAAACCAAGAGTTACAATCTCTTTTTTCAGCTTTACTTTCATTTTACTAAACGGATGAACAGAGCTGTAATTTGTTTTAAAATTAACATCAGTTGCTCCAGTTAACTTTATAAGCTCGCTTACAACAAATTCAACATTTTCTTTAGCTCCTGACAAAGAACCATTAAAACCTTCTCTTGCAAGCAGAATTGTACCTTTAACATATTTCTTCTTAGCAACTAATAAAATTCTCGGCTGCAGAGAAATTATATCTTCGATATCGATAAATGAGTAAAAGCTGGTTATAGCAATATTATTATTTTCGCTCATCATTAAAAACCTATTACAGAACTCTTTATATAAAAGGTATAAATAGCAAAAATCTTAAAAAAAGCAAGAAAATTCATTCCCCTTGAGCTTTATCGATTGCTTCCTTAAGCTGATTATAACTATAGACAGTTGGCAGAATGATACCAGCTGGCGCCCCTTTCCCGTAAATGATATTAAATGGCACTCCATGAACATTATTAGATTTTAGGAAAAACAAAATATCAGAATTATAACTAGTAAAATCCGCACGTATAGCCACTATATTTCCTCGGTCAAGCAGTTCTAAAGTGCGTTCTTGCTCTAAAACCATGAACTTATTATATTTACAAGTAACGCACCAATCCGCAGTTACATCTACTACAACCGTTTTCCCTTCATTGATTAAACGTGGAATCTCTTGCAGATCTATATTCTGCCATAGTTTTGCTGTTCTATGCACTAATATCACTTCTTTATTATGCTTCATTGCTGGCAGAGTAAAGAGCGTAAATGATAATGCTAACAAGAGTATTATCTTTAAATATTTGTTGCTTAGAAAACCTTTCTTTACTTCTATAAAAAATTTTATTAGTAACAGGATTCCAGCCATCCCAATGGCATTATATATGCCTCGCTGAGTGAAATATATATATAACAGCCAGATTAAAGTACCTACTAAAAGCAAACTTAGGACTAACTTAATTTTTTCCATCCACTCACCCGGCCTTGGTAATTTTGCAAGTAAAGCAGGAGAAAAAGCCAATAGTAGGTAAGGTAAAGCAAAACCAAATCCTATTGCAGTAAATATAATAAGCACCAGCGCTGCATCTCCAGATAAAGCGAGACTTAACGCAGTTCCTAGAAATGGAGCTGTACAAGGAGTTGATAGAAGACTTGCTAAAACTCCACTTGAGAATGCTTCGATATAATAATTGTTAAACCTAAAATTTGAGGTTTTGTTTACAATTAAATTAGGCAGTTTTAAATTAAATCTGTCTTGCGCAGATGAAATAAATAGCACTAAAACTAAGCATAAGAAAGTGATGAAGGTTGGATTTTGAAAGTTCTGCCCGAAAAATACTTCGTGTCCTAGGGATTTTAGAATAACTACAAGTAAGCCAAGCATTACGAATGTAGAGATAATTCCAAGACTTGAAATAATTAGCGCAGCTTTTGTCTTATGTGGCTTATAGCTAATGGTTTTAAGTACCGAGAGAACTTTTAAGGATAACACAGGAAACACACAAGGCATAAAATTAAGTATAAAACCACCTAACATAGCAAGCATGATTATCCAAAAAATATTGTAATTTGATGGATTAACATTAGTAATAATTATACCCTTATCATAAATATAAGGAGCTTTAGAGTTATTCGAATATACAGTAATCGCTGTATTTTTAAGCTTCTCTACTTCTTGCCCCGTAAGTGAAGTTTCTAGCGTTAACTGATTACTATTTCGCTGGATAATCTTTACCCCCTGAAATATAACATTTTTTACGGGCTCTATAACAAAAACAAGGTTTGCTGATTGCGGCTCTTTAAAACTTATTTGTGCCGTTAGCTTAGATTTAAGCTTATCGTAAAACATTCCCTCTACAACAAAATTTGGCTCCTTATTAATCTCGCACGTATCTAACTTAACCGTTTCTTCAATAACCTGCTTAACTGGAATACATTTCTTATTGCAGATAGCATAGCTTATCTCAGCTTTAAGCTTGATAGGTAACGCCGGATCAATAGGCTGTAAATCAATTGGTATGTTTATATTACCGGAATAAACGTAATAAATATCATTCAAAGCCTTACCTTTTTCCTTAGGCATTGGCCAAATTATATTATAATCTTTCAAATTTTGCGAGTTTGATAAGTTTATTTTAGTAGGGAAACCTATAGTTCCAGGCGTTTTCCAGTAAATCTTTGTTTTGTCGCTTAGTTCAAGCTTCAACTCTGCGCCACAAGATGTCGCTGTTAAATTAAATTGTGGAGTCTTAGGAAATGCAAATACATAATTACATAATAAATTAAGGAAAAAAAGTACAATAAATTTATATTTTGGGTTCTGCATATAATTCTTTAAATGAGATACTTGATAAAGGCTATTATAAAACTATATAATTATTATAGGGTATTTGATTTCATTATTTTTACAATTTAAATTTAGTTATGGGTGCAATGTTTGATCTAGGTAGTAGTAAAAACTTCAACAGTTTAGCGGGAAAATTCTTGATCGCTAATCCATATATGAACTTTAACGAGGTCTTTAGCAAATCTCTAATTTATCTTGCGTCCCATACCGAACAAGGGGCTATAGGCTTAATTGTCAATCATTTAGTTAATAATTTACCTTTTAAGTCTATTTTCAAAATGCTAAAAGCTGAAACGGATGTCGATAATATCAATATACCAGTTCATTTAGGTGGCCCAATTGAACCTGATCGCGGCTTCGTTCTCCATACTAGCGAATATAGTAAAAACTTACTATTCAAATTTGAGGATAATCTTGCTGTAAGCTCTAATCTACAAATATTGCAGGATATGGCACATGGGGTTGGACCTAAAAACAGCCTTTTTGTAATGGGATATACAGGCTGGAGCGCAGGTCAATTAGAACATGAACTTGAACAAAATCACTGGATTATCTCAGATGCTGATTTAGAGTTAATATTTTCAAATAATAATGACAATAAATGGATATCAGCTTTGCACAAGCTAGGCATCGATAGCTCCTTCTACGCCTCGCAGCTTGGGCATTGCTAAATATAAGTTTCGTACTTTAAAAATTGGCGCTGTTGTAGCTCCAATACTGATTAACCCGAACTATGGATAATAAGTTCAGGTTATTTATTAATTACAATGGCTGAAGTCAACCTTGAGGTTAATATGCGCCCTATCCATAACTCCATTGACCCAATAGCTAAATATATCCTCGCCAGCATTTATTAAATCTTGTTTTATCCTAGCATCATGGGACTTAAGTCCTGCATCTTTAGTTGGCGCTTTAGGTACTGGGTAGCCTTCCTCGCTCACCTTAAATGCTTCATTCTGCCAACTAGTATCGTAAGGAGCCTTTGTATTCAACAATACACTTTTTGCTGCATGCGGCTGAGGGCGAGGATTTCTAGGGTCTGGTATACCATGAGGTTTTACCCGGACCAGCCCACCATCTGTATGCGAATAAGTGTCCATATAAACTAATCTTTTGCTCAACTTAGTATTAGTGGTGCTACCATCTTTACACCAATAGCTCTTCTTTTTTGTTTCGTTGGCATTTACAGCGAGCGGTACTCTGCTGTGTTTGAATCCTTTATTGATAAGTTCATAATGAATTGTTTGCGGGGCTTTATTACTTAGGGTTAAATGTCTTACTGACATACCTCGCTTACCCTCACTATATTCCTTTAAAGCCTGCTTTAAGTTAGGATTCCTCCTCACAGTATCTTGATCCCAAAGGCTATATGGTGAATGATAAGGTTGCTTAATCGAAGTGTCTATTAATTGGGTTACCTTTGGATTTGTAATGTTGCGAGGATCTTTTTGCTGCGCTAGACAAGAGGGCTTATCGTCATCGTCATAAATAGTAAGCCTTGCACCAAAATTATTACAAGATGTTACAACGAAACTAAGCATTATAATTGAGATCAAATTCATATACAACCTCCCATGAATACAAACATTATTATTTATAAGATGCTCGAATTTACCTACCTTTGTCAAGCCTTCTCTCTAAAGCGATGATTACATTAGGATGCCCAGCATAATTAATAGCATTAATTAATGAAAATTTAAAGCTTTCTTGACAAATCTTAACTTTCGTTTTATGTTGTTAGTTATTTTATAAAAAGGGAACTTAAATATGCCAAAATCTGATTTACCTATATTTTTAGAACGCGCTTATTATAAAATATCCGCAGAACCTTCTTTCGCTTTCGAGTCGCTTTCGGATCCCTACAAAAGAGACACATATATTAATGATAATGTACTTGGAAGCGGCGATCCTTATCCTAACACACCTATAGATATAGTTTTTAATTGGTTAAGTCTTCAAGACCCTTACTTTGCAAGTGAAATTCTTGATAAAAATCCTGCTTTGTTAGAAAAATACATTCACTCATTTGATGTATCCCCCTCAAGTTCCTCATTTCAAGAAGAAACAATTCATAATACTTTTTGCGCCGCTAATAATTTAACACCTAAGATCGATCTTCCATCTAAAGTGGAAGCTAGGCTAGAAGGCGAAAACTACTCTAATATAAGTAACTACTTTAGATGGCATTTGTTTAAAATTCAAAGAGTTATTCACTCAGGTGATCAACATGATCTTATTTTAAAAATATATAAAAATTATTATATAGATTCCTTAAAACCCGCAGACTATCGAAATAACCTCCGGAACATATTCACTAATCTTAAAAACTCTGAGTCTATTGCACTATCCGAGAAGATTACGAAAGAATTTGATTCCCTTCCTTGTCAAATTTATTTCCTTTCTTTTGATAAACATATTACGTCAGTAGTCGTGAGTGATTCCTATATATTTGAAGGAAACCGAGGTTACGGGAGAGGGAACAATATACCGGGAATTAATGTTTATAAGAAACCCGAAGATTGGAAGGTCAATGGTCTAGAAACAATCGATAATAAAGAGAAATATCTAAACATTTTTGAGCAATTAGGGCAACCAATATATCAATATGAAATGAGCCCCTAGAAAATTGGTAACTGCGCTTATCATTCTCAGCTTACACCTATTGTTCCAATCCTTGCTATAGAGGAGATGCAAAAGCATCCTGAGTTAAGTATTGAGGAAGTGATGAATAAGGTTAAACCAGAATATAAAAAAATAAAACATCTTATAAAGCACTCTATGGATGACTTGTTTTATCACGTTAGCGACCTTAATATTAAATTACCTGTATCTACTAAGATTATGATTGAAAAACTAATTAAAGATTCTTACAAAGGAAAAGAAGCTACTATAGATAGAGCCTTATGTGAAAAAGTGTTTAAGAAGGTAGATAAAGAAATTTTAGCCAAACTTGCAGCGGAGTCCTATAAAGATTTCTTTAAAAATTCTTGCCATATTGATTCAAGTATAAATATTGGAAAAGCTAAAGAAGTAGGTGATATAATGAAAGACTATGGAATTGATCTCAGCTTAAATTGTGATTTATACGATCTTTTTTGCAAGCATTATTTGCTCTCTGATTTAATGGGGGATGTTATTTAACCTCCCTGATTTGGCCCAACTGAAAATAGGTTAAATGATTTGGTGCACTCGGTTGGATTTGAACCAACGGCCTTTGCCTCCGGAGGGCAACGCTCTATCCAGCTGAGCTACGAATGCATTACTAACCTGAACTATGGATAAGAGAATTTGCTTATTATTTTTATCAAAGGCTTTATTTGATAAAAAATTTACTAAATTTCTTATCCATAGTTCAGGTTAGTAAGTTCAAAGTAAATTATCTTACAACTAAACCTACCGTAAGGCAATTGAAATTTACTTAAGCTTAGCTGGATACATATTATAGCAACTTTAAAACTACCAGTTTATTCAGCTTTAGATGATTCGCCTAAATAATCTAAAAATGATAAACTTTGATTAACCATATCTGTTTCAGGAAGCTTCAAATCACTAATATTAACATTGCTAAAGATAAAAGCTGCAATTTCTTCAGGAAGCTCAGTAATTCCAAATTTTTTACTAATACCACAGATTTGGTTAAAATGTAATGCTTTGAAAACGTCGATTTTGTGAATCGCTTCACCTATATCGCTTGTACTGCTATTGTTTAGAACTAATTTTTTTACTTTTTCATATAATAACAGATCAGCGCGTAGACTTGCCGGATCTGCTTCCGCTTGCTCTGTTGCAATCTTTGCGGCTAAATGCTGCATAAATCCTTGGCAGAAAGTTACAAAATCACCTTGATTTAAATCATCACTTTCAAGTTTAGCACCTTTCTTTAAAAGATATATAGCTGAATCGAAAAATCCTCTTAAAAAAGATTCGAGAAGAAGTTCTTTCATTTGATATTCTTTAGGATCAATCTTGTCAAGGATTAACTTTAAACTATCTAAGTTGTTTAGAACCTCAAATGTTATTGGCTTATCTGAATAACCTTTTTTACTTAGATCTATCTTATCATGCTCGAGCAATAATTTGAATAATAATGGGTATTTTACAGCCTCAAATATCAATGGATTAGAATAAAAATTACAATTAATATCTACTCCTTCCTTCTCAATCAATAATTTAAATAATTCGGGATAATACAAAGCCTCAAATATTAATGGCTTTCCTCTTTCATTTGTACAATTTAGGTTTACTCCCTCTTTCACCAGCAATAATTTAAATAGTTCAGGATAGTGCAGCGCCTCAAATATTAGGGGTTTCCCAGTCCCATCAACACAATTTAAATCTATATTCTCCTTCGCAAGCAACAATTTAAATTGCTCGGGAAAATGTAATGCCGCAAATATTAATGGTGTATCACCCCTATCTACGCAGTTTAAATTTACCCCTTCCTTCGCAAGCAATAATTCGAAGGAAGCAGGATAATATAAAGCAGCAAATATTAATGGTATACCCGCTTGATTGACGCAATTCAGGTTTACGCCCTCCTTCTCTAGTAATAATTTAAACTGCTCAGAGGAATCTAAATTAGAAAATAATAATGGCTGTTTTAAAGTATCTTCGTAAGAATAATCGACCATTTCGTTATTGAGGAGGATTTTAAAATAATGAGGATATTGTTTCATTGCATATTGCACAACAGTCTGGGCACCAAAAATTTCAGAGTATAGATCAGTGAATCTTTTATTGATGAGAGAAGCAAATATCTCTTCATCCACCCCCTCGTCCATAGCTACAAATAAGACTGGAACAAAATTATCTAATCTATATTGTTTTGGATCAAAATATTCACAAAATTCTTTGAATAGATCCTTAAAGCCGGCAAACATATAAAGCTCTGCAAGGTAATGTTTTACCTCTCTTGACAAGGAATCCTTTAAACTAAGAATCAATTTATTTGCCGCATCTAAATCTTGAATGTTCTTAAATTGTTCTAAAATTTGCTCATTCGATTCTTTTTCACTAATTACTTTTTTTAAATCATAAACATCTAATTGTCTCATAAACTTTCCCTTGTTTCTGATGAATGAATATATACGGCTGACATACGTTAATGCACTTTAACCTTATTTATAACTAATGTCAATAACAATCAAACTTTGGTTAATAGTTCTTAAATCTTGTTAGCAAGGCGCATTAATAGTTGTATAGCGAAATATAAAAAAATCTAAAGGTAGAGAGAAAACTATAGAGAGATATCTTTAAGAGAATTGGTTTAGAAAAGTTTTTACAAAGGATAGTTAGTGGTTTTAAGCTTCCTATTTAATCTTAAGTTTAAAAAGTATATAAATAACCCAATCACTGAAATTTTTTTATACTCTTAAACTTTTCTGATAGGTGTTGAATTAAGCTAAGGTGTTCTAACCTTAGGTCTTACAGTGAACTTTATTTTATCAATAGCTTTATATCCAAAATAAACAGAAATTCTTTCAAGAAGAATACCATGCTGGTAAGATAGCTCAACCGAGCTACCTGCATCATCAACATCAACAAATAATACGCATAATTTAGTGCCCCCTTCCTTAATTTGAGAAACTTTTACAGGCCGCGCTACCGAATGATAACGACTGCCAACAATTTTACTCCAATTAACCATAATCTCAGCAAATACCGGGCCATGCCTTTTAAAGACCGCACGGAGTATTCCTTCAACCAAATTCGATAATGTTTTCATATGCCTCAAGGTATGCAACTATTATATTTGTATTGCTGTTTTTATTAAGCCTATGATAAATAGATTTTTGAATTCGCTAAATCTTTTATTATGAATAAACTTAAATTCCATTTATTTCGTTCAGAGCCCATTTTTTTGCTTTCTCAGAAAGTAAAGGCAGAATTTTAACCTTAATAATGTGATAATAATCCTTTATATAGCTGATTTCATCGCGACTTAAAAGTTTTAAATCGATTAACCTTAGACAATATGGCACAAGAGTGAGGTTTTCAAATTCTAGGAATCTATCCGAACTACTTTGTTTTACATATAATAAGTTCTCAATCCTAATACCAAATTCACCAACTTTATAAAAACCTGGTTCATTCGATAGTACCATACCAGGTAAGAGCGGCACATGTGAAACGCTTGAAATACGTTGAGGCCCTTCATGCACGCTTAAGAAAGCTCCAACCCCATGACCCGTTCCGTGCGCATAATCCACTTCATCCTGCCATAGGTCAAACCTTGCAAGGACATCTAAATGCGCACCAGTTATTCCTTTGGGAAACTTAGCACGCCCTAATCTTATATGCCCCTTTAAAACTTCCGTATATCTTAGTATCTGCTCTTGCGTCGGGCTCCCAACAATGATCGTCCTTGTTATGTCGGTTGTTGCCCCCACATATTGCCCCCCTGAATCTATCAGTAATAACCCCTGACCTTTGATAGTTTTGGCTGTCTCTTTTGCTGCCTTATAATGAATGACAGCGCCGTTATCCTGAAAGCCACAAATAGAAGAGAAACTAGGAAAAACAAAACCCTGCTGCGCACCTCTAAACTCTATTAATTTTTCTCCAAGCAAATATTCATCTAAATTTTCTTGATTATTTATAGCCTCTTCTAGCCAAGCAAAAAACTCACATAAGGCAACAGCATCCTTAATATGACCTTCAGTCATATGCTGAATCTCTATAGCATTCTTACAAGCTTTAAGCAACATGCATGGATCCTGAATATTTTCATATTCTCGCCCATGCTTTTTAAGCAAATCTATAAAAAACACCGGCACACTCGTCTCATCTACTAAGACTTTACCTGCAAGATTTGCTAAATAATCAATTATTTCCTCTTCTCCTTTAATACTAACAAAACCTTGTAGATAATCCTTAATATCCCCTATCCTTTTTGTATTTGTAAATAGCACCGAACCTTCAAGGCTTACTATTAAATAACCATGCAAAAACGGCACATATTCTATATCACTTGCCCTAATATTCAGCAGCCAGCATAATGAATCGGAGGCTGTAATTAAACAATGGTTTGCGTGCTTTTCTTTTAGTTTATCTTGGATCTTTTTTAGCTTCTCTGTAAAAGAAATACCTGCATACTCTAACGGATAAATATAAGCCCTGCTTGCCGGCCTGGATGGTTGATTCTGCCAAATACTATCAATTAAATTTGCTTCAACTGCTTTTAAATTAAAATCTTTAAAAAGCCTAAGCTGCGCTGCAATAAAAAGCTTTGGATCGAATCCAAGCACAAGCTCCGGTCTTATCCCTTGCTCCTGCCAATTTAGAGTGCAGAGCTTCGTTATATCAAGTATCTTAAAGCGATCTAAATCTAGCTCCTTTTCTGCTTGGGTTAAATACCTGCCATCAGTGAGTAACACTGCTTTATCTTTGAATATTATGGCTATCCCATTAGAGCCTGAAAAATTTGTAATATATTGTAAACGTTTAGCATAATCTGCCGTATATTCACCTTGATATTCATCAGTTGAGGGCACTATATAACCATCAATATTATAATTCTCAAAGTAAGTTCGCAAATTAATAAGCTTTTCCTCAATCATGCTTCCTCAACCATTTTAATCCATTCTTCCTCAGTAAGAACTTTTACGCCTAGCTCCTTTGCTTTTTTTAGCTTACTGCCTGCTGCATCCCCTGCTACAACGTAATCCGTATTTGCGGTAACTGTTCCAGTTACCTTGGCCCCCAATTGCTCAGCTCTAACCTTAGCTTCCGAACGAGACAAAGTTTGCAGAGTGCCAGTAAATACTACAATTTTACGAGCAAGCTGCGAGTCATATCTTTTATTATCTTTATAGTCCTCTATCTCTAGTATCTCTAAGAGTTGAGAAATGGTAGATATATTTTCAGCAGTCGCAAAAAAATCAATTAAAGATATAATCATCTTCTCGCCGATTCCATCAGTATTATCAAGTCTTGCGCGTACTTCTTCATTACCACCAGCTAAAAGCTGCATATTTTCAAAGAAATTACGAACTGTGGTAAACTCTTGCGCAAGTAATTTAGCATTATTTTCACCAATATGCCTTATCCCAAGGGCATATATAAATTTAGCTAAAGTAACTTTTTTCGCTGTCTCAATCGCAATAAAAAGGTTTTCTACTGACTTCTTGCCCCACCCTTCCATTAGCTCTAATTTAGCCAGCGACCTATCATCCTTCTCTTTAATAAAGAAAATCTCTACAGGGTTTTTAATATAGCCTTTTTCTATAAAGAATAAGATTTGTTTTTTCCCAAACCCATCAATATTTAAAGCATCTTTAGAAACGAAATGGCATAAATGCTCATAAACTTGCGCTGGACAATTCAGACCATTATCGCAGCGCACTACTGCATCATCGGGGTGGTAATGTACATGACTGCCGCAGGAGGGGCAAACGGACGGGAATTCAAATTTTGGTAGATCAGTTTTGCGGGCCTCAAGGTCAACTTTGGTAATCTGTGGAATAACATCTCCAGCTCTTTGTAGATACACTAGATCCCCTACTCTAATATCTTTGCGCTCAATCTCTTGATGATTATGCAGCGTTGCACGCGAAACCATTACACCAGCAACATTAACTGGCTCAAGCTCAGCAACAGGAGTTAAAGCGCCTGTTCGGCCCACTTGCACTGTAATAGCATTAAGCCTAGTTTTAGCAATTATTGCCGGGAATTTATGGGCTATAGCAAAACGCGGGCTACGAGCAACGAATCCAAGCCTATCTTGCGTTTTAAAATCATTAACTTTGTAAACCACCCCATCAATTTCATAAGGCAACTCATCGCGCTGCGAGCGCACTTTTTCATAATAATCAAGAACTTCAGCCTTATTATTAACACACGCTCTAATAGGATTTACGCAAAAACCTAAAGCCTCAAGCTTATTGAGTAGTTCATACTGCGTTGCAGCAAAATCACCCGATACCTCGCCAACAGCATAGACAAAGTATTTTAAATTTCTTTCAGCTGTAATCGAAGGGTCAAGCTGACGCAGGCTACCCGATGCAGCGTTCCTAGGATTTGCAAATTTAGGTTTACCTCTCGTTTCCTGCTGCAAGTTTAAAGCCTCAAAATCAGCTTTCGACATAAAAATTTCACCGCGAACCTCAAAAACGCTCGGAGCATTTTCAATTTTGTGAGGAAAATGTTTTATAGTTTTAATATTCACAGTTATATCTTCACCAATATAACCATCTCCTCGTGTTGCGCCAGTCTTAAGCCTACCATTCTCATAACGAGCACTAAACGACAATCCATCTATTTTGAGCTCACAGGTAATCTCAGGAAATTCAGATACTCTCAAAAAATTTTGTATACGTTCGATGAAGTCCTCAAATTCTTCCTCATTAAAACAGTTAGCAAGAGAAAGCATCGGCTTTGCATGCTCAACTTTTTCAAATTTCTCTGAAGGAGTTGTGCCTACTTTCTGCGATGGGCTATTTGGTAATCTCAAATGAGGAAAGCGCTTTTCAATCGAGGCATTTAAAGAAAATAAGTAATCATAGTCCGCATCAGAGATTAAAGGATTATTTTCAATATAATATGCCCTATTATGTTTATCGATTTCTTCCGTGAGAAATTTTAGCAAACTACTTGCTTCCAACTCACTTAAATTAGTTACATCAATATTTTTTAATGATAAAATTTCCGACATTACCTTGATCCATAGTTAAAATACTTTACTGGTTTCATGCCGCTGATTGGAATCTTGCTTCAAAGATCTTGGTAAAGTTCTTTAAAGGTTTAATTGAATCTTCGAGTAACTTTTTAGTTATTTATTCTCCCTATACAGCGTTGAAAGCCTTCAACGCTGTAAGTTTATTACAATTTAGAAGAAGTTCAAAGCTAAAGTTTTGATAAATTAATTTTTTTGCTTTGAACGATAAAGAGAATACATACATCCTCCGCTAAGGAGAATGAATGTTACAACTAACGATATCGAAGCAGGGAATTTCTCTAAACCAAGCAAATCTGCTATAAATACTTTAGAGCCAATGAAAATGAGCACTATAGCTAATGCGAACTTCAAGTAATAGAAACGACTAATAATTGCAGCAAGCGCAAAATATAAAGCACGCAGACCTAATATAGCAAATATATTACTGGTATAAACAATATATGGGTCTTTAGTGATAGTAAATATTGCTGGAATACTATCTATAGCAAATATCAAGTCGATAAACTCAATTAGTATCAGCGCTACAAATAGAGGGGTGATGTATAATTGCTTTTCGCTAGATCCTTCTGGAGCATAATGAACTAGGAATTTTTGCCCATGAATTTTGTCAGTAATCCTTAAGTATTTCCGCATCCACTTCAATAAAATATTATCATTTATGTCTACTTTTTTATCCATTACGAAGAACATTTTTATCCCCGTAAGAATTAAAATGATACCAAATATATATAATATCCAATGGAACCTATTAATGAGCTCTGCCCCCAAAGCAATCATGATAGCTCTTAACACTATAACTCCTAGAATTCCCCAAAATAGTACGCGGTGTTGGAATTTTAAAGGAATCGATAAAGTTGAAAAAACTAAAGATATCAAAAATATATTATCAAGGGCCAGCGTCTTCTCGATTATAAATCCAGTCATATATTCAGCAAAACTCTGCATCCCAAGTTGATACCAAACCCAGCCGCCAAATAATATTGCTATAATAATATAAAAGGCACTCATCCATAAGCTTTCTTTTACGCCTATTTCTTTATCTTTCTTATTTAATATACCTAAATCAATGATTAAAAGCGCAAGAACAACGCTTAAGAATAATACCCACATCCATAAAGGTTTATACATAAAATCCTATCTTCCTATCTATTAATTATTTTTTGTTTATAACGGTATTATCGCTTAGTATATCTAATAAAGGTAAATATTAAGTTAATATCTTCTGAATTTATTTTGAAAGGGAGTGACAAGAGCAAATTCATAAGTATTATTATCATCAGGCTTGACTAACAAAAAACCTTTTTCTAAAGTTAGCTTAAGAGGCTCGCTGCGTTTAGGTTTTAGCTCAACCTTATTAGGCGCCCTTTTCAACTTATCGAAAAATTTATTCTCATATTTCTGTTCGACTTCTTTAGCTTTTTGAAGGTCCTTTTCTTTATCTAATGCTGAAACCACAATATAGGACATCAGCTCCTCACTATGGTTCTCTATTTTTACCTTCGCTATTGGCTCTAGATAAATTTTTGTTTGTACAGAACCATAATCAGCGTGTACAGCCTTAACATTTATATGGGGCATTTCTTTTTTAATTTGCCCAGGGTAAATAGTAATAAAGGTGAATTCTCCTAAGTTATTAGTAGTGAAAACACCGCAACCTTGGAAACCTTCATCATCTCCCTCTGAAAGTAAGTTCTTATTCACATTATTTTTTAATGGCTCATAAGGGTATTTACCATCCTCTCCTACATGCCATATATATACTTTTGCATCAGAAATTGGGATACAGTTTTTATCTACTAATTTACCTCTAATAATAATTTCTTTATCCTTTAAATGCTCTATTCCTCCAATAGGTCTCAGTAAATTGTTTGAAGTATTGAAGTACTTCGGCTCGAAATTATTATAAGATATTTTTAGTGGTTTACAGCTATTATAATTGTTAGGGATAAATATATTTGTATCACTGGCGAAAGCGTTGTTACAAATTATTATGATTGCTAGTAAAAAAAGAAATTCTTTCAAAGTTTGCTGCATTCTATTACTCATTAATTAGTCGCTCTATTAAAGCTTCTTGATTAATATTATCTGTAGTAAGGTTGCCGAATGTAGCGCGTCTAAATATAGTTCCACCAATTAAGGCTTCTCTAAAATCAGCACCCCTTATATCAGCACGACGTAAATCCACATTTCTCATTTGTGAATTTTTAAAAATAGCGTCAATCGGTAATGAATTGTATAAGTTAGCATTTTCCATATTTGCATCAGTAAAATTAGCCTTATAAAGGTTAGATTTTATCAATAAAGCATTGGTCAAATTGGCCCCTGTAAAATTTACATTAGCTAGTTGCGCTCCTGTCAAATTAGCCCCACTCAAATTTGCACCCGTCATATTAGCTCCACTCAAATTTGCACCCGTCATGTTAGCTCCCTTTAAGTTCGCTCCACTCAAATCTGCATTAATTAATGACGCACTTCTAAAATCAGCTAATTCTAAATCAGCGTTTTTTAAATTAGATCTATTCAGAAGCGCAGAATTAAAATCCGCACCCTTAGCACTAGCTCTATAAAGAACAGCTTCCGTTAAATCTATATTACTAAGATCAGCTAAATCGAAAATTGCGTTACTTAAAACTGCTTTGCGTAAGTTTGCTTTATTCAAATAAATATTTCCAAAATTTACTCCTTTAAAATTAAAACCAAACCTCTCTGTTAGGTTGATAGGTTTACTTAAGGACTTTTGGAGCAATACATAATTTTGTAATTCTTCAGAAGAAATAGTTGGAGTAACATCTTTTTTTCCAGTTATTAACTCTTTGAAATATTTAGTTACAGAAAAGGATTGCTTAATATTATCTTCAGCAAAAACTTGCTGAGCAAATATGGTTAGCATTATGACTAAAATAAGTTTAAACCTTAACATCATGATAAAGATGAAATAAATTATAAAATAAGTTTATGCTATATGTTTTATAATGCTTTCACAATTATCTATTGCAAATATAGCTAATTTTATTCCTAGTGATTGAATTATATCCACAGTTCGCTCAATTATGCATTTTAAATATTGGCCACAAAATAAAAAATTTTAATGTGTTTTAACCATATAAAGTCATTAAAAATTAATAAATATAAACATTAAATTGACAATGGTCATTTTTAGCCTTATTATGCGGTTCCCAAACACATATGGGTAAGAACTATGATTGATCTACTAGAATTAACTCCTCCCCAAGTCTTAGAAGCTTTAAAGCAATTTTCACTTAGCGCTAAGTTCCAAAATTTAGAACATATTAACAGTACAGATATACCTAAAATTTATGCAGAATTTATTGGCTATCACAATTATAATTATAATGAGCGTAAGCATTTAAAAGATAAAATGCAAGATCGTTTAAATCAGTTTACTGAGCTTAGCGAGTCAGAACAGCAAATTATTTTAACCCTTATTTCTATTGAACTAAAAAAATACCATAAATTACTGGATTTTATTGAAGCAACTTATATTAAAGATTTTGCCAACATATCTAAAGCTAACTTACAGGAAATGCTGTTTGAAGAAGGTGAAGCTTTAAAGCAGGCCCTTGATATAGATAATGAAAGTATTCTTACGGATGAGAGTAATAGGGGTGGATTAAGGCAGATTTTTAGCAACCTCTACCAAGATTTACAAGAAAAATGGGAGCCTCTCAAGGATTCAGCACATATTAAAAACACTACAGGATACTACGGGCAGGCATGGATTAATCATAGCTTAAAGCAAATAATAATTGTAAGCGCTGGTACTAAATTTGATTACGCTAAACAATATACAAAATTTAAAGGGCTCCATTGGTGTAAAGATCTCTTTAAAGATATTATTAATGATATATATATTTATTTTAATAGAGTACCATTACAGTTTGAGTTAGGCGCCTCTAAATTCCTTGACTCTATAATAGAAGATTTAAAAGACAAAGTAGATTTAAGTGAATTCAATATCACTTTCTCTGGTCATTCAATGGGTGGGGTTCTTGCGAAGTTACTTACTGCTCTAAGCTTAAATAAGTATCAAGAGACCTTCAATCAAATTAGGGCTATTTGTATAGATACCCCTGGCTCTAAGGAAATCGTAGAGAAGTGGATTCATAAATATCAAACCGAGGGTGGAATCCTACATGCTGGAATAGAAGAGATAGGCAAATTATGTTTAACTATAAATAATGGACCAAATTGGTTTAACGCTGTAGGGCACCCTCTAGGAGAAGTGATTGATATATCAACAAGCAATGATAATTGTTTAGAGCAAAATAATATATATAAAATCCTTCAAACGATTAAATCTAATTTTGACAGACATGACAAACAAAGCTTTAGAGAACCTATGCAGTTTAAGAAAACTGATGAGTGGGAGGATGCTTTATTTACAAGAGATATAAAATACTCTCTAGATGCTGGTTTCGCCAAGGTTGGAAACGCCAAAGATGCAATCACTTGCAAATTAAATCATGGTTTACTTGCTTTGAATAATAGTATTAGTTCCTCTTACTTAAAAGCTTGTGATTTAGTATGTCACACCAAAGCAACCTTAGCAGAGATCCCTAATTACACTAATGTACTTAAAGATAATTTCATAGATTATAAAGAGTACATTACAGACTGGTTTCACTTTAAACCAGTTACTGTCGCAGTTATAGGAGCTCAGGCTTGTTTAGAAAATGATTAGAAAATAAAATTCATCTTTAACTGTTTTTTAATAGTCTTTAAGTATGATATCCTTTGCTTAAACTTAATAACGAGGGAGATATGCCTAATACTGTTGCTAATAAGAAATTGATTGAAGCTGCAGCAAATAACGATATTGAATTACTTAATGAAGCAATATTAGAGGGTGCAGAGGTAAACGCTGTAGTTGATGACACCAGTGCATTACATGAAGCCGCAGACAAAGGAAATAAGGAAGTAGTTACAGTACTACTGGAGAAGGGAGCCGATCCACTGATTAAAGCAAAGGATCTACTTCCGCTCGAAAAGGCCGCAGAAAAGGGAAATTCTGAAGTTATAGAAACCTTGCTAGAGCTACGCGCCGAAAATGGTGAGCGCAAGCATAAGAAAGAAGAACTAGAAAAAGGGTTTAAGAAGTCCTTGCTCAGCGGACATATTAATACTGCAGAAAAATTATTTCAAGTAAGTGCAGAGTTAAATGAAGATAATACTCCAGCTTTATCTTTAGATTGGTTAAAACGCCCATTAAAATCTGGTCTTACAATAGATACTTTTGAGTCTAGTGTAAGCAGCCTTAAGAATGTTGTAAACGCCCTCAAAACTACTCCTATAGAGAATATAAACATTGACACTGCTCTACTAAATGAACTTAATGAGGCACTACATATGTGCACAAGAAGAATTAATCCTATTTTATTAGTAAAAAATGAGCATAATCAAATATTTCGTAAATCCTTACAAGAAAATGTAGATTATTTAACAAGCTATGACTGGGACAGCAAAATTGAGAAAGTAAAATCTCTTCGCGTAGAACTTTATCAGTTACATGAAGAGTTCAACTCTAAAGTCAACGAGATTAAAGACTACAAGGCGCAAATAATTGGACTTACAGGAGAGGATTCTTGAAGCAGAGTAAAAAATACTATCTGCTTTTCTCTTGTAAAATCAGTAAAAAGTGCGTTGCTCAATGCCTTATTACTATTTTATATCTTCTTCACTTGCATAAATGTTAGAGCTAAGGAAATGCAATATTAGCTTTTTTAGGCAGCGCTAATGCCTAAAAATTTTACCCTAAAGAATAATTTGAACTTTTAAAATGCTTCATTGGCATTGAAAAAATCTCTTCACATATTGGGTTTTTAAGGATAATCTCTTTAAGAAGTTATTTAAAGAATTTGTATAAAATTATGTCTAAAACTACTCTTATTATTGACGGATACGGCTTTATTTTTAGAGCCTATCACTCCCTACCCCCACTTACTAACCCAGAAGGAACCCCAGTTGGCGCTGTTTATGGCTTCATCTCAATGTTGCTTAAGATATTATCGGAATTTAAACCTAACCATGCTGTAGTAGTTTTCGATCATGGCAAAAAAACTTTTAGGCATGAAATATACGAAAATTATAAAATGAATAGGCCAGAAGCTCCAGAAGATCTTAAACCTCAATTTCCTTTATGTAGAAAGGCTGCAGAAGCCCTCAATTTTAAAATAATAGAAAAAGCAGGATATGAGGCTGATGATATCATCGCAACTTTAGCACGAGAAGCCGCCGAGCAAAATGAAAAGGCTATTATTGTATCTTCTGATAAAGATTTGATGCAATTGGTTAGTAGCGATATTATAATGTTCGATTCTTTGAAGAATAAGTATATTACAGAGAAAGAAGTCGAAGAAAAATTTGGTGTCCCCCCTGCAAAAGTTAGAGATGTCCTTGCTATTATGGGCGATAGCTCCGATAATATACCAGGCATTGCAGGCATAGGCCCGAAAGGAGCTGCAGAACTAATTCAAAAATATGGCTCACTTGAGAACCTACTCTTGCATGCAAACGAGATTACTCAGCCAAAACGCAGACAATCAATCATAGACTGCAAGGAACTTGCCCTGCTTTCAAAAAAACTTATTACTCTTGAAGAGAATGTACCTTTAGAAATAAATCTACAAGATCTTGCTCAAGAATTACCAGACCCCGAAGCACTTTTTAATTTCTTAAATGAGCATGGCTTCAAATCTATAATTGCTAAAGCTGAAAAGTTATTTAACTTTAATTCGCAGGCTCATACTAGCGCTCACGTTCCAAAAACCACAGAGGCAGCGTCCCCGATTCTATTGAGCGAACCTTCATCATTCATGAACAGTGTACAACACTCTACTTTTACAGGCAGACTTGTTATTCATTTAGCCACTCTTAATAATGAAATAGCCGGCATCTCCTTCTCTACGGATGGAAAAAGTTCTTACTTTGTAAATATAGAAAACTCTAATAATGGAGATTTATTTAGTGAATCAAGCAGAGGCATTTCATTAAAAAATGCATTAGAAATTATTAAGCCATATTTGGAGGAGAAGGCAATTTTAAAGTTAATTTATAACCTCAAGGATTTTTATAAAACACTAAATATTCTCAGTAACAATATCAAACCTAAAGCCTGCGAAGATCTGATGCTGATGCATTATTCTATGAATACTGGGAATGTTTCCTCTGAGTTGCATTCAATGCTAAAAGAATATTTTGAGATAGCAGATTTAACGCCGATAAATGTTATAATGCAGGCAAACAAAATCAAATCTATCAAAGATGTTAAACCAGAGGTACTTTGCGAACATTATGGTAAAATCGCTGGACTATTATTCAATATATATCCATTACTTAAAGATGATTTAAAACAGCGTAATAGCAATACGATTTATAGAGAAATTGATCTACCTCTAACTAAGGTACTATACGATATGGAGACTGCCGGCGTAAAAATTGATAATATCAAGCTTGCAGAGCTTTCCAAAACTTTCGAGAAAGAAATCATTTCACTTGAGCAACAAATTTTCAAAATTAGCGGACAGGAATTTAATATAGGCTCCCCAAAACAGCTTGGAGAAGTCTTATTTGATTCTATGGGACTGCCAAGCAGTAAAACCTCCGCTAAATCAGGAAGTTATTCTACTGGTGCTGATGTACTTGAGACATTAAGTGAAGCTGGTTTTGAGATAGCTGATCTTATTTTGAAATGGCGCCAGCTGACAAAACTTAAAAACACTTATACCGATGTATTACCAACCCTAATTGCCCCTGCAACAGGACGAATTCATACAACATTCTTGCAAACTTCAACTAATACCGGACGGCTAAGTTCACAAGATCCAAATTTGCAAAATATCCCTGTTAGAACTGAGCTTGGCGAAAGCATAAGAAGTACTTTCATAGCAGAAAAAGGATATAAGTTAATCTCTGCAGATTATTCACAGATAGAGCTTCGTTTACTAAGTCATATAGCCGATATGGAGGTTCTAAAAGATGCATTCAGGCATAATAAAGATATCCATGCTGAAACTGCGCGGCAAGTATTTAAGCTTACTCCTGCAGAAGTTACACCTGATCTAAGAAGGAAAGCTAAGGCTATCAATTTCGGTATAATTTATGGTATTAGTTCTTTTGGACTTGCTAAGCAGTTAAATATAACCAAGCAAGAGGCAGCTCTTTACATAAAAGAGTATTTTAAAGAATATCCTGGTATTGAACGCTATATGGAAAAGACCAAGGAATACGCTCGTCAGCATGGCTACGTACAATCAATTTTTGGACGGAGATGTTATATTAAATCAATTAATGATAAGAATTTTTCGCTTAGAAGCTTTTCTGAACGCGCAGCAATTAATGCTCCCCTCCAAGGCTCAACTGCTGATATAGCAAAGCTTGCTATGATTCGAGTAAGCAAACTCTTAAAAGATAAAGGCTTTAAAACAAGAATGCTTTTACAAGTGCACGACGAATTGTTATTTGAAGCACCCGAAAGTGAAGTAGAACAAGTCATGCCATTGATTAAAGATGCAATGCAAGAAGTTGCCCAGCTTTCAATCCCGCTGACAGTAGATATCAAGGCAGGAAATAGCTGGTCGGAAATTCATTAGGCCGCCCTTGACTCCTTAAGGAGAAGATATTTAGGCTAATTTCTTTAAGGCGAAGCTGATAATACTTATACAATCATGGAAACTTGGCTGTTTAATCCCATAGCTTCTAAACTTACAGGTGTTTCGCTATAAGCTATATCGTAATCCTCAACGTAGGATAAAATATGGCTTATAATTTCTTTAGGCAAATCTAATAGCGGAAACTTTTGTTCAATACTATTTTCTTCTGAATTTAAAGTTAAATATTTACAGATTCCATTTAAGTAGAAGAATAAATTCAAGTTACCTTTCTCTGTAGGGATCACAGTATTTTTAAGCTTATCGTGATGAAAACTTTCTTGGCCAATAATGGTAGTTAGAAAATCCATTACCCCTGGGTCAGACTCGATTAATGGTAGATTTTCATTGAGGTGGTCTTTGATAAATTTAATATATTTTCCAAAAAGATTTTCCACTCCCATTGCTTTTTCAATTACGAAACTAATATTTGATAATTGTTTTGAAGTATTTTCATTTATATTATCTGCTTCAATTTTAGTTAATTTTCCCTGTAGAATATTTATTTTATCTTTGATATTGCCTAATAAAATAGAAATTGATTGCAGCTCTATAAAGATTTTAGTGTAAACTTTGCACTTGTTAGCATCTACTAACCTATCTTCCTCTTTAGCATGCTTAAGTGCTTTTAAAGAATCTTTTACGCGATTATTAAATGTAAGGTTAGAAGCCTTCTCTATTTTGGCTAGATTTTTTATAGACCTTTCGCTAAGAAAGCTATAGACACCTTGCAAAAAATATTCGAGATTGGAATATTCTTTACTAATAAAGTCAGAAGATACAGCTAGAAAAGCATGTATATCTTTAGGGAGAAGCTTACCATATTGAAAAATAATAGTAATAGAGTCAAGACATTCGGCTTTGTAAAATATATTATTCAAATACGAATAACCTTCCCCTTTAAACTTTACCCTTTTATCAGAAACGAACCAATTAAAAACCTTTCTAGCTCTTTCACTGCAATCTATTTCACGATTTGCACCAATTCCAACACTAAAAGCTCCTGGGAAAGCATCTCCATTTATAATCCCTAAAAGTGTTTTATTACGCTCTTTTCCAGAAGAGGTTTTAAATGAGGCTCTAGCATTAGGATCAAAGCCTGGAGTTTTCAATAATTTTACCATTGGCTTTAGAGTGAAAGGCTCACTCTTTAAGCATTCATAATACTCAGTTATTACCTTTTCATCTTCAAAAGAGTTGTTAAAATTTCTGCTAGTTTGCACTTAAGTAATCTGTAATAATTATATTAATAAAAGTTTATAGTATATGGTTTATAACGCTCTTGTTATAATATGTTACAGTCACAGCATTTATATAGCGCACCTAAATATTGCGTAAAAAGAGAATCATTATTTTGCACGCTATATTCACTACTAATAGTATTGCTGCTCGGTTCTAAGACATCGATATTAATTGATTCACCATTAGGTTCACTATAAGCAATATCATAGTCTTCAACGTAGGATAAAATATGGCTTATAATTTCCTTTGGTAAATCTAATAGCGGAAACTCTTGCTTTAGTTTGTTTCCCTCAGAACCTTTAGTCATATATTTACAGATTCCATTTAAGTAGAAGAATAAATTGAAGTTACCTTTTTCAGTAGGGATCACAGCATTTTTAAGCTTATCATGATGAGAACTTTCCTGCCCTAGAACAGTAATTAATATAGTAAGCATATTAATATCCTCTTCGATTAAAGGTAAGGCTTCCTGGCACAGAGCTTTTAAATACGCACTATAATCTTCAAGCAATTTCGCTACTAAAGTGGATTTTTCTTGGAGTTTAGAAATTTCAGGAATTTTATTTATTGCTCTATCATTTAAAGAATCTTTCTGCAGTTTAAAAATTTCCTTATCAAGCTGCAAGTTATTTGCTATAATGTCTTTAGCTAGCTTTGACGTTGATTGTAGCTCTTGAAATACATCTGAATAAATATTGAACTTCTTCGCATCTGTTAGATGGTTTCCTGCTTTTGCCTGCATAGTAGAGAATAATATTTTCTGAACGCGATCGTTGAATGTATTAGCTTGCTGAGTTTCTAAAGCCTTATCAAAATCAGGATATGACATATTGGATAAAAAAATTCTGACTCCTTCTGTGATATAAGTCATATAAATGTTCGCCATACTGATTGATGAGCATTTAGAACCAATAAGAATTGATAAATAGTCAGGAGACAATTTCCCATATTTAAAGTAATTTATTATGATTTCCTGGTTATTCCTTGAAAATATAGTACCTATGCGCGTAGTAACTGCAGGGGCTTCTTCAAGTTTAACTCTTTTATCTTTAATATAATAATTAAAAATTGCTTGAGCTTTGGCTTCTAGGTTCATCTCAGGTTTATCATTTTTTATAACTATTGTTGCAGCTCTTCCATCCGGACGAAATGCATTAAGAAAAATACAGCTCAATAGGTCGCTCTCGACATATTTAGTAGAAAATTTTTTTATTAGATAATGTTTGTTTGGATCAAAGCCTGGAGTTTTCAATAATTTTATCATTGGCTTAAGAGTGAATGGCTCACTCGTTAAGCATTCATAATACGCTGTAATTTGTTTCATTGTACTTCCTTTTGTCAATTTTCGTTTTGTTTAATCCAGACTTGATTAAGAGTCTACCTTAATTTTTTTAATTCCTGCCTATAGGCAGCCTTTAAATCACTTAAACTATGATGTTTAAATTGATATATAGATACTATCATTTTAAGGGTATTGTAGAGTCGTTTTTTACCTATACTCAATACCATTTTGTAAAGGAACTTATAGAATAACTGTATATTATTTTGTGCAATCTCGGAATGGTTATCTATAAAGTTCGATACCGCCTGCAGACAATCATATACATTGAATTCTTTCTGGTCGATAGTAACTTCTGATTGTTTAAAACATATTACCGCCTTCACTATTGCAAAATGGCTATATTTTCCGCATCTAAGACCTATAGATAAATCTGGATAGAAACAACCTATGTCACTCCCTCCGACTTTCTCAATAAGCGATCTTTTAATGAATGCGCCCCCAGAAGCAAGGCCAGTTTTGTAGAATTTTTTACTGGTTAAAATATCTCTAATTGGTTCATATATAATATTGAAATCTTTCTTTATATTATTGCTACTATCTAGTTTAAGGTTATGTGTTCCCCTCTCCCCTACTACAAAATCTATATTGTTCTCCTTTGCAACATTATATAATAGATCAATCGACTCAGGAGTTAATCTCTCATCCCCATTTAATACACATATATATTCCCCTTGCGCTAAGTGGTATGCGTTGTTAAAGCACGCAGAAAATGACATAGCATTTTCTGAAATAATGGTCACTTTTTGAATATCAGCTGCAGCTTTCTTGATTTCCTTTAGAGTTCCATCAGTCGAACCTACATCAATAATTATAACTTCTTTCTTTAAGCTATATTTAAGCTTCTTGATTGACTCAATTGTCTCTGAAATATATTTTTCGTGGTTATAAGCTAAAACTACAATTGAAACTATAATCATATTTTCTTCTTTGAATTTACTTATCTAGATCTATCCAGATATAACTACCTGAAACTACAAACATAATGAAAATTATTGCATTTTATAACCAAAATATCGTATAATACATATAAAATATACAGATTATGGCTACAACAATCACATTTTATCAAATATTAAGCGAAACTAAAGATAAGGCCTTATGCCAATTACTTGCAAAAATCTATAGCGCGGGTCTAAGAGCAATAGTAAGGTTTAAAGATACTGAGACGCAAGAAAATATCAATAAAACCTTATGGAGTTATAGCCAAAAGGAATTTATTCCACATGGCTCAGAGAATGACCCAATGGCCGAAAGACAGCCCATATTCCTTACTACCGAATTAAAAAACCCAAATAATTCAACAGTTATAGTACAAGTTGGTCAAGGAGAGCTCCCTGTTGAGCAATTCGATAGAGCATTATTCGTATTCGATGGCAGCAACCCTGACGAACTTAAATTCGCTCGTGAAAAATATAAATTTTACAAAAGTCAAAACCTTATTCTTGAATATTGGCAACAAGGAGCTTCTGGAGCGTGGGAAAAGGTAGTTTAAAAAGTCCCTGGCTTTCCTAATTTTTTAATTGATAATTCAATCGTTATAGCCTACTCTAAATAATGGTAACTTTTTAAATTAATAGAGGAGAATTATGAAAATTTTGATTAATGGCCAGCATATGGCAATAGGTAATTCCTTGCAGGATTACGTAAAAGAAAGGATAAATCATGTTGTTTGCAAATACTTTGATAACCCAATAAGCGCAACTATTCATTTTGTAAAGCAAAATTTTCAATTCGATACAGAAATTCTTGTTAACGAAGGCACTAGAAGCAATATCCTGATGAAGAGCAATGCAAGTTCTGATGAAGTTTATGCAAGCTTCGACATCGCCCTTGCTAAGCTAGAAAAACAGCTTAGAAGATATAAGTCTAAAATCAGCAATCACAAAGACAGGATGAGGACTTCAGATGCTATTGAAAGCATGTCTGCAGTCAAATATGTAATTTCTCCATATGGACAAGAGGAAGAGGAAATGGGCGAGAATCCAGCGATAATCGCTGAAAAACCGACAGAAATACTCACTTTAACTGTTAGCGATGCTGTGATGAGAATGGATCTACAGAACCTACCTGCTCTTATGTTCAAAAATGCTAAAACAAACAGATTCAACGTTGTATATTATCGCAAAGACGGCAATATCTCTTGGGTAGATACAACTAACGCTTAAATTAGGCTTGCGATGTGCGGCTTTTATAAATATAAGCCACTTTTCATTGCGTCCTATTAACTTTAAGATTAAACAAAGCTTGGAGCCCATTTTATATCAGGCTCCTACTTTTTAAAAAAAGTACTTAAATTTGTAGGATCTAAATTTAGCCTACAAGTTTTACATCCAAGCTTCAATAGGACTATAAGAATTTTCAGCATTATCTTGATTCATAGCTTGAGTCTTTTGAGCTCCTTGATAAGCTTGCTGGCGCTTTATATACATCTCAGTAGATTGCTTTTCGACCTGCAGCAAGGTTTCATTTACAAGTGAGGCAATTTCTTGCTTAATATTCCCTGGCAAAGGCACATCTTCAACTGGGTTAAAAGATGGCTCTTTAATAGCAAGGATTTGTGCTTCTTTGATAGTCCTCAATCCATTTGCGGTCTCTACCACAAAGTGATATTCTCCATTGTCTGCTTTAATCTCGCTGACCTTACCATTTCCTTGATTGTCTTGTTTTATTAACTCTAAGGATGCGGTTTCTGGATTGTTACCTTTTTTTACATATAGCTCATATTTATAGCTACCGTTTGGATATTTCTCCTGCGTACTCTCATCTTTTACTCCATCCCAAGAAATTATATTTCTGCCAAGCCTTTGCTTAACATTCAAAGTTTTTTCTTCCGAAGATAAGCTATCAAATTTATCGTCGTGTAACTTACCTTCATAGTAGTATTTATTTATTAACTCTTCTACTACTGCTTGCTGTTCAGTTGTAAGGTAAGAATAGAAATATGTTTCGTTGAGTAATGCGTTCTTCAAATTATCTTTCTCTTCCACAGTTAAAATTGAAAAACTTTTGCCTGGAGATAAGTCTTCAACTATATCATCAATCAGTTGCTTGTCCGTCGCGTTCATTCCTGTATATTTCTGGTCTAAATTAAAATAGTTTTCGATAATAAATTTATTTAAACGCATCCTAGAATCTAAATTTAAACTGGTATAAGCTGGGGGCTTTAGCTGAAATTCATATTTAAGTTTATCGGCTGGATATTCTACTACAGCGAGCATCTTATCTTCTAAATCAAAGATTCTAAGTTCTGCCCCATAGTAGTTAGTTTCTTTATCATATTTCAGTTCAAACTCGACGTTTGATTGACTGTCTTTCTGATACTCGATAAAATTATTATCAAAAGTTATAATTTTTCCAAGCACTCCACTAACATTATTTGAGAATAGTTTTGAGCTATTTACACCATTCAAAGCTGCGGCATCATTATCTTTAATTGACAAAAATTGAGCCTGTTTTATTTCTTGTTTTCCTTTCGGAGTCTGTACAACATAAATATATTCATCGCCATTAATCTTGACTTCATCAATTATACCGGACCCAACCTCGTTCACCATGATCTTCTCAGGTCTAGCTTCTTCTATGTTTTTACCTTTCATGACAGATAATTCATACTTATATATCCCTTTAGGGAAGCGTTCATTCGTTAACTTATTTTTCACACCGTTCCAAGAAAACAAATTTTCTCCTTTTCTCTGAGCTTTATGTAGCGACTGCTGCTCTAAATTTAGCTCATCAAATTCTACATCATGATAATTACCAGAATAATAATTACTTTCTATCTCCCTGGTAATTATATTTTGATGCTCTTTCGAGAGGTTTGTATAAAGGTCGAACTCTGCATAATGCTTTTGAAGAATGCTATCTGCCTGCCTCTTTTGCTCTGGCGATAAAGTATTATAAGATGGAAATGTGGCAAAATTCTTATTTATAAATCTATTAACAGTTCTCTGCTCTTCAGGGGTTAAAGTGTTATAACTAATTTTAACACCGAGATCATTTTCAATAAATTTTTTAGCTGTTTCTAAATAATTACCAGGAAGCCCTGCAATAGTCTCTTCATAACTGTTTTTTAGCACATTCTCACCGAAACGCCCTTTAAGAAAATCTATTACTAATTGCTTCTGGCTATCGCTTACTCTTGAGACTACGTTAGTATAATTTTTTTCAATTAACTTATCGACTTCTGCTATAGCCGGAGTAAAGCTAAATTTGAAATCTTTTTGTAAAACCTCAATAATAGCAGCTTTATCAATAAGACCAAGCGCGTCAAATCTTTCAGCTCTTTCGTTATAGCTGAATCTACTATACACCGCTTTCTTCTCTTCTAACGTTAGATTATTGAATTGGAAATCATTTATATATTTGCTAATAATCAGCTCATCTACTCTTGATTTCATAGCTTTTGGTAATTGCTCATAAAACCCCTTATAGTGTTTACTTGCAAATTCTTTAGCCTTGTCTTCTTCAGCTTTCTTTATGTGAGAGTAATTCATCTCACCAAATTCTTCTCGCACTAATTTATTAGCTTCTTCTATAGCAAGTCCAGAAAGTTTAGTGAATGAAAATGGAGGATAGAGATTATTATCCTTTATATATTGCTCTACCCTATCCTTCTCACTATTTACAAGAGTGTCATAGTTTTTACCTGGCGCAATCTGGTTAATGTAGCTATCAACATTTTGCTTATCAGAAATAGATAAAGTTTTATATATGGCATCAGTGTGAAAGTGCTTGTCTTTTATTACTTCATTTACTAAGTCTTTTGATGTTTTATTTAGCTGAAGATAATGTGGAGGTGGTAGCTCTCCAGCAAATTTTATCTGATCTTGATCTTTCTTTAAAACATCTACTAATCTACCATTTAAATCGAAAATTCTAAGCTCTGCGCCAAAATAATTATAAGAATGGGGGGCGTCTAATTTAAAAGGGATATGTAGCTCGCCTTTTTGATCGAAATTAAAAAAGTCATTACTATACACCAGGGTTTTGCCTAAGAAATTATTTGATCCACTAAGAAGAGGCATAGCCGATACTTCACTTCCTTCTTCTACTCTATGAACATTCTTATATGAATATTCTTTACCATCAATTGTAAGTTTAATGTCGCCATCTCTTATCTCTGATGCAGTTACCTTACCCTCAATCTTATTTATTTGACGAGTATATTTATTGTAGGCATTAGAATTTAAATCTTCTATGTAAACTTCATAATTATATTCACCGTTTTGAAGAACTTCTAACTTATATTTATCGCTTATTTCTTTAGGAGCATTTTTATATTTATAATAATTTGCAAGATCTTCCTTATTCATCGCTTTCAGCGCGTGCCAGCTATAATAATTTTTGCCTTCCTTAATCTGATTTTTGTCTATAAAAGCAATGGCTACGCAATCACCGTTGTTTGGATCAAGTACTTTTATCATTGCATTCCCATGGTTTGCAATATTATTTTGGAACTCTATATCCGCATACTCGCCTCTTACTTTTAAAGTATTCTTTTCAATAGAGACTCTTTTGCCAATATAGCTTAGGCTGTCGGCAAATGCGTGGTCGGTTTTTTCTTTTGACTGTTTACTACTGATTTCTATAATATCCTCAGGATCTATTAAGTCGTTATTGACAAGCAAACGAGGTTTCCCATCAACGTTTTTAATCTTTGTTACAATGCCGCCCTTAAGGGTTGAAGCTTGCACTTTTATACCGTTATCTTGTTTAAGCTTTTTGTCAATTATTTCAGCATCGATATTTATCCTATATTTCCCGTGCGGTAATTGTACTTCTTTCCTGGTTTTAGGGTCAATATACTTACCATTCCACAGGAAATTATTATGCTTTTTAACTCCCTCCGTTGTGCTCTTTGTCCTAAAAACAACTTCACCTTCTTCATTAGTAATTGATATGTTAGATTTTAAGCTATATTCTTTAGGATCACTGTAATCTCCATCGAATTCTACTGTATATTCAAAATCGATATTAGCGCCAACAAATAACTGCTTCTCGCCGACATCATAATATACCTCTTGACCTATATAAGTACTAGCTTTATCCAAGTTTGAGTTTTTCAATGACTGCGCAATTTCTTGTAATTTACTAGTCTGCGCAATAGATTGTTGAACTAATGTTAACTGAGATGTAATCTGGGTAACTTCGCCAGCATCAGTAGGATCGGTGGGATCTTGCAATTTTAACTGCGTCATCAACATATTTAAAAATTGCTGTTGAGTTTCTTCCATTCGTTTCTTGGCTGCTTCAGGATTTGAATCAAATTCCGGAGATAGTGCCGTAATTGACTCATTTTTTTTCGCACTGTATTTTTCACCCAGTCTTGACAATGCTGAAGCTTGCTGCTCAAAATTTTGCTGCTGTTGCAAAAATTTTTGCTGTTGTAATTGATTGTTGATCTCTGCCATAGTATCCTCTTATACTACAATATTAATTCCACCAGGCGTACTTGCCAAATTTAAATAACCATTTATATAACCAAAACTTTTAACAATATTACTTACCACTTTTCTATCTACTTCAAGGAGCTCTTGTTTCTTTCCTCGATCATTAGAACCATTATCACTGCTCCCTTGCTTAAGACTAAAATTTAAGCTTGCATCCTCTGATTTATTCACTTCATGCAATACCTTTTGCAGCTCTTTAACATCTTGCTGCAACAGCTCAAGCGTATCATTACGTTCAGCACTAATTTCAACGCTTTTTATTTTGCCTTCTACGATTTCCATTGCTATATCAACCTGACCTAAAGCCTCAGGTTGTAACACTACAGAAATCATTGATTTATCTGCTTGTACAGCTTTTTCAATATTAATACGAATTTGATCAATTGGGTTTGTTTGCTCTATAGGTTCTACCTTGCTTGCACTTACCTGTGAAGCGTCTTTAACTAGCCTTTCGGCAAATGGGCTTAAATTGCTTAACTGCAGATTCGTAGCCGATATTTGCTTGTCAGTATCTTCATCATCTAATAATGAATTTGAGATAATATCTTCATCGATACTTGCCTTTAAAGAAGAGTTTTGATTTAATAGATTGTTATCTTCATTAGAGGCAGAGTTTGGAGAATCTTCGTTACCCCCTTTAAACTGATCATAAGCAAATTCAGCTTTTAATGAGTTTGAATCTGGGTTATCAGACGCTTGATTAAAACTCTGCTCAGATCTGCTAGAGCTATCTTTATCTGAGGAATTGTTAAATGTTTGCTGACTCATTAACGGAAGATTTAAATAGCCTTCATTTACCGTATCGAAATTCTTGTTCAGCACTTCTTCATTTTCTTGATCATAACTGGTTGGAATTAACTCTGAAAGCTCTCTTTCGGATAGCTCAGCCTGAGCATTAGTAAAGCTATCTTCAAGCAGCGCGCGCTCAGACCAAAGAAATTCTTCTTCAGAATTTTGATTTTGTGAGTCTCGTTCGAACGAATTTTGGCTCTCAGCCAAATCCTTAACGAAATTACTCGCTAAATCCTCTAGATCATTTGGGCCTATAACTTGAGGATCTATATCTGAAATAAGCTTTTCCAATTCGCCTATTTCAGCAATGTCTATTTCTTCATTTATAATTTGGCCATTTAAGGTATTTTCTCTATATTTATTCTGGCTTATACTATTAGATAAAGAGTTAGGTGACAAAGGAACATTATTCGAAGCAGCGTCTTTATCTTCTTTATTAGGAGATGCTTCCTGAGTTTTAGAAGTGTCGTTACTCTTTCTTGTGTCGTTTTTTGAAGCATTTTCAAACTCTTGGCTTTGAGGTTTATCTGAAGATTTCGGTCTTGCCGATATCTTTTTCTGGTTATCATTTAAATATAAATTATCCTTGTCAGTTATCGATGTATTTTTTCCAGATGGCTTTTTTGATAATTGATCTTTTGTGTTTATTTTATCATTATATAATTGATAAAGCTCATTAAAACTTTGGCTGTATTGGTTACCTTTAGCCAACTTCGGTTGCATAGAATCTAGAGGCCTGAGGCTAGATAAATCTTGATTAAGCGAGTTGCTATTAATTTGCATAATTCATTCAATATGGTTCACCTACCTTTTATGCAATATTCGTGCCAAGTTCGAATTATTATACAAAACTAGCTATAATCAATATCAAGTAATGGAACTGATTGAGTGCTTGAAATGATTTGCTCTATATATATTTTTAAAGAAGTTAAGTCTTCAAGATTAGTTTTATCCAGTTCCATATATGGTTCAATTATCTCTAATTGTTCTAAGCAAACGTTCTTCAGAGATTGTAGTTTCTCATGCTCTTCGGTTGTGACTAAATCTTTTCTCTCATTGCAGTAAATTAGAAGATTGATTAACTCTACAACCATTTTTAAGTCAACTTCTCCTTTTTTGAAAGCCTCCTCTAGCTTTTTCTGCTCACTTAGAAAGAATTCCTTTAGCTCATCCGCCCATAAAATTTTTTTAAGATCTTCAGAGTGGTAATAAGTTTCAGTGAGCTTTATTGTTCTCTGGCTATTTAAAAAGTAATCTTCTGAAAATAATACCGCCCTTGTATTAGGGTAGAGTTTTATATTACATTTTGCTTCCAAGTTAATCATATCAGCATTAAACTTTTCATATGGACTTACTTCTGAACACTCAGTCCTGGCTGGATATATATTTTCTACCTTTAAAATTCTGTCTTTAAAAACACTGATTGTAATATCAACATCAGGCGTAATTATCTTTTCTATGATAAGTTTTAGACCTTTATTAATAGTAAGTTCAATGGTTCCAGAATAAATTTGAATAAGCATAAGGAATAATAATAGTTAAAGAAAAATAAGAATTATAATGTAAACTATTAATTCTTGCAATGGTAAGAAATAATATTTTTGCAGCTTTTAATTAATTATTAACTTATAAAATATAGAATCATATATAAAAAGAAAAAATATTTTATGCCGGTAGATACAACACAATTATATAAAAATTTCACTGAAGCGCTAAGCACAAGTAACGTTGAGCAGCTTAAAGAAATAATTAAATCACCTGAATTTACAAATTTTATCAAAAGATATGATCAAAGTGACTTCAATCCCTTAGTAAATATTATTGGATTAAAGAATGCTGATGCAGCATTAATAGATTTGTATATTACTAAAGGGGGCAATATCAATAAAGAGAATAAGGGAGCGACTCCTTTATTTACCGCCCTACAGATTGGTAATGAAGAACTTATTTCATCCCTCTTGCGGAATAAAGCTGATATAAATAAACTTTTTACTATTCCTGAAACGCCGCTTACAAAGGCTCTACAAAGTAAGGATGATATTTCTAAGGAAGCTTCCCATCAAGAGACGCCTCTTACATACGCCATTCGTAATAAAAATGAGCGCATTATTGACCTTTTAATAAAGCACGGAGCGGATATAAGCAAGCCTAACTCTAAAGGGGAATACCCTATTCAGATTGCCGAAACTAAAGGTTACAATAAACTTGCTGAACGTCTAACTCACCAAGCTGATAACACAGGTGACTCTCCTTTGATGATTGCAATACGCAGTAAGCAACCTAAGTTGGTTGAATACTTACTTAGTAAAGGAGCTGATATACACAAAGTTAATAAGAATGGATTGACCGCTTTACATTTTGCCGCAATGTATGGCGATCAGTCACTTATAGAAACTTTGATAACAAAGGGGGCCAAAGTAAATCAACTAACCCAAAATGGTAATACTCCGCTAATGCTTACAGCACAACAGGGGAATCTTGAGGCAGCTAAAACACTTTTGAATAATGGTGCATTTGTGGAGCACCAAAATAACACTCAAAATACCGCTCTAACAATAATAGGAAGTATCCCTAAGAAAAATTTCAATAGAGAGTTATTAGATTTACTCTTAGACCGAGGCGCTGATCTAAATCATCTAAATAAAGAAGGTATCGGTATATTAGCTGGCTCTATCCTAAATAATAACAATGATCTCCTAGATCATGTCCTTAAAAGGAAAGTAAGGGTAAATTTTCTAGATAAAGAAGGTTTATCCCCTCTTCATTTAGCAGCTTTTGAAGGAAATGAATATGCGATAACCAAACTGTTAGAGAATGGTGCAGATGTTAATTTAAAAGGTAAGTTTGGCTTCACAGCCGCCCACCTTGCTGCATCAGCATTTAACCCCACTATATTAAGGAAGCTTATCAACCATAAAGCTTTCGATCCCACTATAACTAATGATGAGAGAGAAACCTTCGATGTAGTTTTTGCTAGGAAGCTTAATCCATTTAGTTCACTAGATTCAAATGAACTTGCTAAAGATAGAGAAAATGCTATGAAATTTCTAGAGTCTGTAGAAATTATGCCCTTGATAAAGAGTAAGTTAGAAGAGCAGCTGAAGCAAAATAAGCCAGAGCTATTACCAGAAGAAAGGTATGAATATAGCGTACCAGAATTAATTAAATCAGTCAGCATTCCATATAAGCCAAAAGATAGGGAAGCTTACAATTATGCTATTGATGCAGCATGGACCGTTGCCGAGGAAGCCGCTTCTAGAGGAGACCTATCATTGAAAGCAAATTTATCTTATTATGCTAGCCAGATAGTGGAATCGTTGAATCAACAAAAGCAAGGTAATGAGGTAAAAGGGAAAGAAATAGTTTATATTGATTCACATGGTCTTTTAGGGGGAGGGGCAGAAGTTTCCGGAGGATATTATGATGATAAATTAAATAGAGTTGCAGTAGCACTAGATCCGTCTGATTTACCTTACACTATCGATTGTATTATGCATGAGATAATGCATGATACAATCGATAGTGTCTTTGAAAATGATGCTGTCCCAAATAAAAAAAAGGGGGGATTAGAAGATACCAAAACTATAAAGCGACAAATGACAGCTTTTACTGAAGACATTAAAGCATTATATGAACTAACTAAATTATCAGCCCCAGAAAAAGCTGCAAGGCTAGAAGAGCTATCTAAGCGTGTTGGGGATTTGATTACTCCTTTTGATCAACATAAGAACAATCCAATAGAGAAAAAAGAATTAAAGATAGAAGCTACAAAGCTCAAGGATTTAAAATCTATGAAAGCTCTTGAGCTAGATTATGGTAAACGTCAAACAAAAAAGCATTACTCTTCCCTCTTTACTGAATTATACGTAGAGAAGGGCGCCAGAGGTAACAAGAAGATTATTTTAGGTGACTCAGCTGAGCAAAGGGAACTTGAGTTTAGGGAAAAATCAGTAAGAAAAGAGCTATATACCTTTCTTTACAGTCAAAAGGCTCATGAATATACAAGAGATATTGAAAAGCATGGTGAGATTACAAGGCCCTCAAAAGTTGAGAAATATGCGCCAAATATACTCGCGTCTTTTGAGCAAGATTTTGCCGAACATATACTTCCAGCATTAAAAGATCGATTAACTGCTATTGAGCAAGGAAGCGGTATAAAGATTGAAGGCGCCGCAACTACTCTAGAACAAATCGATGCATATCTGGAGAATAGAAGAAAAATGGCTGCAGCAGAAAAAAAATCTAGTAAAAGAACCACAAATGAAGAGTTAAAAGATTTGAAAGATGAAAAACAATCGTGGGCGTCTAAATTCGAAAAAAGTAAAAAGTTAAAGTCACCTCAAAGCCATAGCACAAAAACCAAACATGAAAAAGAGCAGAAACACAAGAGACAGCATAGCATAGGGTAAAGTTATCCGAATTGTTATGGTGGTATTGGTGCAATTTTAGATAAGCATATTAAGATGATCAACGACCATTAATCTTAGGCATTGGCCGTTAGTTATAACATCTAGAAAGATTATAACTAATTATCCAATTTAGTATAACGAAATCCTTCAAACATTTTTTGCCATTTGATTAGATTTAGTATATAGTAGACCGAAAATCACTAAAATTTACATATATATATGAATGCTAATGTTTTATCGATTCATCAAAGGCTAGAGAAGAAAAGGCAAGAAGCGCGTGCAAGCGGAGGCCATGCAAGGATAGAAACTCAACATAAGAAGGGTAAGTTAACTGCTAGAGAAAGAATAGAATTATTACTAGATCCCGATAGTTTCGAAGAGACAGGAATGTTTGTTGAGCATCGTTGCTCGAATTTTGGAATGGAAAATAAAAAATTTGCAGGTGATGGTGTTGTAACTGGCCATGGCACCATAAATGGCAGGCTGGTTTTTGTCTATAGCCAAGATTTTACTGTGCTTGGTGGCTCTCTTGGTGAATATCATGCAAAGAAGATCTGTCAAATAATGGATATGGCCATGGAAGTTGGCGCCCCTGTCATTGGAATAAACGATTCAGGCGGAGCTAGGATTCAAGAAGGGGTCGATGCCCTTGGCGGTTATGGAGAAATATTCCACCGAAATGTGGCAGCTTCAGGTGTTATTCCTCAAATATCGCTTATTATGGGACCTTGCGCCGGCGGAGCTGTTTACTCCCCCGCCTTAACTGATTTTGTTTTCATGGTTAAAGATACATCTTATATGTTCGTAACTGGCCCTGATGTTGTAAAAACTGTAACCGGTGAGGAGGTATCGCAAGAAAAACTCGGAGGGCACAGAGTCCATACTGCTAAAACTGGTGTTGCAGACCTTGCTTTTAAAAATGATATTGAAGCATTGCTTGAAACCAGAAGGTTCTTTAATTTCTTACCATTATCTAATAGACATACCCCGCCAACAAGGATTACAAAAGACCCAGCTGATAGAGTTGATATGTCGCTTAATACTTTGGTGCCATCTAATCCCAACAAACCATATGATATGAAAGAGTTGATAGAAAGGATAGTAGATGAAGGTGAGTTCTTTGAATTACAAGCAGAATTTGCTAAAAATATCATTATTGGCTTTGGCTATATGGAAGGCAAACCTGTTGGCTTCGTTGCAAACCAACCAATGAATCTTGCTGGCTGCCTTGACATTAATGCCTCAAGGAAAGCAGCAAGGTTTATAAGGTTTTGCGATGCATTCAGTATTCCACTTGTAACTTTAGTAGACGTACCCGGATTTTTACCAGGAACTAACCAAGAACATAGCGGTATAATCAAACATGGTGCTAAATTACTTTATGCTTATGCCGAAGCTACGGTACCTAAGGTTACTGTTATTACTAGAAAAGCCTATGGCGGTGCATATATTGTAATGAACTCGAAGCATCTAAAGGGTGATGTTAATTATGCTTGGGCAAACTCTGAAATTGCTGTAATGGGGGCTGAAGGGGCCGTTGAGATAATTTTTAAAGATGTAATCGGAGATCCAGAAGCTACGAAGCGAAAGCTTGCTGAATATAAAGAAACTGTTACAACTCCGTTTGTTGCAGCTTCAAGGGGATTTTTAGATGATATAATACTCCCGCAGAATACTCGTTGGCGTATATGTAAAGCATTAAGTTTCTTAAAGACTAAAAAGGTGCAGACACCTTGGAAAAAACACGATAATCTACCTTTATAAATATTTATTAAAGAAGAAATATGAATAAACCACTTTTTGAAAAAGTATTAATTGCAAACCGCGGCGAAATTGCGATCAGGATTATGAAAACCCTAAAAAAAATGGGTATAAAAACTGTTGCAGTATATTCTGAGGCCGATACCAATGCTTTGCACGTTCAATATGCTGATGAAGCTTATTATATTGGTAATTCCCCAACTACTGAAAGTTATCTATCTATTAAGAATATTATTTCGGCTATAAGGGAAAGTGGAGCGCAAGCAGTGCATCCTGGTTATGGTTTCTTATCTGAAAATCCAAATTTCGCTACCGCTCTTAAAAGAGAAGGTGTAACTTTAATCGGCCCAAGTGCACAAGCTATTAAGAAAATGGGCGATAAGATTGAAGCAAAGAAAATAGCAATTGAGGCTGGAGTTAATACCGTTCCTGGTTATATGGGAATTATTAAAAACACCGCTCAAGCTATTGAAATTACTCAAGAAATCGGCTACCCAGTAATTGTTAAAGCAGCAGCTGGCGGCGGCGGACGCGGCATGCGAGTGGTACATAATGATAATGAAATGCAGGATGCTTTTGCCTCAGCCAAGCTTGAAGCTGAAAATAGTTTTAGCGACGGCCGTGTATTCATTGAAAAATTCATTCAGCAACCTAGGCACATAGAAATACAGCTGCTTGCAGATCAGCATGGTAACGCCGTTTGTCTTGGTGAGCGGGAATGCTCAATCCAGCGTCACCATCAAAAAGTGATTGAAGAAGCCCCGAGCCCATTCATCGATGAGGCAATAAGACAAAGCATGTATGAGCAAGTTATCTCTTTAGCAGACAAGGTTGGTTATTACTCAGCCGGAACCATAGAATTTATTGTTGACCAGAACAAGCAATTCTATTTCTTAGAGATGAATACTAGACTCCAGGTAGAACACTGCGTCACTGAACTTATTACTGGTATAGATATCGTTGAAGAGATGGTAAGGATCGCTGCAGGGGAAAAGCTTTCCTTCAAACAAGAAGATGTTAAACTTAATGGCTGGGCGATCGAATCAAGGATTTACGCTGAGGATCCCCAAAGAGGCTTTTTACCTTCAAGCGGAAGAATTACGGAATATGAAGAGCCTCCGAGAAGCTCTCATATTAGAATAGATAGCGGCGTTGGCCCTGGCGGCGAGGTCAGCATGTTTTACGATGCGATGATCGCAAAACTTTGTACTCATTGCCCAACACGTGAAGAAGCAATAGATAAAATGCTAAGCGCCCTTAGTAGCTTTGTTATACGCGGTATCGCCCATAATATAAGCTTCCTTGAAGCTATCATGTCGCATCCAAGGTTCCTTGCTGGAGATATTAATACTGGCTTTATTGCTGAAGAGTATCCAGGTGGCTTCCTAGGTGCTAACCTAACCTCTGAAATTAATGAGGTTTTTCTTGCAGTAGCCACTCATATATTCTTAACTGAGCAGAAAAGAGCGAGCATCATAAAGGATCAGCTCAACGATCAAACGCATATGATAGGCACAAGATGGATTGTTTTTATCGATGATGCAGCTTACCCAGTATTTATCAAACCAGTACCAGATGGCTATAATATCAGGAATGGCCGTAATAGGTTATATGTAAGAACTAATTGGGCCCTCGGTAGCAGGCTATTTTCTGGCGAAGTAAATGGTAGAAAGGTTAATGTAAAAATTGAGCCTATCACATCTGGTTATATGCTTACCCATTCAGGGCTAACTGTTAAGGCTTGCGTGCGCTCACCTCGTATGGCTGAACTTGAGTCAATAATGTTGCCTAAATCTGATAAGGAGCATTCTGATGAGCTTAAAGCCCCTCTTGCAGGGCAGATTATATCAGTTAAGGTACAGCCTGGTGATGAAATCGTTCCAGGCCAAGAATTAGTAGTACTTACTGCAATGAAAATGGAGAACATCATTACTGCTGAAGCTGCTGCTAAAGTTGCTAAAATTATGATAAAACCAGGAGACAATGTTTCCTCTGGCGAGGTTTTAATCGAATTTGAGGGGTAAAAACTATAAAAGAAGCTTGTTTTGTGGTATTATTATATTAAAAACAGGCTTCTTTTCTATAAAAAAGTTAATCATTGTAAACTAACCCTTAGTCTGTAGAATCAAAAATAGATTTCTCTCAAAACTTTACTTCTGCTGAGAGTTTGTATTTTAACCTAAATTATGGATAATAAATTTAGTAGATTTTTTTATCAAATAGAGCTTTTTGAAGTGAAAAATGTTCTAAAAAACGGAGTTTAGTTAACCCTAAATGAGTATTTTTAGGTTCTTTTTTGTTTAAAAAGAACCTTTGAGAGAAATAATATACAAATTCTCTTATCCATAATTCAGGTTATATTACAAAGTTTCAACCCTGGGTAGTAGTTTTTTGACCCCTCCCCATTTTTTTGCAAGTATTGTAAGCGAAGAAAATCGTCTTCACAAAAGTTAGTATTAGAGGTGATTCAAAGCTGAAAATTAATATTTACACCTAAGCAAAAATGATTTGCTTCTATCGGCTCTGATAGCATTTTCACTTCTAAAGCATTTTCCTGATAAGAATTCTTTATATCATCTAATGAGCAAAAACTTAAAATATGTAGAATTATTTCGGTTGGAAGTAATTTAAAATTTGACTCTTTTAAAGTGCTGAATTCCTTGCAAACACCCTTTAGCTTGAATAAATTTAAATTTTTATATTTTTCTACAAAATTTAAAAGACTTTTACAGTTTATATCGCTTTCAGTAAGGCCTGCATCCTTTAAAAATTTTTTTGAATTGGCTTTAAAATAACTTTCTATGAATCTTTGATTCTTCTCAAGGACTTTGACCTCGGATAAGCTTAATGGGGGTGAAGGTGCGTAAGCATACTTTACAAGCTTAGTTATTACCTTGCTTATATTCTTGACATTTTGCCTATTATTCTTAATTAACTCCCACTGTTTTTTAGCGTTTGATATACTTACCTCCCCGCACTCAAGTTCTGTAACATATTTATTCTCTGCTAGAGAGCTTAGAATCTGATTTTGAAACTTATAGTCTACTAAAATATTCTTACTTATTAAATGTAGTTTTGCTAAGGAATAATTGTCTTTTATACTTTCTAGAATAATGCTGTATCCTTCATCGTCAAAACTATTATGGCTTATCCTGAAGTCAGTTAAGCTATTATTGGCTTTGATAAAGCCTGCTATCAAAGGTGCAGCATCGTCAGTGATTAGATTTTCTTCAAAATTAAGTATTCTTATTTTTCCATGCTGGAAAAGTGCTCTTAAGATTTTGCTCGCCCCATTACTACCTATATAATTTTCGCTCAAATCAAGTAAATTGAGATTCGGAAGCATCTTTATTGCTTCAGCAAGTATGCAGGCCCCAATAACGCTAATGCCACAATCATTAAAAACTAGCTTCTGAATACTTGGGCTATTCTTTAGATAAGAGGCGATTTGTTTCGCCTCACTATCGCTTATTTTATTTTTACTTAAATCTAATTCAGTAACAACCTGATCATTTAGAGCAGGACTAAACCTACATATTGTTTGATTTGTATATTCTTCTTTCATTAGCAGCCTCTTATATACAATTTGTATTCTAAAAGAGATGAAGACAGTTTAGCTTAAAACAAGAATAAGCGCAGCGCAAGGCTTTTATGCTGCGCACACCTAATACCAAGCGAATGCTAGGTAAGATTAAGCATTGATTACGTGATTCAAAAACGCTTTTTCTATTAATGCGATATTATCTAAAATTAAATTTAATAGTTTAAACTTGAATTTAATCAATAGACTTCTTTGTGAGAACTCTACTTCTGCTGCGAGTTTGTATATAGGTTCGTTTTTCGAATACTCACGTACCTATAAGTCTACTTCGGTTCTGCGTTCCAAGTCTTCTTCAAATTCTCTAGAGTAGGCGAGTTTTTTGATAGAAGTCTAATGAATTCCCCTACCCTGCTGTTTTGCAAGCTTTGGAGAATACTTTTCAACTAATTGCTTGAGTAAAGATTTTTTTACGGCTAATTTCTCTGCATCTAAAAAGCAAACTTCTTTAAACTGCCCCCCGAATGCCTTTACGCTTTGCTCGATCTTATTAAATAATGATTCTTTTGTTAAATTATAATAAGCCCCAGAATTCGGCTCGAAATAGGCATACCTACCCCCAGGACACTTTTTAACTAAAAGAGAATGCCCCTGAAGCGATAAGCCTTCTCTTCCTAGACAAAACACTTTAAGGTATTTACCTTCTGGTAACTCATCTAGTTTTCTTCCTATCAAATCACGCTCTAATTTACCGTCCTTGAATATTTTTTTCTGCTCATTCCTTGAGAAGATATTCTCAGGATATTTTTTAAATGCAAATGCCATAAATAATTCTATAACATTAGCAATTTTTAAAATATGTGTTTTGGAAACTTCCTTTTCAAGGATGTCAATACTACCTCGTATCAATTTATATAGTTCGTCTTTGCTACAAGGTTTATCTAATACATCATTAGCCATAACGAAATTGCTTATAATTTCACATAAGCCATTAAATTTCATAACAGAATTGTTTAGATTCTTGTATTTCTCTGGATTTTCAACTGCTATGTGGATTATGCCATCTTGAACAAATTCGGCAACTACTGTCTCACCTACGTTAAAAGGGCTTGCTTTTCCATTTTTTAATTTTGGACCTATGTTATTTTCTGGCTTTCCTATAATATGATCTACTATACCATTTTGTTTGAATCTTGGTATAATATTCTCTCCTAAGTTAAAAGAATTATCATTTTTAGCTTGAAAGGTAATTTTCTTACCATTCAAACCTAAGGCTTCATCCAATTCTTTATGGATAATATTTAATACCGGATTGCTTGGGGTAAGAGAAACCTTACTTCCTTCTCTAAATTCAGGCTTGATCCTTCCTTGTTTACTAGATAACACGTTAGGTTTTCTAAAATCATACTGCTTGAGAATATTTTCAAACTTACCCTCTGCAGAGCTACCAGTCGAATAGCTAGAATTATCATTCCCTTGCATAATTTATAACAATATTAATTGGCTTTTTATTATATAATATTTGAAAAAGATTAATAAAAAGTAAAACCCGCTAAAATAACATTATTTATAGCAGAGATGATAACCTACGCTAAGACATTATCGATTATTCTTTTGGTAGTTAATAACAACGGATCTGGTTTATAAATAAAGTATATTCATCCGAGCAGAGGCAGGGTGATTCTAACTTGCAAGCCACCCAGCAGAGTACTGTCATGCAAGCTAACCATACCACCGTGGCCTACAATAATTTCTTTCGTAATAGCAAGACCAAGGCCTACGCTTGATGAATTACTAATATTCCTTGCATTATCGGAGCGATAAAATGGCTTGAATACTTTACCTTTTTCTGGATCAGGTATGCCTATTCCATTATCGTCGATATCTATAATAAGGCATTCACTTTTTTTGTAGATACTAATATGAAGCTCGGTAGCGTACTTCTCTGCGTTATTGATAATATTAGCTATTGCACGCTTGAATGCTTGGGGTTTTAAATTTATAAGTAATTTCTTTGATAACTTACCATAAGTAATCTTTATTTTTCCCCAGTTGATGCTATCCACGTAATTTTTGACAAATTCTGCAGCTTGAAAATTTTGGTAATCCTCGCCACCTTCGCCACGGGCGAAATCGAGATATGAATCAATTATATGCTGCATATCAATAACATCATTTTCCATTTCTTTGATGTCATCTGATTTAGGCAAAAGCTCTAACTGTAACTTCATTCGTGTTAGCGGTGTTTTAAGGTCATGCGAAATCATCGCCAGCATCTGCGTTCTTTTAGCAATCTGCCGCTCAATCCTTTCTCGCATTTTAATAAAAGCAAGACCTGCCATTCTAATTTCTTTAGCTCCACTCGGCTTAAAATCGTAATTAATACCTTTACCAAAATCATCAGCGGCTTTTGCAAGCTCGATAATCGAGCGGATTTGGTTCTTAGTAAATATTAGTGAGGTTAGAAGGAATAATAAAGTTATAGCAAAAACCCAGTAGACAAATATCATAGTTGTTGGCGTAGTAACTCTTTTTGATGTCATCGATACTTCAAGCACCCCATCTGGCAATTCAAATGACGCGGTAATTATGTTTTGACTTCTAGAATATCTAATGTTACTACGACCAGGAATTTTTTTTTCAATAATATTTTGGAAAGTTTCAAACTCTTCCCTTCTAATATTGCTTGATGGCAAAATTTTCTGCGATGGATAAAAGCTAATGTCTAAATGCAATGCTCTACCAAGTTCATAAGCTAAGTCCTTTCTTCCTTTCGTAAAACTTTCTACGATTATGCTAAGCTCATTTGCTGTAATTTGACTCATTGATGAGCTAACATTATACCAATGCCGCACATAGAAAATATAGATTCCAATAAGTTGAGCGGCTATTAAAGGAATGGTTATAATGAGCATGAAACGCGCAGCAAGAGAGCTTGGCATAAACCTGCCAAGTGAGATATTACTAAAGATAGAAAACATAACCTTCGTTCCTAACGGTCTGCAAATGACGAGGGTTTTTAGGATCATCCTCTATCTTACTGCGCAGCCTTACAATATTTACATCTACCGATCGCTCGTTAAGCCCACCCATAAAACTTGCCAGCTCTTCTCGCGAAACAGAATCACCAACTTTATCAATAAACATTTCAAGCAATTTAATTTCTGTAGTAGTTAAATGCACAAGCTCGCTATTCCTTTTTAGCTCTTTAGAGTTTAAATCAAATACATTGTTACCAAAATGAATTAGGTTTGTTTTTCTGGTTTGGCCGTAGAGGTCGATAAGGTTTTTTGCTCGAAGCAGCAACTCTCTTGGCTCTATTGGCTTGACTAGATAATCATCAGCTCCTGCTTCCAGGCCAGAAATTCGGTGTTCAGCTTCTCCAAGTGCGGTTAAAAGTATTACAGGTATATTATCACCCTGCCCTTTTAAAGTTTTAGCAAAATCAAGGCCTGTTACGCCAGGCAACATCACATCTAATATAATTAAATCAAAGATAAAGTAGCTGAGCATTTTTTCTGCTTCAGCGACATTATAAGCTGTTGAAGCTTGAAATCCTTCTCTAATAAAAAATTGTTTCAAAAGCTTACAAATTCTATTATCATCGTCAACTATTAATATATGTGGATTTGATTCCATAAATGTGAAATTAGTAATTATATATATTTAATATTTTAATAAATTAATTTGGGAAACACAATGAATATAATAGCTTTAGATCAATTATCCGGTAAAATCTGGTTTAATGGTCATTTTATCGATTGGAGCGAAGCAAAGTTACACTTCCTAACTCATAGTCTACATTATGGTACTTCAGTTTTTGAGGGCGAACGTGCTTATAATGGAAAAATATTTAAATTAAGGGAGCATACTGAAAGGCTATTTAAATCAGCTGAGACATATGGCTTAAAAATCCCTTTTAGCTTAGAAGAGATCATGAAAGCCTCGCAAGATTGCTTAACCATGAATAATATAACAGAAGCTTATGTCCGTCCCCTTGTCTGGTTTGGCTCTGATAATGTGTGGATTAGCACTAAAGATCATACAGTCAATGTTATGATTGCAGCTTGGTGCCCCCCTTCTTATTTAACACCTGCTCCAAAGAAAAGATTGAATGTACATATAAGTAGATGGGTTAAACCAAGCGCCGATATGTTTCCAGTTAACTGTAAGTCTGCAGCAAATTACCCTCTGCTTACCAAGAGCAAAAATGAAGCTTTAGATGAAGGCTTTGATGATGCAATACTACTTGATTCTCGAGGCTATATAACTGAATGCACAACTTCAAATATATTTTTCTGTAGAGATGGGGAATTATTTACCCCTACCCCTGATTGTTTCTTAAATGGTATAACTCGCCAAACCGTAATAGAGATAGCTAGAGAACTGAACATTAAATGCACTGAACAACATTTAAGCCTTGAGGATATAAAATCAATGGATGAATGTTTTATAACAGGTACGGCCTGCGAAGTACAAGGAATTGCTTCTTTGACCTTTAAAGATAAATGCAAGTTGGCTTTTAAGAAGTTAGATATAACAGATACTATATATAATAGGTATAAAACATTAACAACTGCTATATAAATTCATTTATATTACCTGTAGGCTCAAGGTTAGGCTCACTAGGAGCAACTAAGGAAAAATTTTCAAGTGAAAGGCTTGGATCTTCTTTTAACAAAATACTACTGGCACCTAAATTAAGCAGTAAATCAACTATCCCATCGCTATTTCGCTCTCCTGCAATATCAAGCGGGGTTTTACCTTGATTATCCTCCGCATCTACATCAGCACCGTAATCAATAAGTAAAATGGCAATCTTTAGCTGATTATTATAGGCAGCATAATGTAAGGGAGTAAAACCTGCATATGCGGCTTTGTTGACATCGGCGCCCTTTGTTATAAGGAGCTTTACAATATCTATGTTACCTCCAGCAATTGCTAAGTACAAAGGACTATGTACAGTTTTACTTTCAGCGTTAATCTGTGCGCCATGATCAAGTAAGATTTTAATCATTGTATAGTAATTCTTACTAATGGCTAATCCGAGAGGCGTTATTCCATCCTTATTAACAATATCAACAACAGGATTATGTTTAACTAAAATTCGCATTATCTCGATTGAACCAGATTCCACTGCGTAGTGAAAGGCGCTGTAGCCATTATTTGTGACTTTAGTTGGATCAGCGCCATATTCGATTAAGAGTTCTACAAATGCAACATTCACTTTATAAACTGCAATTAATAAGGGAGTTAAACCGTCCTTACTCGCTATGTTGATATTAGCATATTTGCTAATAAGCAACTTTGTAGTTTTGTCATCGTTATTTTTTATTGAATAATGTAGTGGAGTTAAACCTCTTTCATCTTGGATATTTGGATTGGCGCTTAAGTCAAGAAGCATTTTAGTACACTGAATGTTCCTATTATTTATAGCGTAAAATAGAGGAGTTCTCAAATATATATCTTTTGCATTTATATCTAGGCCATGAACAACTAAAATATTAATGGTTTTTGCTTTATTAAGAAAAGCAGCTTGATGGATAGCATTTGCCCCTATCTGATTAGTTTGATACAAAGACTTAAGGCCTAAATCTTGTAAAACTGAATATAATAGAGTTTGATTTTGCATAAATATTAGATTCCCTTATCTATTTCTAAACAATTATTAGTGTTAGTACTCTCAACCTTATTTACTGCTTAAGTTTCCACACCTAGTAAATTTATTTAAAGTGTGGTACGTCGTCATTCCTCGCTTACGTATTACTCATACGCTGCGCTCGTTATTTCTAGTACCACAACTCAACTAAATTCACTATAGTATTACTATTGAATAAATATTGACAAAAATTTGATTAAATAATTTTCATTAAGAAAGCGCTATTTCCGCTGATAATATGCATAATATAAGATATTTTGTCAATTTAAAGCGCTCTTATAATAATTTTAAATTGGAGACCTATGTACAAATACCCGTAGATTATTAAGTTTAATTAATGACTAAGCTAATATAGTCAATAAAAAGTAAATAAATCTTTACATATATAAAAAAATGTATATATTTAAAAAACATTATATGTTATGTAATAAAGGAAGCAATATGGATTCAAGTAAGTTTGCACAAATAATCAAAAATATATTAACTAACTCCATTGTTGACGTGAAGCTGTCAAATATGTGTTTATCGCAAGAACAATTAAATAATCTTCTAGAGGCTTTAAAATTAAATACGTCCTTACAATCAATCGATCTTTCAAAAACATCTAGGTTAGGAGTAAAAGAGGGAATTGCTATAGCCGAATTAGCAATGAATAAACCTAACCTTAAATCAATTAACCTTGGGTATTGCCGCAAAATAGGCACTGAAGGGGCAATTGCTATAGCCCAAACTTTAGAGGATAATCATACTCTAACCTCAATCAACCTTGATGATAACGATATAGAAGAACAAGGGGTAAAGGCTCTAGCAAAAATGCTCAAAAAAAACACTAATCTTATCTCACTGTCTCTTTGGAATAATGAAGGAATAAGTGGTGAAGGATTAGAAGCCTTGGCTTGCAGCCTAAAGGAAAATAAAACCCTTCAATCAATTAAGCTTGGATTTAACCAAATAGGAGATAACGGAGCCAAAGCTTTAGCTGAAATGCTAAGAGAAAATTGCACCCTTAAATCACTTGACCTTATTAGCTGTGGAATAGAATTAGAAGGCATTAAAGCTTTAGCCGAAAGTTTAAAAAACAATACTACTCTTACATCAATCAATCTTACAGCAAATGTTAATATAAGTTCTGAAGGGGCACTGGCTTTAGCCGAGGCTTTAAAGAATAACAATACCCTCAAATCTTTTCGTCTTACTTTTAATGACAACAAAGATATTGGAGCAAGTGCTTTAGCTCAAATGTTAGAGAAGAATACGGCGCTTTCCTCAGTTCAAATTGGGCTTGGCAGAGGTTATAAAGGAGAGGAGATTATAGCTAAAAGTTTAGAGAATAATTATATTATTCTGGAAGTGAAAGGAATTCACGATCAGGCTATAAATCAAGCTATAAAAGATATAACCGACAGAAACAAAGAGATGCTTGATACAGCTTTTTGTAAGGCATATGCATTTATTAACGCTAAAGATGAAACTAATGATAAGCTTTCATTAGAAAAGATTCTAAAGTCAGCTTTGACAGAATTTGACATCTTCACTCTTAAACATCACCGCGCTGAGGTAGAAAAGAAGCTTAAAGAGGTACAATCTAATTATAGTACCCATAACAATACTCCTGCAATAACCTTAGAAGAGTTCTATCATGAACTTGAAGTAGCACAGGATACATTTGCACTAACTATAGGTATTTTCACACTTCTAGGTCTTCCTACTGATAATGTTGCAACTTCCCACTTGGGTAACTATAAGGCTAAGGAGTGTAACGAGCTATATAACTTTTTTACTAATAGAGCTTTGAATGAGGAAAGTAAATCTATGCTTGCGACATTCAAGGAGCATTATTTAGCTGAGCAATATAACTCCCTGCAGATGGACGTTCTTTGGAATAAGGTTGTAGAATATGTAGGTAATGAACTGAAATGGACAGAAGAGGATGTAACTAGTCTAAAAGGACTGGAAGCAAATATAAAAACTCAGGATAATACTGAGCAGTTAAAGCAAATAGTTTTATTCCATACTTTGTACCCAGAATATAGAAGTGATATCGCTTTAACAATAAATGAATATATTGAAGAGATAAAAACAGGTCTTATAGATTCAAGTGAGCTAGATCCAATGTGTTGTGATTTGGTTAAACAATTAGCATATGCTGCACTCCCAGAGGACACAAGAGCACTAGTAAACGACATGTTAAGTGAATTATATGAATTAAAGCCTGCGCTGTTTAATAATCCTTTTAGCTCTATTAATACTCAAAATGAATCTCTAAACTATAAGTTCGATATTAAGACAGAAACACAGTTAAGCTCTGGTAAAGAGGAAGTAGAGGAAGGCGCAATTACTTCAAACGAGAACGAAGCGCAGCTCTATATGGAACAAGATATGATAGCAACTGACATATCTGAATCACTAGAGAGATCTCTTTCAGGGGAGAACTATAACTTTAAGGCTAGCAACGCCGGCAGTGAATAATATCCTCACCTTCAATCCTGGCGGTTAAATACAAGCCCTGTCAGGATCAATTTCGCATTATAAGCGACTGACTTATATAGATCTATATATAGATCTATATATTGCCCTAATTTATTCTACCCATATAATATTATGCAGAAGCAAACTTAAGCAAACGAGGAATAATAGAGACGGTGACGGATAAATAAAAAAAATTGCGGCAAAATAGAGCATTCAAACCATTAAAGCCCTGCAAATACCTTTGCTAAAATCGTCTTACGATTGATAATTTGCTCCTGCAACCACACCATTTTTTAAGTAAAACAGAACAAACTCAAAAAATACAATCCTTCATTCAAACAAAGGTTAGTTATAACTAGTCTTATACAATTATTAATATAGTGAAATTAGTTGAGTTGTGGTACTAGAAATAACGAGCGCAGCGTATGAGTAATACGTAAGCGAGGAATGACGACGTACCACACTTTAAATAA
>JAQSWU010000006.1 GCA_029266475.1 Rickettsiaceae bacterium | reverse complement strand
CTGGGTCTTGTACTTGAAATATATTTTTTGCGTTTTTATCCGCAGCAATACGGGCTATTAACTCATCTATGTCAACTAAAAACTCTACAGTTTGAGGAACTTTGTCACCAGCCACTGTTTCTTTACTTTGTGAAGTATCTCCAGCGCCAGCAGTAGAAGGAGTATTGACAACAATATCTTTACCTTGTGAGGTGTTTTCAGCGCCAGCTACTGCCCTATAGTTAACTACCATATCTTTTTTACTTAGAGATTCGCCTTCAGTAATAGCTGGTAATTTATTGTTTTCTCTTATTCTAGCTAGCAACTCATCTAAATCGATTAACACTTTTACTTTTTTTGGTAAATTAGAGTTTTCGTTATTTCTATTGTTGTTATGGACTACAACTGCTTTATTGTTGTTTAAAAATATAGGGTTATTAAACTTCTCAATTTCATCAGTTGAAGTATTAGGGAACGGTAATGCAGCAAATCCATTTACTAATTTATTCTTTTCCGCTTCTTGTTGTTGATTATGAGTTTCGCGAGCTTTTGTGGCAGCATTGCGTTGTTTTTGATATTCTACCCTTTTCTGATTTGCTGCCTGCTTATTTTTATTCGGCATTGCTATAGCTTCGTTAGAAATTAAAGTTGTTGTTAAGGCAGTGATTAACAATAATGTTTTTTTATGGTTTGTTTTTTTGTTCTCGACGTTATTTTTGAGCATAAATTTACTTCCATTTATTTATTAGAATTATTAGCTTTGATTTTAATTTTACCGAAATGGTATACGCCTTGCTTTGAGAGAGACAAATTCAGGCTTAAACGTAAAAAATGTTTAAATTTACTCTTGTTACTAAAAGTAAAGACATTAACAGTTAACTGATTTTTATATAAGCTAAATCAATATTCTTAATCTATAGCACGATCAAGTTAACAAATCAAGAAGGAAGTCGTAGAAAGGTAAAAGAATTTTAAGATACTTAAAGGAAAGCACTATTATGAGTATAAAAGCACAGCGAATAAATCAATTTATGATCAGGGTTATTGTAATAGTATTAAGAAAAAATCATTATTGCTGTGTAGCTAAATAAGAAAACTGTATAAGTAAGCAAAGAAAAAATTATTATAATTGTTAGTAAATAAAATGCCAAAAAAGTGCTGGATTACATTGATATTATAAGCTATCTATAGAGCTGTGAATTAACGCTCAAGCATTTGTTTCTTTATCTTATTACGTACTAGTAAAAAAATTTGGAATCAGCTTACTTACTATTTGTAAAAAGGAAGCGCCTGCCTAAAAAAGCCTTAACTTCATCATAAATTATAATATACAAAGCTATTAACACATGGTTGTTTTTAGTAGCATCTATAGATATCAATTTGATGCTACTATATAGTTAACCCTCTTCGCATTCGAGGGAGCATTGAGTAGTAAAGTCAAAGGTAATTTTATTGTTTTTATCGCATTTTACTTGTACTTTACCGCCGTTTTTGAGCTTGCCAAATAAAATTTCTTCAGCAATTTTCTTTTTAATTTCATTTTGGATAACTTTATCAAGCATTCTCGCGCCATTTAACTTATCAAAGCCCATTTGCGCAAGATATGTTTTTACAGACTTATCGGCAGTAATTTTAACTCCTTTATCGGCAAGCTGTTCCCCAAGCTCGTGGAAAAGCTTATTTATGATCATTTCTACAATTTTTCCATCTAAAGGTGCAAATTGAATAACAGCATCTAATCTGTTGCGAAACTCTGGGGTAAATAGTCGATTAAGTTCGTCCATACCATTTTTGAAAGAAGCTTCTTGTTTAGAACCAAAACCGATTGTAGCTTTAGACATTTGCTCAGCCCCAGCGTTAGTGGTCATGATAACTATAGAATGAGAAAAATTTACAGTTTTTCCAGTGCTATCTGTAAGTTTGCCATAATCCATAATTTGTAGCATTAAGTTATAAATATCCTTATGCGCTTTTTCGATTTCATCTAATAAAACGACAGAGTAAGGAAATTTTGAAACTGCGTCAGTAAGTAGCCCGCCTTGCTCAAAGCCTACATAACCTGGAGGGGTGCCTATTAACCTGGACACGGAGTGAGCTTCTGCATATTCAGACATATCAAACCTTACAAGTTCCATAGAGCAAAGCTTAGCAAGTTGTCTTGCAAGCTCAGTTTTTCCAACACCTGTTGGGCCAGCAAAAAGATAACTCCCTGTCGGCTTGTCGACCTTTTTTAAGCCAGCTTTTGCAAGCTTTATGTTGGAACATAATTCTTCTATAGCTTTATCCTGGCCGTAGATTGCGCTTTTTAGATTGCTTTCCAATTGTTGCAGTCTTTTAACATCATCAGTTGCAATAGAGATTGAAGGTATGTGCGAGATTTTGGAAACTATATCTTCAATATCCCTGACCGTAATAGGAGATTCTCTAGATGGGGAACTTGATGGTAAAATCTTCTTTCTAGCCCCAGCTTCATCAATTAAATCTATTGCCTTGTCTGGAAGATGGCGATCAGTAATATATCTATCTGACAGCATAGCAGCAGCTTCAAGAGCAGCTTCTTCATATTTCACCTTATGGTGATCTTCATAATAAGTTTTAAGCCCTTGAAGTATCTTTATCGTTCCTTTAATGTCTGGTGCTTGTACAACCACTTTTTGGAATCTACGAACTAAAGCCATGTCTTTTTCAAAATGATTATGGTATTCTTTAAAAGTTGTTGAGCCTATGCAGTGTATCTCACCGCGGGCAAGAGCAGGTTTTAAGAGATTGCTTGCATCTAATGAGCCACCACTTGTTGAGCCGGCACCAATTATAGTATGAATTTCATCGATAAATAATACAGCGCTTGGAAGTTCTTTTAGTTCTTTAATGATACTTTTAACCCTTTCCTCAAAATCTCCTCTGTAGCGTGTGCCCGCTACAAGGCTACCCATATCAAGGGCGTAAATTGTAGAGTTTTTCAAAATTTCAGGAACATCATTATTAACAATTCTATAAGCAAGACCTTCAGCTATAGCAGTTTTTCCGACTCCAGGTTCGCCAACGAGTAACGGATTATTTTTATGCCTTCTGCAAAGAATTTCAATAGTTCTTTCAATCTCTTGCTCTCTACCGATTAACATATCGATCTCACCATTTTTTGCTTTTGCATTAAGGTTAATGCAATACGTTGCAACCGGCCCTGAAGGCTCAGGCTGCACTTTTTGTGGTGCTTTAGTAGCTTTATTATCCGGACCTTCTGTTTTATGCGGCTCAGACAAATAGTCGGGCCCATAAACCCCATCGCTTTGCATTCTTGTGAGGATACTTGTTTGAGAATTTTTGGATAAATAATTAATTATATCCATTCTAGTCAATTGTTGCTCTTTTAAAAACATTACAGCGTAAGATTCATGTTCAAAAAAGAATTCAGCAAGGACATTGGCGCCAGTGATGTTATCTTGGCCGGTGGCATGACCATGAATAGCAGCTCTGTGAACTACTCTCTGGAACCCAGCAGTTGGCTTAACCTCTGCAACATGTTCTACAACTAAGGCATTAAGTTCATTCTTTAAAAAGCTTCTAAGTTTCTTGTTAAGCTTTTCAATGTCTACTTTGCACCCTAAAAGAGCAGATTTAGCATCTTGATCCTCTAGGAGAGCAAGCAGCAAATGCTCAAAAGTTGCATATTCATGTTTATATTCCCTTGCGATAGAGAGGGATCTATGCAAAGTCATTTCCAGGCTTTTTGACAACATCTTCTTCAACCTTCTTAGTTATTATGTTTGCTTTTATATTTTTTTCTGTTAGATACTTTTGAACTTCAATCATTATCAAATCAGCGATGGATGAAGATAGATTGCTCCAAGATAGTTGCCCTTCGGTTTCTAACTTAAAAATATACTCTGCCAAGTACGGATTTGAGATACTAAAATACTTTGATAATATCTCAGCGTAATAAAAGCGAGTTATTGATTGATCGTACTTTAACGATAAAAAATAAACTTTATTACTTCTTTTAATATTTTCAGAATTTTTTCTTTTTATCGCCTTATATATTAAGCTTTCATCAAAAGCATCAGCACTTACCCCGCTTCCATCAAGGTTCAAAAGCTTCTTCCAATCAAAGTCCGAGTTTTTCTTTTCCATATCTAATTCATTTTTTCTTAGATCAGCAATTTCTAATATTTAAAAAGTCTCGTACTAATTTGAGCAGTTAGATTGAGCTTACCTACTACAATGCTTCTGCTAATTACTTGCTCCCGTGCTTTGTTCATATTAGGCTTTTATAATAACCTGAAAAAGTTATTAAAAAGTTAAAAAACCAACCTTTATTAATTTTGCGCGTATTTTTTGATTAACTGTTACTAAAATATTTTCTTTTTATCAATTTAGGTACGCAGATAAGATATTCCCTTATAATTATTAATAATAAGTTAAATTCAGATACTGCCTTGCAACAAAAATTCTTCTACTGTATAATTTTTGAATCACAATTAATGCAAACTTATAATGGCGCGCTATAAAATAATAGTTGAGTATGTTGGAACTAATTTCTGTGGATGGCAAAGGCAAGCTTCAGGGTTATCTGTTCAGGGCTTGCTTGAAGAAGCTATCTCAAAATTTACAAATGAGCAGGTTACGGTAACAGGGGCAGGAAGGACCGATGCAGGAGTTCATGCAATAGGGCAGGTTGCTCATTTTGATTTAGTGAAGGACTTTACCCCTTATACAGTTTTGAGGGCTATTAATCATTTTCTTAATCCTAATTTAATTGCAGTGCAGGAATGCGAGATCGTAAGCGAGGATTTTCATGCTCGTTTTTCAGCTAAAAGACGCCATTACATGTATCGAATTATTAATAGAGAAGGAAAATTGATTATTGATGTAGATAGGGCTTGGCAAGTGCGGCAACTTCTGGATTTAAATAAAATGCAGCAGGCAGCACATTATCTTATTGGTGAGCATGATTTTACAAGTTTTAGAACTGTGCATTGCCAAGCAAGATCTCCTATAAAAACGATTGAGAGAATTGAGCTTGAGAAAAATTATAATGAGATTAGGCTACACATATCTGCGCCATCGTTTTTACATCATATGGTTAGAAATATAGTAGGTGCGCTTGTAAAAGTAGGTGTAGGATTATTGCAGCCTGAAGGCATAAAAGATATACTTTTAGCGAAAGATCGTTCGAAAGCTCCTCCAACAGCGCCAGCGCATGGATTATACTTTACTAAAATTGAATATTAGAATAATTTGTTACTATAATAAATCTATATAATTTACGATGCAATTGATTAAAACTCTAATTTTAACTATCTTTGTATTTATCTATCAGCAAAGCTCTTATGCCAATAATATTAAAGCGGAAATAGAGCAGCTGATAGAAGAAACCGATCCTCATCTAAATATTGGGGTGAAAATTGTCGATTTGAAAAATCAGAAAATTTTATATGAGACTAATGGGAACCGCTTTTATAACTTTGCTAGTAGCTTAAAAGTTTTACTGACCGCAAGCGCTATTGAGTATTTTGGTGAAAACTATGAAATAAAGAGTTCAATAAAGAAAAGTGGGGCTAATTATTTATTAGATATAGGTGATGATCCAGGTTTCTCCGATGCTGATTTAGATATATTAATCAGTAAATTGAAGACTAACAAGGTTGATATAATTGATGGCAATTTTTATATAATTAAGCGTGAATTTAAACTACCCTCTTCAAGTCCGTATAAAGTAGTTGTAGATAGTCATTATTGTTATGGCGCGCATACGTCAAGGACGCATATCAATAAAAATTGCTTTCCTCTTACTGCAGCTCCAGGAAAAGTTGGGGAGAAATTAAAGCTCTCTACTCCTTATAAGAACTTATTTTCTTTATCAAATAAAGCTGTGACTATTAAAGATAAATCGGTAAAAGCTCGTATCCTTAGAGAAGTTGAAGGTAGCACTATTTATGTTAATGGGACGTTGAATGAATCTTCAAGTCCAATTTCTATTAATCCAGTTATAAATGATAATATAAAATACCTAACTCTGTTTATTAAATATTACTTGGAGAAACATGGAGTAAAATTAAAGGGAAAGATCTTACCTATTAACCAGGAACCAGCAGGCCGTGAGTCTGAGCTTGTCGCTGAAAATAAAAAGGATCTTAGAACTATTTATAGAACTATACTAAAAAAATCAGATAACTACCTTTCTGATTATTTATTTCAACTGATCTCGGCAAATAATATTTTTGATGAATGGTTTGAAGCAGGGGAATATATTAAACAATTCGTAGCGAAGAGGTTTAAGATTGACTTAAACAAAGCTGTTATTATGGATGGATCAGGTATCTCACGCTTAAACATGCTAACTCCAAATCAAATGAGCGATTTACTTGGATCAATAGCGCAGAAACCTTATTTTAATAATTTCAAAGAATCTATGGCAAAACCTCAAGAAGAAGGAACCTTACAAGAAAGGTTTAAAGATTTCCCATATAAGTTATTTGCAAAAACAGGGAGTATGCGCGGTATATATTCTCTAGTAGGCTATATCGAAAAGGATGAAGCCTTATATAGCTTTGTAATTGTAGCAAATAACGCTATGGGCCAAAAAGAGATTTATTCTAAACTCGAAGAAGCAATTTTAAATACAATAAAGGCATGAAGATTAAGGATGCTCTGATACATGGGGCAAAACGCTTAAGTAGTTATTCCAGTTCTGCAGCAATTGATAGCAGAGTAATTTTGGGGTATATTTTAAATTATTCTACTGAACAATTAGTTACCAAAAATGATCGCTTTCTTGAGCCGAATATTATAACCCAGTATAACATGCTAATCGATCATAGAATTGCCGGTGTGCCAATTGCTTATATTACTGGCGAGAAGGAATTTTATGGCAGGAACTTTAAAGTTACCCCGGATGTTTTAATTCCGCGCGCTGATACAGAGATAATGATTGATGCTATACTGAAGGAATATAAGTCTTTAGCGCAACCATTAAGGATTCTTGAGCTTGGGGTAGGGAGCGGTTGCATAATAATTAGTTTGTTGCTAGAGCTTCAAAACGCTTCAGGAATAGCGGTAGACATTAGTGATGAGGCTCTTAAAGTTGCTGAAAATAATGCAAAGACTCACGAGCTTAATACTAGGCTCAAGCTTTTAAAAAGTGATTGGTTTGCAAACATAAAATTAGATAATTTCGATATAATAGTTTCAAACCCACCATATATTGCACAAGATGAGGTTGACCTGCTTGCACAAGAGACAAAATTATTTGAGCCAGGTCTTGCTCTTTTTGCTGAGGAAAAGGGTCTTGGTAATTATAGAAAGATTGCTAATCAAGCAGCAAATTTCTTAGCTCCTAAAGGAAGGATCTATTTAGAAATTGGCTTTAGACAAAAGCAGCAAGTGACTCAAATTTTTACAGAAAATGGATTTAAACTTTATCAAGCCTACAAGGATCTTGCAGGGCTTGATAGATCCTTATGCTTCGTCAAGTAATCAAACTTCTTCTTTTGAAGCGCCAATATATTCAACAGGGTGTTCTTGCTGCGCATTATCAATAACCATAGCATCTTCGTCAGAGTAACCTTGCAAAATATCATTTTGGACTAAAGACAATTTTAAACATTCTATAATTTCAGGATTATTTTTCTCAGTTGCGAGCTCGATATGCTTTGTAGTTGCTTGCTGGCCTAATGATAATAGCAAGCTTACTAGCTCAACGGAGTTTTTCTTAATCGAATATTCTAAATGTTTTCCAGTCAATTCTTCGCCATATTCTACTAGCAATTCGACAATCTCAGGAGACCCTTTTAAGATAGCTCGATCAAGAGGTGTAAGAGCCTTAAACTCCTGTTTGCTGCGCACGTCATCAAGTATATTTTTTTTAAGTAAACATTCCATGATTTTTGGATTTAGGTTGTTAATTGCGTTCTTAAATAATTCAGCTTTTGCGGCATGCTTATAACAAATATCTATTAACCATTCAGCATTATGATTCTGCGCGCGGTTAAATAAATCAAAAATAATGTCATTGTTGATGTTTGTAAAGAATTCTATATCAAGACCTTTATTGTGAAGTACTCTGCCAATTTCAAGTAACACTTCTATTTTATCTGGATGAGCGTTATTCATAATTGTCAAAAGTATCATATCAAGAGTAGTGAAATTGCTTGTTGAACTGATATTTGATAGCTGCAATTTTTTCACTATGTCCTCGATGATTGGCGAGTAATATAGCTTGCTATAATTAATATCAAAATTTTCATTTTTTACTATTTCTAAAGCAATATCAAATCTATCTACCTCTAAACAATAATCAAGCAATGACATGCTAATTGCTTTTTTCGGTAGCTTACTTTGTTTTTTAAGGTCAAAGATAAAATCTTGAGGAAAAAGATTAGGGTTAGTACCAAAATCATGGTGATTTGATATTTTCAACATTGGAATTTGGTTATCCACATAAAACAAATTAGCATTGATTTTGCAATTTACATTACCTCCATAATCGAGAAGCATTTTAAACAACCTCCCACTATTATCAGAGATCGCCGCTAGAGATAATAATGAAGCTTTGGTTATAAGGGCTGGAGCATATTTTGTTTCAAACCTATCGCTAGGGACTTCAAGCCTTAAATAAAATTTTGCTTCTTCTGGTAAATTGTTTATTGGTCTACTTATTAAATCTAGGCGTTCTGCTTCCGAGATATTTTGTAAGATTATCTCATAAGCTTTTAGATCATTATCACTTACGTATTTAGGAATGTTTTTTAAAAATGGTAATAAAATATTACCAACGCTTCTATTAATTTGGCTAAGGTTTACACCGTCTCTAATTAAAATTTCTAAGAATAATACTTTTGCTTGGTAAGCACTGAGTAATTCTAAAAAAGCCTTTGAGCCAGCAACGTTATTATTATAAGTAAGTATGTTAGGATCGATCGTACAAAGTAACATTATCCCCTTGAATACGTCAAAGAGTTCCTTTGGGTAGCTTAACTTAAGGGAGTCAGCTTCTTGTGACTCTAAACTCATATTCAGATTATTAGGATTTAAATTTTTAAAAAAATCTTTGACCAATATCGAGGAAAGTTCATCTAATTTCTCAAATGCTTTTCTTCTTAGGAATGAAAATTCATCATGCTCATGGCGAATTCCTTCTTTTATATCTTGATCGATAATATTTGAAAGCAATTTATCAAAATCCTCTATGCTCACCGAGGATTTATTGATATTCTTTCCTTTATTTTTTCCTGCCTTGTTATGTTGTATTGGCGAGATGAGAGCGCTGTTATTTTCTTGCTCTATCATATCGCTTTCCGGAATTGTAATTAGCGCTACTTCGGAAGATTTACTTTCAAATATTTTCTTTACTTTTGCTGTTGCTTGCTTTAATGCTCTGTATAAGCTATTGCCTGCATGATGATATGTATAAAGCTGACTATAGTTTTCCATAATTAGACTATGGTAATCTGCAGTAAAATCTTTAGAGTGCGCTATATTGTTTCGCAAAGCCCTTAGCTGATGAAATGCTGTTAGGTTCTCTGTTGCCGTCCAATCACTTCCATTATAATATTGCACAAACTGCTTAAATGCTTCCGCCACAGATTGGATTAGCAATTTATGACATGATTGATATTCAGCAGTATATTTACGTCCAGGCGTAAGCGAGGCAAGGTTCTCAATTATCAAGCCTTGCTTATGAGCTAAGATTAAATCATGATATTTATTATGGTCAACCGTAAGGAGGTCTTGGAAATTTTCTGTTAGCTCACTAAATGGCTCAATATTACCTTCAATATTAAATAACGAAATATCATCGATAGCAAGGAGTTCGCTAAACAGATTTTGGATATCAAATAATATTTGATCGAGATGAGCTTTTTCAAAGAATCTAGCATTCATGCAATCTTTATTTGTTGTATAAAAATCTATAAAATCCTTGCAGTGAGCTGCGTTTAATCTATCATTATTAAACCACGAATATTCAAGCTCTTTGGGGAAAAAATGATCTAATATATTGCTAAAATTGGATGAAGAAAGTAATAAATTTTGGGCGCTTTCTTCCTCAAGAGATAGGTCAGAAGTCTCAAATCCAGTAAATTTCTTAGACAAAGCGTTTATATTATTAGAAGCTACCTGTAAGCTATAGCTGGCGATAGAAAACTCACCAAGACTTAAATCATCATTCGCTGACGAAGAAAGAACTTTACCTACTAACTCAAGATTTGCATAAATATTTAGTAATTTTTCTAAATCTTCTTTAAATGGCCATAACTGTGAGGCTTCTAACTTGCGCTCAATCTGTTGTTTTAGGTCCTCTCTAATGCTTACTTTCATAACTACTAAATCCAAATGTTAAATAAAATTAAGTTATTTTACATTAACAGTCTATTGTAGTCAAGAATAAAACGAAATAGGTTGAGTTAGATTCATTAATTCAAATCCTCACTATATGTGGTAGTTATGGGCTAAAATGACACGACGGTTAACATATTAACCTATATTACAAAATTTCAACCTAGGGTAGTAATTTTGACCCCTCCCCTATTTTTTTAGGAGTTCGAGCGTCAAAAATTGTCATCACGAAAAACGGCGAAATAAACTTTATGAGCCATTTTGTGGCGATCCAGTCCAAGTAATCACTACACTATCAAGCCTTGCATGATGACTGGACTGCTTCAATCATTTCCTTCGCTTAGCAAGTGACGGTGTGCTACCCCCCCCTATTTTTTTAAGTATTGTAAATGGGTTTAGCTTGCGCGGTTGAAACCTTTTAAGCTTTTGCAACCTCGCATCAAGTTTCCTTCTCTCTTGAATAATTTAATATAAAGTTCTCTTTCCACTAAGTAGTTTATATTAAACTTCTTTGTGAAAACTCTACTTCTGCTACTAGTTTATATATAGGTTTGGTACTTAAATACTCATATACCTATAAGTCTAGTACGGTTCTTTGTTCCGAGTCTACAGCAAATTGTCTTGAAAAAAGTTTTGAAATAAGTATAGATATGCTGTTCAAGCTTAAAGCGTTACTTATAGTAAAATTAGTTGAGTTGTGGTACGTCGTCATTCCTCGCTTACGTATTACTCATACGCTGCGCTCGTTATTTCTAGTACCACAACTCAACTAATTTCACTATATTTGCCTTTAATGAATTTAACCTTACTTGCGCGGTTTACGCACGTCTTACTAGAATCGGCTTTCGTTGAGCCTTTTACATCCCTCATGCTGGAGCTATAAACTTAAAAAAGTTGGAAGTGGTTATTGATATTAATTTTCTGCCAAAAATGAGCTAATAATAGGATTGAATCTACTAAAGATCTTGAAAATATAGGTCGCATACAAGAGTAATAGTCCTAATTTGCTTTAGTGACGCCATTACCATAGCTTTTTTTGACAGAAAACTAATTTATAACTCAGCTAACTTTAGCTTAATGTAGTATTTGGTGGGTTATCTATAAAGCTTGCAAAAAGTAGATTGATTCCTGCAAGACCAACAAGGGCATAGATAATTTTAGTTAAAGCTGTATAATCACCAAATAATCTAGCAACTAAATTAAAGTCAGCAAGGCCAACTAGACCCCAGTTAATACTACCAATAACAGCAAGAATTAGTGAAATATAATAGAAATTTTTCATTATAACCTCCCAATTGAATAATGAATTTCATAAATATCGAATAATAATACTTAAAACAAAATATTTAATATTCTAAGTATTCTCAACATTAAAGATAACTGATTAAAAATAAATAATCAAGCCTAAGGTGCATCCATTTCTATCCATTCATTGTTTTTTAGAATCCATAAACTTACTAAAAATATTATTATAGAAATGATACAAACGATTCCTATTGCAGTAAAACTATGATTATATAGGGCTCCTGCTCCCCAAAGAGCAACCGAAATAAATACCCATTTTACTGAAAGTATAAAGGCTGATGCCTTACCTTTTGCATTATTAATTACCGTCAGCGCAGAAGGGTATATTATATTTATTGGAAATATGGTACCCAAAGTATAAATGATCATTGTCAAGGTTAAGAATAGAGGATTTTTTATATTGGCTACTGAGGCGTAGATTATTAACAGCAAGCCTAATATACAAGCGATAAGGCCAAAGTTAAAACATCTTTTAGCGCCCAATTTATTTAGAATAGTAGGGCTAATCAAGCTAAGCAGCGCAAAACTACCACAGATAGCCCCTTGATAAAAGCCAAAATGCTCTAGTTTGACGTTTAAATCTTTCATATATAATATTGGAGATAAGCTAATAAACACCCAAAACGGCACAAAGGAAGCTGCAATAGTTGTATAAAATAAGGCAAATTTAGAGGATTTGATTAAAGGCAAATATGCTTTAGGAGAGAGCGCGATGTTTGGATCACCTGGTCTTGAAGCTAAGGCGATATAACCAAGTAATAGGCAAATTAAGCTGAATAATGCGAGAAAAAAGAAATTCCCGCGCCAGCCAAAATATAAGCAAATATAACTGCCAATGATAGGCGCTATAGACATAGCAAAATTAGTAAAGCCATTTAATATACCAAGCAGTGATCTTTGTTGTTCTTTTGGAAATTCGTCAGATAGTACTACAAGAGTAAGTACTGAAATTGGCGCAATAGCGAGTCCCTGAAGAACTCGACCAACTAACAGTAAATAAAAATTATCTACCACCGCACAAAGGATACTGCTTAAGAATAGTACAATCAAGCCAATTAGAATAACAGTTCGTCTACTATACCTGTCCCCTAAGGCGCCAGCAAATATACAGCCAACACAAAAGGCAAGAAAATTTACGCTGAGTGTTAGCTGCACCATCGAGGTTGATATATTAAATATATTTTGTAGCTCAGGAAAACTAGGTATGATTAAATCAACCGCAGTTCCAGACAGCATCAACATTAAAGATATCGATACAACTAGTAACCTATTACTTGCCCAAGATTTACCTAATATTACATTAGATTGCATAATTAGAGTGATTTATAAAGGGTTAAATAAAATAATATAGAATAAACAACTTAGTTTTGCAAGCAGCCTCAATATCCTCGGTTATACCTTATCCTTATTACATGAGGGTCTAAGGTTAGATAATTTCATGAATGCTTGACTTATCTTTTGCGGGGAGTAATGCCTTACTCTTTCTAAAAAGAATTTAAACTTTGCAGAGTAATCTTGAAATATTTTTTTAAAAACAGCTCTTTTCTTATTATCAAGCGAGTCATATTTCCCTTTTACTATAATATCCATATACTGGTCAGCCACCACTGTTGGCGCAAAATTATAGAATATTATATTCGACTTTCTCATATTATTTTCAATAGCTTTTAAGCCTCTTTTCCCCCCGAGTGGGTTCCCTTCAAGCCTAAGCTCAGTCAAACCAGGGTTCGATAAAATAGCATCAGCAATAATTCGCGCTCCCTTATAGCCAATATTATTCTGCGCTAGATCTATTTTGGTGATATTATTATTTGTATGTTTAATGAGTTCTGCGACATACACTGCCCCTTTGTCAGTAATTTTATTTTGGCTTAAATTTAGCTCTTTAACTACTTTATTATTGATTAAAGATTCTGTTACCAGCTCAACTAAGTGATCTTCTAAGTAATTATCGCTGAGATCTATAGATATAATAGATTTAGAATACTTAAGAGCTTCCGTAATTTGTTTAATATCATCTAGATGTAAATCTTGCATATGCAATTTAATCTCTGTCGGCTTGTTGCTGGCAATTTCATTTAAAAGGTTCTTTAGCTTATTCTTATCCATTATCTACCCCAAAGAAGTTTTCTTCTATTATCTTCAAATAAAGTTAATATATTATTAATGCTACTAATTACCATACCCCCTTAGTAAAGAATTAATTTGCAGACGCCTAAAAATTTACCTTTTATTCATACTTTTATGTTTCAATGTATGCTAAATGGTGACTCTATAATACATAAATACAAAATTAATTCGTTCCGACTTGTTAATTCTTTATTTATTTATGAATTTTAGGTTAAAATAAGAAAAAACGAATTAATTTTATGCTAATATCGAACGTAAAACAGATCCAACCTACAAATAGGGAAATATTTTTTAGTGAGGATGAGTTAATCGTGACTCGTACTGATCTTAAAGGAAGAATCACTTATTCTAATAGGCTATTTACTCAACTTGCTGGTTATACTGAATCGGAACTGTTAGGACAGCCTCATTCAATTGTGAGGCACCCTGACATGCCAAGAGTAATTTTTAAACTATTATGGGACTATATTGCATCAGGCAGAGAAATATTCGCTTATGTAAAAAATATGGCAAGAAATGGTGACCACTACTGGGTTTTTGCGCATGTGACCCCTACATAGAGCTTGGATGGACAAATCATAGGTTATCATTCTAACAGACGCGTGCCTAATAGAGAAGTGCTAAAAAATATAGAGGTAATGTATAAAGACTTACTAAAAATAGAACGTGCAAGCACAAACAGAAAAGATGGCCTCGATAACTCTTTTACAGCGCTAAATGAAATTTTAAAATCAAAAAATGTGAGCTACGATGAATTTATGTTTCTTTCATAAGTCTTTACTATTCCTTATTTTAGGAATGATACTATCTGTAATTGATATAGGCTTGAACATTTACCTTGGCGGATCGAATGCCCTAAAGCTAATGGATATCCTTGCTTTAATTTTATTTGCAGCGGCTACTTGGCAGAATATGCAAGGCTGCAAGACAATTACCGAGGCTTATAATCAAGTTAAAGAGTGGCAGGCCGGAAACCTTGAAGATAGGATTATCGGTAAAGACATCAAAGGACTACTTGGTGAATTCTTATGGTTGCTTAATGACCTTATAGATAGAGTTGATGCTTTTATGAGAGAATCAGCTGCTTCCATGAAGGCTGTCAGCCAATCGAAATATTATCGCACCATCGTCTTAACTGGTTTAAAAGGTGCGTTTAAAACCGGCGCTATGGGAATTAATGAAGGAATTAAGAATGCTAGAGGCAAAGGTGACTTGCTGGCCAAAGCAATAAGCGACCTTGAGAAAAATATTAACTCGGTTACAAAGAACGTTATTTCGGTGGCAAGCGAAGTTTCTCAATCTTGCGAAAACCTAGTATCGGCATCGGATACTACCTTGAATAAAAGTAAATTTGTAACAGATAATGCCGAAAAAACCAAAGAGAATGTAAATTCGGTAGCTACTTCTTCTACTAACCTATCAAAGTCGATGTCTGAAGTGAGTTTACAGGTGAATGAGTCAAGCCAGGTTGTTCAGGAAGTAAAGAACCAGACCGCATCTGCTGCGCAAAAAGTCAATGAGCTTAAGGCATTATCTGAACAGATTGATGAAATTATTGGACTAATCGGACATATCGCTAAACAAACAAACTTACTGGCTCTTAACTCATCGATTGAAGCAGCGCGTGCCGGTGAAGCTGGTAAAGGATTTGCCATAGTCGCAAATGAGGTAAAAACACTTGCTAATGAGACCATGAAAGCTACGAAACAAATTGCTGAAAGAATACAAACAGTTACAAATTCGGTTAGTAACGTTACAGACTCTATTATTGGCGTTGAGAAAATTATTGAGAAACTTGATAATATCAGTAAGAATGTTTCATCATCGGTAGCGCAGCAAAATCAGATCGTTAGCGGAATTATAAATAATATGCACGAGGCAGCAGGTAGCGTGCAAAGTGTTACTGAAAATATCAAACAAGTATCATCTCTGAGCGGCGATACTTTTAACTCAGCTAAATCCTTAAAAGACAAGGTTATGAACTTGTCTGAAAACATCGATGGTTTAAGCAATAATATTGAGCAATTTGCTAATTCAATGAAGCAAAATTAAACACTATAGTAAATTTATTTAGAGTGTGGTACGTCGTCATTCCTCGCTTACGTATTACTCATACGCTGCGCTCGTTATTTCTAGTACCACAACTTAACTAATTTCACTATAATGCTTTTTTTTGTTTTGATAAGCGAACTGTGGTACGCGCATGAGCCGATTTTAGTCACTTGCGTTCGCTTAGGCTAAATTCCTAGCAAGTTATAATATAATTAGGTTATAAAATTACATATTAGTTAATTTATTAATCTATGTTACAAGGTATCAACCCTAAGTAGCAACATTTCCTACCCCCCTATTTTTTCTGCAAGGTCTAAGCTTCTTAGTAATATATATATCAGAATAATTATATATAACTAAGCGTATCTTCTGAATTACCTCCGGAAAGCTGCGCTGATTGTTCCTCTTGCGGATTATCCTCAATCTCCATTTTACCCTCACTTATGCCATGCTCAAGGGGTAATTGTTCAATATATTTTTGCTTGGTTTTCCAAAAAGTAAAACCAGAAGTCGTGGTAAAACGCGCTATATTGTTGATGATTTCTGGGGGCAAGCTTGAGAAAGACTCGCTAGACTTGATATACCAAAAATTAGGAATAGCTTCATCTATAGAAAACTCTACTAAATTTGGAATTTTAGTTATAATCTCCTCATAGGTCTTATAAGAAAGGCTGAGGTTAAACCTAAGATTTTCAATACATTGCTTTATCTCTTCTTTAGAAACAGATGAAAGTTTTCTTTCTAACAAAATAGTAATGGCTTCTTGAATTTTAGGATCAAAGAAAATTTGGTTATATATATCTTTGATGGAAAAATCATCTTTTAATGCTTCTCTAAAACATAGATTTTCGGTAAACTCTTTAATATGTTTATTCTGTAATAAAATATTTTGAATCAAACTTTCACCTGGGCCCTTATAATAATTGATAAATACATTTTGCTTAATTGCTTCCACCAATTTATTAGTGTCCACTCCCAATACTGTTTGCCCTTTAAGATACAGACTTTGAATTCTTGAGCCACTAAGTACTTCGGCCAAAGGCGTCAATTTTTCATCATCTAGATTAGTTTCGTGTGAACCTAATGCTAGAGACTTAATATTAATATTAGACTTAAGGAATTGGGCAGCAGCATCAAATCCTCCATTACCTATATTATTGTCACTTAAATCTAAACTGTTGAGACTACTTTTAACACTAAGTATTTTAAAAAGAGCTATAGCGCCTGTTTCTTCTATTTGGTTATTATCTAAAAATAGCTCTTGTAAAACATTATTGTCAGCGAGCGCTTCTGCAAGGATTAGAGCTCCAGCATTTCTTATCGCATTACCCGAAAGAGTAAGGTATCTTATATTATGGTTCTCTCTTATAAGTTCTGAAAGAGCTTCGATTCCAGCATTTCCAAGTTTATTGTAATCTAAATGAAGGGTTTGTAGATTGTGGATATTTTTGAGTGCTACGGCTAAGGCCAGCGCTCCATCAATGTTTAAAATATCACCGTACAAATTAAGTTCTTCAATAGCTTGGATTTCTTTAAGAGAATTAGCTAAATTTAAAGCTCTATCTTCTGAATAAAATCTGTCAAATGCTAAAAATTTAATTTTTTTGCATTTTTTCAACTCCTCGATTAATCTATCTACATTATTGAGTGATAAGCAGGGGGCTGAGATTTCATCATAGTCTTTCACTTTAATAATTTCGCTCTCAAAATTATTGTTGTTAAGTTCTCTTCGCATATTATTACTCTAAAAATTAATTTTAGAACAAATATAAGAAGTATCTTTTAACCTATCAATTATTATTGCTTTATATTAAGTGAGTTTTCGTACTCTGTGTTTATTAACCAAAGATAAAAGAAGTTTTAAGTATATTTTGAACATTCTCGCATAAATCTCTTATCCATAGTTCAGGTTGATATTATTTGCTTAGCAAGTGACGATTCACACTTTTGCTTTTTGCCGAGACTTGGGGATTTTCTTTTGTTGTAGTTCCTCATTTAAATTTAAGAGAAAATGTCTCCTAGGTTTTGTGATCGGAATTCTGCAATTATTGGTGCATGGTCTGAAGCAGTAAGTTTGCCTCTTGTCTCATTATCAATATAGCATTTTTCGAGTGCATCGGCGGCTTTTGGTGAAAGTAAAATATGATCTATGCGCATCCCTTTATTGTGGGTGAAAGAATTGCCCCGATAATCCCACCAAGTGTATTCTGCTTTACTCGGATGTAGTAGGCGATAAGCATCCTCAAAGCCAGCATTTAGCAGTGAGCGCATTTTTTGTCGCTCAGTTAAAGTAAAACAAGTGCTGTTTTGTAAATGTTTAGGATCATAAACATCAATTTCTTCAGGAGCTACATTGTAATCCCCGCCTACTATTAATAGTTCATCGATCGACTGCTTGGAGACTATGTATTTTTCAAACTCATCAAAAAATTTAAGTTTATACTCGAACTTATCGCTGCCCACTTCTCCGCCATTTGGTACATAAACTGATATAAGCCTGATGTAACCAGCTTCTGTTTGCGCAGAAGCTTCGATGAAACGAGCATGACTAGGGTCAGGGTCACCCGCAAAGTTCTTATTTATCTCTTCAAGCGGATATTTTGATAAAATTGCAACGCCATTATAACTCTTCTGGCCGCTAATAGCATAGTTGTAATTAAGCGATTCTAACTCTGCAAAAGGGAATTTATGCTCTTCGCATTTTAGTTCCTGCAGGAGAATAAAGTCAGGCTGAGTACGCTCAGCCCACTCTATAAAATTACTAAGTCTTGCTTTAATGGAATTTACATTCCATACTGCAACAGTAATATTTTTCTTGCTCATTACAGTTATTTCTTTTCACTATTTATGGCCTTATATATACTCATTATTTGAGTAACCATTCCGCTTGGATCAGAGATATTTGAAGGTATTATAATAGTATTTCCCTTCTGAGCTAGGTTCTTAAATGCTTCGATATATTGCTCTGCAACTTTATAAGCGACAGCATCGCTCCCTCCATGTTTTTGAATGGCGTTTGCAATAACATCTATACTATTTGCAGTAGCCTCAGCTACGCTGATAATCGCTTCTGCCTCACCTCTTGCTCTGTTAACTTGATCGGTATAAGAAGCCTCAGAGTTAAGTACGATTTCCGCCTTATCAGCTTCAGCATTATTTATTTTTGCTTGCCTTGCTCCCTCAGATTCAAGAATTTGAGCTCTCTTTTGTCTCTCTGCAGCTACTTGTAGTTCCATGGCACCAAGCACGCTTGCTGGCGGTTGAATATCTTTAATCTCATAGCGCATACACTGGATGCCCCAATTTTTTGCTGCCTCGTTCAGGACAGAAACAATAGCATGATTTAAATTCTCTCTTTCCTCAAAAGTTTTATCTAGAGGTATTTTCCCTATCTCAGAACGCATAGTAGTTTTAGCAAGCTGTGATATTGCAAAATAAGGATCATGTACGCCATAAGATGCAGCGACAGGGTCAATAATTTTGACATATAAAACACCATCAATACTAAGCGATACGTTATCGTTAGAAATTGCAGTTTGCGCATGCACATCTATTGCCATTTCTTTTAAAGTATGTTTATATGCAACGCGCTGGATGAAAGGAATTAATAAGTTTAAGCCTGGTTTTAGTACTTGGTCAAATTTGCCAAGCCTTTCAACAAGCCAAGCTTCTTGTTGTGGAACTATCTTTATACCAAGGGTTATGGTAATTAAGGCAAGAATGCCAATAGCGAAAATTAAATCGATCATAACATATATTTTTTAGGTTAAATAAGAATTATATAATATATTATAATATAAAAAACTTCTAGTATAGTAAATTTCTATTGCTTAAGTGCTAAATTTATTGCAAGAGATATAGTTTTTCTGGTATCTTAATCAACAACGATAGTTAGTATTAAAACTTTAATAATAATTAATTACTTATAAGGGCTAAAATTAATGTCTGGGTTAGAATTAAATAAGGTAGTAGCTTCAATATTACTCGGAGCTTTAATCGTAATGTTAGTAGGTTTTGTTGCGGATATAATTTATAAACCAGAGCTGAACCCAAAGGTTAGGGGATATAGTGTTGCTGTGACTGAAGGCCAGAGTGAAAACACAGCTGCCTCTGAAGATAAACCGGTGACTTTTGATATTCCTGCGCTTATGAAACAAGCAAGTGCAGAAGCGGGAGCAGCTATATTTAAAAAATGTGTCTCTTGCCATACTTATGAAAAAGGTGGTATAAATAAAATTGGACCAAATCTTTGGAATATAGTAGGCCGCGTGAAAGCTAGTGAGGCTGGGTATAATTATTCGGCAGCTTTGAGCTCTAAGGGCGGAGAATGGAATTATGATGCTTTATTCCATTTTATGCATAAGCCGAAGGAATATGTGCCTGGAACTAAAATGGCATTCGTTGGTTTAAATAAGCCTGAAGATATTGCAAATTTAATTGCTTTCCTTAGGGAAAAAGCAAGCGATAGTCCAAAGCCATTACCGTAAAATTTAGGAGAAATTTCTTAGTATGAATTGGAATATACAACCTTCAGAAATATGGATGATTCTAGGGTTCTTTTTAATATTCATTGAATTAATAAAATTACCTGGCCTTGGCTTTTTATTTTTAGGTTTAGGTAGTTTGACCGTCTCAATAGTTCTTGCAAGTGAAAGGTTTGATCTAAGCCACTATAGCCAAATCGCTATATTCCTTATTGCAAGTTGCGTTTGGTTTGCTCTGCTCTGGAAGCCTTTAAAACGCTTTAGCTCTAGGATGAATTCCAAACATACCTACCATGATATGATTGGTGATGAAGTTGTAGTAGTTAAAGATAAGATTATACCAGGGCTTATTGGGCAAGTTAAGTGGTCAGGAACTATTATGAACGCGACTCTTAACTCTACTGAAACTAGGACGGCTAATGTTGGAGAAGTATTAGTAATAAAAGAAGTAATGGGAAATGTTCTCATTTGCTCCTATAAAGAATAGACTTCTTTGTGAGAACTCTACTTCTGCTGCGAGCTTGTATACAGGTTTAGTACTCGAATCCTCATATAACATAAGTCTACTTGGGTTCTTTGTTCCAAGTCTTCTTTAAATTCTTTTGAGCAAGTGAGTTTTTGATAGAAGTCTATTGATCTATCTAATAATCATTTTGTAACTTATAACTAACTTTGTCGTTATTAAGTCATGGCCAGGGCTTATCTCAAAGCCTCCTGCTTTAATATTAAGAATGTTAAAATATTCGCTTTTAAAAGATTCTCTTGTCACTATCTTTGCAATATTTTCCCCTATCTTCATGAGCTCTATAGGGTTTGGGGTGCGAGTAAAAACTGTTATATTAAATTCTGCATCATACTGATTCCTCTCGTGTAAAGATATGCTTTTAGCTTTGAAATCGCTAATTAGAATATATGGATATTTTGCATCTTGTTGAATATTTAAAAATACGCCGTTAGTATGGGTTTTCAAATATTCATTTTGCATGATAAGTTCATATAGCATCTCTTTAAATTTATAAATATAATCCAGCATCTATATAATCTCCACTGCTAAAATACTTAAGACAAGATTCCTTTCTTCAACATTTGTTATTTTCTTTATCTCGAACAAGCGATTATTATATTTAATTCTGAGCTTGCTTGATGGAAGTTCGGTAAATCTTACTCGAAAAATAAATAAAGACTCAGTTACTAATTGGCCAAAATTAAAATTTTCAATATAATTATAGCTGCGCTCATCAAGCGGTAAAATTTCTGCAAATGTTTCAAACTTTTCCTGCCAAATTTCTTCGGCAAAAGAGTCTTGAATTTTCTTTTTTAAAAAAGTAATTTTATGTCTTAATCTACTAGCTAATAATTTAGTCATATTTTGTATTTTATATATGGTGAATATAATGTCTTTACGCTATCTGGCAGTATGCTTGAAATTAAATTTCGATCATACATCTCAGCTACATGAAGCATTATTCCCTGAATAATTGAAGGAGCTATTTTACTTGAGTCTTTGTAGCCTGCTAAATAATGAATTTGCAGGTTCTTACCAACCAGAGATTTATCAATGAAAATACATCTTTCATATTCGCTTATCTCATAACTGGAATGAAGGTTTATAACTTCTTGTGCTTCCTTGGAATATTGAATTGATACAATTTCACTTACCGGAAAATATGGTAAATCTACTCGATTAACATTTGCACAAATATCATATAAAACTTCTTTGACTGAAAGCGTAAAGCCTGTATATTTTTCGGCCACATCTTGCGCAGCAAGGCGCATATTAACGATAGTTTTATCATCTTGGTCTTGCGTGACTCGAAGAAAATTTTTCAAATCCTCAAGAGAAATAATAGGCGAATAAGTATTTTTTATAATTTTATATTGGTTCATTGTTGATGCTAATTATTAGATTAATGCTAAAACAGGAAAGCTATAATCCTATATAGTGAAATTAGTTGAGTTGTGGTACTAGAAATAACGAGCGCAGCGTATGAGTAATACGTAAGCGAGGAATGACGACGTACCACACTTCAAATAAATTTACTATAGACTTTCTTGTAACCATTTCACTTAGATCAATGTCACGAAATATTCTAAAATTTTAGTAATTTAATGGCATTATTATTCAATACTTCGCCGCCAACTCTTCTTGCTGCATAAAATTTGACAAAAGGTTTTTCAGTATAAGGATCACGTACAAGTGACATTCCACTTCTATCAACTATCTTATATGCTGCTTTAAAGTCTGCAAGTGCAATTGAAAGACTATTCTCAGCTATATCAGGCATTTCGGCGCAAGTTATAACTGGCATACCGAACAATGTCTCTGGTATTGCTTCAGAGATTGCCGGTTGCCAGATAAATCTGCCAACTTTATCCTGTAATTTTTGAATCTCGGTCAGCGTCTTCCTATTCATTAAGAAAGTAGCATTTTTGCTAAAATTTTCTGGTAAGGAATGCATTAGCTTAATTAAATCTTCAACTGAAAGTTTAGAACTTTCAGTTGCTGCAATCTGCTCTACAATATTTGCATCATATTTTAAAATACCTTTAGGCTTAGCATTACCATCGCCATTTATAAATGCTGTATTTTCTGCTGCTGCAAAGATCTCGCTAAGGCGCTCGATAAGCCATTGCTCGATGTTGATTTCTGCATCGTCAATCAACCTTTGTGAAGCTTTTGGCTGGGCGTATAATTCATGTACAAGAATTCTTTTTCGAGCTAATTTTGCTGTATCTGTTACTGGTCTTTCAGCAGTTTCTGCAACCCAGCCATAACTAAAGTTATTATCCTCGATTAAAAGGTCTAAAGCATTAGAAGATATGGTCTCTACTGATGCAAGCTTCCTCATTGGAGTTTGTTGAGTGACAAGGTTAATTATCTTATTATGTAGAGTAGGCGTAACAAGAAATCCGCCTTCGTCATCTTTTGCTGAGTTTAAGCTTTTTGACTCTAAATGAGACTGCTCGCCAAAGCGAATAAAATTCTCTACTCCATAATTTTTTTCTTCAATGATATTAGATGGTCTATTTAGGTAAGTCTCTATTTGACTTAATTTATCAGCGTAATTTTTCATTTCATTTTCTAATTTGGTTAATGTATTTGGTGTTTTAGTAAGTTGTGCCGCTTTAGTCTGGAATTCCTCCCATTCCTTGGCGATTTTATTTACAGTTGATATAACATTTTCCATGATGATCCTCCTTTTTTAAATGTTAGAAGTTGATATTCATTTTAGAGATGATATTAAGCGCGTGATTAAAGGTTTGTTCAAGCCTATGACCACAATCGTACTTGCTAATATTTTTCTCTAAAGAATTTATTTGGGCATGTTCGTTCGCTGGAAACGTAACAATACTAACTTCCCATAAATCGACTTTTTTAATTACTCTAATACCTTGCTTATCATAGTCAACATCTTCTATTTTAAAGCCGATACTAAGACCGTTAATAGCCTTCTGCTGGATTAGAGAGATAACCTCTCTACCACGTTGAGTATGATTATTAATCGAGGCTGTCATAAAAAGCCCTATCTCGTCTTCATATAGCTCATCGATAACTCCAATTGGCTCAGCCTGATTATGTTGCCACAAAAGTTTGATCGAAGTATCTCGAAAATGCTTCTTTATCGAGTTCTCAAACGCTCCCTTAACGATAAGGTCACTGTGGTTATCTATGACGTTAAAAACACTTGCATAGCCCTTAATACGGCAGCCTTCAAGGCCTATACTGCTCGATTTAAGTGCATAGAACTTTTGTTCGAAATTAGGAATATTTACCATTGTCCCTTAACCATTTTTAATTCTATGTTTAAAAGTTATACAAGAAATTTCCCTAGCGCTAAGAGCTTTAATAAAAAATTTATACATTTTAATAAAAATATTATTTTGGGAGGCATTCCCTGTATAGCGGCTATTTAACAGTAATATGGTTCAAATTTAAGTCTTAAGGGGTTAAAATGTTAATAATCTTGATCTAAATTGTAGACTAAAATAGTATTTAATTTGCATTTTAAATAATTATTGTATAAAATCCCTCAATTGACGCAGCTAATATATTTGATTAGCTTTACTCGCTACAGATTTAGGATGATAAATGGATAAAAATAACTTAGAGAAAAAACCTTCGGCAAAAGTAGATTTAATTTACGAATTAAAATCTATATTAAGCATAATATTAATAGCATTAGTTATTAGAACATTTGCTTTTGAACCATTTTATATCCCTTCTACATCAATGGAAGATACTCTCCTTGAAGGAGATTATATTTTTACAACAAAATTTAGCTATGGCTATAGTAAGCATTCCTTCCCGTTTAGCCCTGACTTATTCAAAGGACGAATCTTAGAGAAAGCTCCCAGCAGGGGAGATGTAGTAATTTTCTGGCCTGCCCATAGTATGGAGAAAAGATATGTTAAAAGACTAATCGGACTCCCTGGTGATAAGGTGCAATTAATTAGGGGTGTTGTTTATATAAATGACAAGCCAATGCAGAGGAAGCTTGTAGATAAAGTTAGCGATAAAAAGGGCAATAATTTCAATAAGTATTTAGAAACCTTGGATAATGGTATTTCTTATCATATTCTACAAATGGCTGATAACTCTATGGGGGAATCTGAGGGAGAAGCTAATAATACTCAAGAATTTTACGTGCCAGAAGGGCATTATTTTTTCTTAGGGGATAACAGAGATTGCTCTGGAGACAGTAGATGGATTGGAACCATTCCTTTTGTAAATTTCATTGGTAAAGCGCAAATAATCTTCTTCTCGACCGAACATCCATTATGGCTAACTAACAGTACAATTAGTGAGCAGATTAAACAAGTAGGTTACTGGTTTGGCTCAATTAGGTTTAAAAGATTCTTTAACTCTGTAAATATTAGCAATGGGTAAGCATAATATACAGGCGTTAGAACAACTTTTAGGATATAATTTCATAGATGAAGCCTTGATCTTTGAGGCTTTATCGCACCCTTCATTAAACCATAATCAACATGCAAAAAATTCGCCAAAGATATCCAATTATGAACGATTAGAATTTTTAGGCGATTCTGTATTAAATCTCGTTATCTCAGAGCTTATTTATCATCGTTATTCGGAATATGATGAAGGCATGTTAGCTAAACTTCGTGCTAGCCTCGTATGTAAAGAGCAGATAAGCCAGATTGCAAAATCCCTTAAGCTGGCAGAATATATAATAATGACGGAAGGCGAAGAGAAAAGTGGTGGCCGCTTAAATGAGAATAACCTTGAAAATGCCATGGAAGCAATAATTGGGGCAATTTATCTTGACAGTAACCTTGAAGAGGTGAAAAAAGTAATAAGCAAGCTATGGAAAGATGTTTTAGCTTCGCCAGTTGAACTTTATGCAGATCCTAAAAGCGCTTTGCAAGAGTGGGTACAAGCAAGGAAATTACCAATACCATCATATGATGTTGTTGAGCAAACAGGAAGTTCGCATTCACCTCTCTTTAAAGTGCAAATAAAAGTAGATGGCGTTTCTGCTGTTGGTGTGGGTAAATCAAAGAAAGCAGCGGAAAAAGAGGCAGCGAAATTGTTGCTCAAGAAAATTTCAAATAATTCTTAAAGGTATTTCTTAAATGAATAAAAAAAATGGGAGTAAAAAATTTGGCCAGATCTGTATTATTGGCAAACCAAATGCTGGTAAGTCTACTTTACTTAATACTTTAATCGGGCAAAAAATTTCCATTGTTACTCCTAAAGTGCAAACAACTCGCTCATCGATTACAGGCATTTTAACGATTGAAGATACACAGCTAGTTTTTATCGATACACCTGGTATCTTTGCCCCTAAGAAAAAGCTAGAAAAGGCTATGGTTAGAGCCGCTTGGTCCAGCATTATTGGATCAGATTTTGTAGCAGTTATCGTTGATAGTACAAGAGCAATTGACGAAGATATTAAGAAAATATTTAGTTACTTAAGTGAGCATAATATACAGCCAATAATATTACTTAATAAAAAAGATTTAGCCAAAGATGAGCAAATAAAAGTAGTTAAAGAAGAAATTAATTCAATTATTAAACCTCAAAAAATATTTGAAATATCAGCTCTGCAAGGTACTAATTGTAATGAGTTAACTGAATATCTAATAGCAAATTGTACTGAAAGCGAGTGGCTTTACTCAGAAGACGAAGTAACAAGCGCTCCTATGCGGTTTTTAGCTTCTGAAATAACTAGAGAACAATTATTCTTAAACCTCAGCCAGGAGTTACCATATAACCTTACTGTTGAAACTGAAAAATGGCAAGATCTTGATAATGGTGAGGCAATAATACACCAAGTTATATATGTAGCGCGCGATAGCCATAAAATGATAGTACTTGGCCACAAAGGTAGAATGATTAAAAAGATAAGTGAAACTGCCCGTAAAGAAATTGAGTCAGCTTTAGATATTACTGCGCACCTTTATCTTTATGTAAAGGTGCGCAGTAACTGGGAAGATAACCCGTTTATGTATGATTATATGGGACTTAAAATGACTGAATAGTAGGTTATTACTTCTTTGTGAGAACTTTACTTCTGCTGCGAGTTTGTATATATAGTAAATTTATTTAAAGTGTGGTACGTCGTCATTCCTCGCTTACGTATTACTCTCACGCTGCGCTCGTTATTTCTAGTACCACAACTCAACTAATTTCATTATAGGTTCCGTACTCGAATCCTCATGTACCTATAAGCACCTTGCGGTTCTGCCTTCCAGGTCTTCTTCAAATTCCCTACTAACCTGAACTATGGATAAAAAATTTAGTAGCTTTTTTTATCAAATAGAGCCTTTGAGAGAAATAATATACAAATTCTCTTATCCATAACTCAGGTTACTATAAGCAAGTCTCGAAAGAAGTTTATTTCCTACGAACTACTATAAAATCTATTAACTCATAAAGGAAACTTTTATAGATATTGTCAAAAGGTAACTTAGAGAGTAGGGTTGATGCCTCTTTCTTTAGCGTTTTGATTTTTTCAGAGGTAAGCGCTTCTACATCGTATTTAAGCATGAGTTCAATTGCTTTTTCAAGGTCGCCTTCAGCTTGTTTAAGTTCAACCATAGTTCGGCGCCAAAAATTCCTCTCTTCATCTGTGCCTCTTTGGTACGCATATATTACAGGGAGAGTAACTTTTCCTTCCCTAAAATCAGCGCCAGGGGTTTTACCTAACTCTTTTTGTGAAGCAAAATAATCTAGTAGATCATCAGTTAACTGGAAAATAAGACCTAAATTTTTACCGTATTCCTTTATGATAGCAAGAGTATTTTCATCTTTGTTAGAGATGATTCCACCAATTTCACAAGAAGTTGCAAAAAGCTCAGCCGTTTTGCATCTAATAACTTTAAAGTAATCTTCCTCCAGCATATCAATATCATGAATATTGGTAAGCTGCATTACTTCACCTTCAGTAATTAAGGAAGCAGCTTGAGAGAGGCTCTCAAGAGCTCTTATAGAGTTCCCATGAACCATTTGAATAAAGGCTTGGCTAAAAAGAAAATCACCCACAAGGATACTCGCTTTACTGCCCCAAATTACATTGGCGGTTGGAATTGAACGGCGCACAGTACTCTCATCAACAACATCATCATGCAGCAATGTTGCGGTATGGATAAATTCTACCGAAGCAGCAAGATTTATATGTAGGGTGCCTTGATAACCAAATAATTTAGCGCAGATAAGCGTCAATATTGGTCTCACCCTTTTCCCACCTGCATTGATTAAGTGACTTCCGACAGCTTCTATAAGTTCGGTATCACTTTTAATGCACTGTAAGATAAGAGCATTTAAAGCTGCTATATCATCTTTGAGTTCAGCGTTAATTTTCTCAATGACGTTCAATTTAAGTACCAATTTTCCTTATATTTAAGAGGCTTTATAGACTATTTTTAAGCCATGATAAAGTGTTTTTTCTTTATTTGATGAATTTTGTAAACTATCACTTACTTTTAGACTACCCATGTTAAGCATAATGTTGCAAGTAAGTTTTAATAATGTTATTTCTAAAGATTGAAAATTTATATAATACTAAAATGCTTAAGATTAACAAGGATTTCTCTTCTCCAAATTTTGATGATAGGCCTGCAAGTGGAGCTATTACGCATGTAATAATTCATTTTACTGAAATTCCTTTTAAGGAATCAATAGAAATATTATGTGATTCAAAAGCTAAAGTCAGCTCTCACTATATTATAAATGAGGACGGTACTATATATTCGTTAATAAGTGATGATAAAAGAGCTTGGCATGCAGGTAAAAGTTATTGGGGAGGGATTGAAGCTTTAAATAATTGTTCTATCGGTATAGAGTTGGTAAATAGTGGGAAAGAGCCTTTTAACGAGCCAATAATTCATGCCTTAACTAGTTTATGTGGGTTCCTTAAGAATAAGTACCATATTAAAAAAGAAAATTTTATAGGACATTCAGATGTTGCACCTGATCGTAAAGTTGATCCAGGAGCGTTTTTTCCTTGGCAAAGGCTTGCTGCCAGCGGTATTGGTATGTGGCCTGGCGCTGCTCTCCAAGAAGGACGTAGCCAAAAAATATTTGGGGTAGGGGATAGAGGGGTTGTTGTCGAAGGCTTGCAAGCTCGCTTAATGCGTCTTGGCTATAAACTAGAAGTGACCGGTGTTTATGATATGCAGACTTGTGGCGTTGTGCGTGCTTTCCAAGCGCATTTTTGTTCTGAGGACGTAATTAAAGCAATTGGTGTAGAGAAGTTTGTAGAATATAAAAAGATAGAAGATTATCCAAGTTTAAATGGTATATATGAGTGGACGAGTAAGTGCGATCATATATTGGATAATCTTCTTAAAAGCAGCTTTTTATAATTTTCACACTAATTAATTAGGCCCGCGCGAGAAGCCTGAGTTTCTACGGTTTGAGCTGTCCATTGCAGTCTTTTTACCTTTAGGATTTACTAAATTTCTAAAACCTTTCTTTAGACCTTTTATAGCTTTTTTAAAAGAGCTTTTTTCTCTTATCTTATTTAATTTAGCAAGCTTAGTAGGCGCTAATTTATCATCTATGCCTATATCCTGAATTGGATTATGCATACCAATATATTGACCTATGTTTTTTAGCTTCTGCCAATAAACGCTATTAGTAATCAGTGCATGGATACCTCTTGTGCCGCCATGCGATGAGGCTAGGAATTGCGCATGCTTAGAATCAGCTAAAGTCTCAGCAATAACTTTTTTCTGGTTTTGATCTAATCCTTCTTGCGCTACAATAGAATCAATTTGATTGTTAATACATACAAGGCCAGTTCGGTCTTTGCCGCTCTTACAGCTGACAACATTGATTGGAGGTAAGGCTTCTTCTTGGCGTCCGTTGCTAGAGCCTTGGGCTTGCCTCATAGTAATAGATTGTTTTAAATGCATTTTAAAGTTTCTTGCTTGTCTAAATAAAGCAAGATTATTTACAGCGCCTTGCTTAACTATAATCTTTCTAGAATTATCTCTGCCTTTATTTAGCTCATTAGCTGCTTGTTCAACTAAGGCAGGTATGCCTTTCTTAGTAAGCCCACCTTGTTCGCCAATATTATTCAATATGGATAAATTTACCTGCCCTAAACCGTGTTCCTTTAAAGTACTTTCTAGATCTAAAAGATTATCTTTGGTAATACGAAGTCTCTCTTTGCTATCTTTTACTTGGAAGGCTGCAACTGTCCCCATTCTAGCTTCCGCTGTTAACCCTCCTTCTTTAAGCGCACCCTTATCATCGATAAGCCCTCTATATTCAATATATGCATTATGCAGGCCAGGAAGGAAGTTTAATTGGCTAGAGAGAATATGTTTACCATCTAGTATTTTACCCTTATACGCTTGAACAAGCTTTTGATTGACAGGGCTTAATTCCTTGAACCATTTATTGGTGGGAGAGTTGTCTAGTTGATAACTATATTTAGTTAAATCGTTACTCTCTGTCAGAGGCTTAGCAAAAGTAATAGCACTAGTATCTTGTTCTCCAGCTTTGAAATTACCAGATATAGTTAAAACAGGATGGTGCTCATCCTCTAAATTTGCAAAACTCCTGGCTGAATCAAGAGCTTTTTTTATCTCTTTCTTATTGTCAAGCACTTTGCCATCTATCTTTAAGGTCATTTCTTTCATGCAAGTTACAAGGTCTTCTTGGAAAGCTTCCACTTGCTTGGCATATGCTTTTTCGAGATCTTTGAGTTGAGTGTTGTTTTCTATATCTTGTATTTCTTTATAGTGTTTTTGGAATATTCCGATGATCTTTGTGTTATTAGCGTTATTTATAGTATTGCGCCGATCGGAATCATTACCGGCAATCTCAACAAGCTTTACTGCTCCTCTTGCAAATCCTGCCATAACTTCAGCCCATGCTTCGGGGCAATTTTCTGGGTGTTTTCTAAAGAAGCCTTTATGCTCATGCTCTTTTTGCAGGCGCGCATCACGAACTAGTATTGTTTGGCGAGTCTCAGGATCGATGACTTTTTCATGGCTTATGCCGTTCCTTAAATCAACGCTTTTTGAAAGATTTGCAATTATTTCTGAAAAGCCGGCTAAAGCATTTTGACCGCTAATATCTTTAATGGTTGTTTTGAGTTTATCTTGAGTTTCTTGAAAGCTACTTTCAATAGAACGATTGTTCTTATTCGATTCTTGAATAATATTCTGGATAAGTTTTTCTTGTTCAGCTATTTTAGGCATAACACTCTGTTATTAATTATCTCTAAACTAATTATAGTTATGAATAGTTAAGAAATAGTTAAATAAGCTTTTTTAATTAAAGGGATAATAAAATATTGACTAAAGAAATATAATCTTTTATTATGCAGACCTAGCCAATAGTAAAATTAGGTTAGGAACACATGACTTCAAAAACACCGCAAAAAGATCTAGATCTTCAAGGATCGACCTCTAAACTAAATCAAATCTTAGATTATATTTGGCCAATAGCCAGAAACGAATTACCAAAATTCCTGTCGATGACTGCTTTAATGTTCTGTATTTTATTCAATCAGAATCTTATAAGGGCTTTGAAAGATAGTATAGTTATTACAATGATAGGGACAGAAACCATTACTTTCTTAAAGTTTTGGGGGGTGCTGCCTGGGGCAATGTTAATGTCTGTTATATATGTTAAGCTTATTAATATTTTTAAGGCAGAACAGATATTTTACCTAATAGTGTCAGTATTTTTACTATTTTTTGCGCTTTTTGCTTTTTATTTATTCCCAAATTATGAACATATACACTTAAGTGCGGAGTCTACTCAGCGTTTAGTAGAACATTATCCGCACTTTAAATGGTTTATTTTACTTTTAAGTAATTGGAGCTTTTCGTTATTTTACGTAGTTGCAGAGCTTTGGCCAAGCACAGTATTTTCCCTGCTTTTTTGGCAATTTATAAATAGCGTAACTTCTGTTGATGAGTCAAAAAGATTCTATACTTTATTCGGTTTGCTTGGGCAAACCGGCCTTGTTATATCAGGTAAATTCCTTGAGTACTTGCCTGTATTTAGTGCATATTTCATCAGCGAATATTCTTTGGGTTTAACTAAAACTACTGTTTCAGTTCAGCTGGCGCTATCTATTGTATTAATATCGGGTCTTGCAGCGATATATATATTTTGGTTATTAAATCATAAAGTTTTAAAAATTGCTGGTACAGATATAGTGCGTCTTGATGTTAAAAAGAAAAAAATGCCACTTGCTGAAAGCTTTAAGATGGTATTATCTTCAAGATATATCAGGCTTATTGCTATTCTCTTGATATGCTATGGTGTTGCAATCAACTTAGTTGAAAGCCCATGGAAAGATAGGGCAAGGCAGCTTTACCCTACAACTGAAGATTATGCAGCCTTTGTTGGTAGCTATTTAAGCTATACTGGAATATTTACAATATCTTTTGTGCTTATTGGTTCAAATATCGTTAGAAAATTAGGTTGGTTTTATGCAGCGATTATCACGCCTGTAATGGTTTTTGTAACAGGAATAGTATTCTTTGGAGTATCAAATTATCCTGATTTAACCAAAGCGTTGCTTGGCGGATTTATTATGATTGATCCTTTAACAGTTGCAGTATCAATGGGGGCTGTGCAGAATGTGCTTAGTAAATCAAGCAAATATACGGTGTTTGATTCAACTAAAGAGATGTCATATGTTCCGCTTGAGCCAGAGCTTAAAACTAAAGGTAAGGCAGCAGCTGACGTAGTTGGGGTTAAGCTTGGTAAATCTGCTAGCGCATTCCTGCAGCATCTAGTATTTATTTTAATACCAACCATGAGTTATGAAGCATTCTCATCTTACCTAATGGTAGTATTTGCGCTTGTTTGTATAATATGGATTTGGGCAACAAGAGAATTAAATAAGGAATATTTAGATTTAACTGCTAAGTCTCAATAATAAAAAAATAGGGAGGAAACTCCCGTATATTATTCCCAAATTGCGTTTTGGTAGTTCTGTAAAATATTCTCATCTTTTGTGATTAATACAGCATCAAGTGCTTTTGCGTGCGCAATTATTAATTTGTCGAATGGGTCACGAGTAAAATTAATATTCAAAGATTCATTTACTACAAGCGCCCAAGAAGTGTCATCATCAATACTTAAAGCAGTTGTTGTTATTCTACCAATTTACTATATTTTAAACTCGTAAGTAACTTTCATCTATCAAGGTTAATTTTTACTTATTCTGATGTTGAGGCATGGATTAGAATATATCGCTTAACCGTCATAATGCATTTTGATCTATTCATATTTAATGCACTTAAAGTTATGATTATTATCAAGCGACTTTATCCTCAATTTCAAGCTTTGGCTCCAAGCCTCTCTCATCAACGCTCACTTCTTCTGCTTCAAGTTCAAGCGTCTCTATTGCAGAGCTGACAAGTTGGAAGCGCTCAAGTGCTGCTGCCACATTTTTGTTCCCTGAAGGTTCAATCCCAAGCTTTTGTAAATGTTTAGCTTTAGAGAGGAAGTTCCTATTAAATGATCCTGCAAATTTGTCATATGATGAGACCATGCTTTGTAAATTAGAGCCGAATTTTTTTGAATATTCAGCAAGGGTGCTAATAGAGGAGAGTATCTTTTTAACCTCTTCTAGTATTAGCTTATAATTATCCTGGCGCATCTGGTCAGTAATCTGGAATTTTGCAAAGGATAACATATTAATTAAGCCTGAAGGGCCAACTGGAAAAACATTCATATCCCAAGCTTTTTCAATAAAGTTTTTATCAAGACTTGTTATTTGTTCAACCGCATGTTCTGAAGGTAAAAACATTAAAGTAACTATATGGTTTACTTTTAAAGATTTTGCCGTGAAATGTTGCTCAATACTTTCGCGATAATCCTTAAGGCTGAGTTGCTTTAAATGATTATTCATTGTCTTTACAAAACCTTCAGCATAGAACGCTTTTTCATGCTCACTGGCGGCTGCAATTTCCAGCAAAAATTTTGACGCTTTAGCATCAATAATCATAAGGTTATTTCCAGGTAAAAATACTACTGCATCAGGCCGATAGTTACCTTCTTTCAGGCTGACATGGTACTGCATCATAAAATCAGTACCTTCTCTAAGGTTTGAATTTTTAAGTATATTTTCAAGCGTAATTTCAGCAAGTGCTCCAGCCCCAGAAGGGTTAAGTAGAGCTTGCTTAACAACGTCTACCGCTGATTTTGACTGATGTACTTCATGACTAAGAACTGCTACAGACTGAACGATTTTTTCAAACTCCTGATTAAGCTTCTCAGTCGCTTTTGCAATATTTTCCTCGCTGCTCTTTTTTGATTGTTCGTTCTCTTGCTTATGGAGCTCTATTAGTTGTTTTGATAAATCCTTACCTAGGTCAAATAAGGCCGATTTTGCAAGTTGCATTGACTCAACTTTCAATCTTTCATAATCTTTAGTTAGCTGCTCAAGATAATTCACTTTGCTCTTATAGCCTTCAGCTTGCTTTACAAGTTCGATTTTTTCATTATTAAGATCCCCAACTTCAGTCAATTTATTCTTAAGCTGATCTTCAAGAGAAGCTATCGTCTGCTTGAATGAATATACTCTTCCAAGCAACCAAAATAAAGCGAAGGAAATAACTGTAGCGGTTAATGAAATTAGGTATAGTGAATTTATAATCATCTTCTACTCATAAATATTTTGGCAAATTAACATAGATTATCTCTTGCTCAAGATCTATTTTCAAGAAAAAATCTTTATTAAAAGGTATTATAATTTTTTCAAGATTATTAAGTTCGATCTCAACTAAATCACCGGCGCCAAAATTTAATACTGCTATGACGTTACCAACGTGCTCATTGCTTTCTGCCGCATAGACCTTAGCGCCTTCAAGGTCTGTAACGTAGAATTCATCATCTTGTAATGATTCGAAATCACTACGGCTGACATATATTTTTTTTCCTTTAATCGACTCAGCAAGATTTCTTGTATTAATATCTTTTAAGTAGCAGATAAAACCTTCTTTATCAGGTCTTAGTTGTTTTAGGTCGATTATATTTCCATTTTCATCATAATGTGTTTTATAATAAAAAATTTTGCTTGCGGGCTCGGTGAATGAACGTAGTTTAATATGCCCTTGAATGCCATGCGCTGAAGCTATTTGGCCGACACAAATTAGTTTCTGTAGTTTTTGCATAATTTCTAATTGCTAAATAACAATAATAAAACTAACATACTAACATTTCATAAATATTAATACAACATGAGAAAGGTATTTTTTTACTTATTAATAAGCATAGGCACTATTATAGCAGGCGGTGTAGGGAGTTACACGCTTATAAAAAACATCGATCTAAATGAGTATTTTTTTGACAATAGAGATGTAGGCCATATCGAATATCAGATTAAGGATATTGTATTTACTCCAACCCCTAATATTATTATTGAAAATATCAATATTGGGAGTTATTTCTATGCAAGCCAAGCAAAATTATTTATCTCCGTTCCATCGTTGCTTTTAACTCTTAAGCCCAGAATCAGCCATATTGAGCTTAGTAATTGCAAATTAAATACAAATATTAAAGAATATGGCTTTGAGAACAAAAAAGATTTATTCGAATATCTATTTTCTTTAAAGACCACTTTTCAAAAAATCATCTTAAACAACTTTGATATAGATGGATTATTCGGCGGGGTTGATAAGCCTAGATTAAATAGGGTTACCATTAACAAAGAAGACAATAAATATTTTATCAGCGCATTAACAGAAGCAAATAATAATATTACTTTATCAGTTGAAAATGAACCTGATAATATCTCTTTGAAGTTAGGAGATCAAGCGCTTGTTTTAAATCTATTTAAAGAGAGTGTTTCTAAGGGTAGGATAAGTCTTGAGATAAATGATTTCAGGCAATTGCTTGAAAATTATTTTTTAGAAAATACTAGCAACTCTTACATATTTAATCAGTCAGCAAGGCTTTTATTAACAGGCGATTTAACAGACTCTGGAGCTGAATTTACTTTAAATAATCTTAAAGTTGAGTCTAATATAGTTGAGAAAATTGAAGGTCAAATTAACTTGAATAATGCAAACTTACTTGAAGGCAAAGTAGAACTAAAATTAGGTGCGGTTAATTTAAGTGAAATTGTTAAATTTAAAGAGTTTAATATCCTAAATCATATTCCAAAAAATAATTTTTTATTTAGCTCGAAAGGTAAATTTAACTTTAGTGTAAAAGCCGAAGATATCATATTGCCAAATGCACAGAAATTAGCAAACCTTGATATAAATGGTAATGTCGCTAATAAAGCTATCGAGATAAAAAATTTTAGCACCGATATTGCACCAAATGGGCATTTAGAGCTTTCTGGTAAGATTAACCAAGATAGATTTAGGCCTATATTTGAAGGAGTTCTAAGGGTAAACGATGTTTTAGTTAAACAAGAGGGTGCAGACATTACTCCACAAAGTATGAATTTAGTAGCAAACTTTGCTGCAACAGAAAAAGAACTATCTATGTCGAGTATCAAGGCTAATATAAATGAAGTTAATCTTGAAGGAAATGCTGCAATAAAATTCATTGCTTCTACTCCTAAAATTCAAACAAATTTAACAGTTAAAAATTTCGATTTTAATAACTCCTCATTTGCTCCAATCAAGGAGACTTTAGATTACTTAAATGCTCTGATAGCGGACATGAAACAAGAGGACTATGCTCAGAAAATTGCATCTTATAAATCTTCCACTAATTATGGCTACTGGGGGCTAGATTTTACCAATAGTAAAGTTGGAAATGTAGTAATTGATAATATATATTTAAATGCTTCAATTTTACCAAATAATATAAATGTAACTAATTTAAAGATAATTAAAAATGATGAAAAGTTAGTTTTAAAAGGACAAATACAACATACAAATGTTGTACCTGAAATAAACCTAAATATTCTAAGCGGAATGATACGTTTAAGTAGTTTTGAGGATGTGCAGCAAAAGATCCATAGATTTCTTGCAAGCTATTACGATCCAGAAAAGCTTAATCTCAATATTAAAGCAAAAGATATTAAACTAGAGACAGGCGATTATACTTTCGAGAACTTAAGTTTTAATCTTCTAACGCAAAGTAAGCATTTGAACTCATATTTCAGTTGTAACTTATTTGAAGGAACTTTAACTGGCACTGCTAAAGCGCTTTTTACACCATTCAAAGCGAGCGTCGCTTATGCTTTGAATAATTTTCAAGTAAATAAAACTAACCTTCCTAAGACCCTGATTAAAAATGGTGTAGCAAGTTTTTCAGTGAGTAGTACTATTGGTGATAATTTAAAGGAGACAATTTCCAAAGGTACTTTCATTGCAAAAGAGATAGATATTCAAAACCTCGCAGTAGATGATTTTGTCTTACAGATCACTCTGCCTAACTACGACATAACAAAGCTTGAAGCGGACGGACAAAAATTCTTCAATCAAGGAACAACAAATATTGATGCTATCAAGGGTGAGTTCCAAGCTACGACAAAAACATTAACTTTATCGGATGTTACATTCAAAAGTAATTTTTCATCAGGCGCATTATCGCTTTTATATGATAGAGAAAATGAACTTACGAAAATAGCTTCAAAGTTCTCTTTTTATCCAGTTAGAGATAATGCGAATAAAGAAGTGAATCCTATTAGTTTTTCTTTAGATATTGAAGGTCAGAAAGAAGCGTTAAGTAAGAAATATAATTTCGAACAAATTAAACAATTTTACCAAACAAAAAATTAAAACATAATTTTAGAACAGAAATATTTACATACCCTTGACTGAATAGGTTAAAGGTATATTATTTAGAATAAATTTATTAGAGGATCATATGGCATTACAAAAAAATCTTTTACTAAATATCTTTACTGATAAGAGATTATTTATAATTCTCATTTTAAGTATGATAAGTGCAATGCCATATGCGATAATTGTCTCTATGTTGTCAACATGGCTTAAGAAACTCGGGGTAGCTCTAACAGCTATTGGGTTGTTCTCTATAGCCAAATCTCCTTACTCTTTTAAATTTACTTGGGCACCGCTCGTAGATCATTATAAACTTCCTGTTCTTTTTAAATTACTTGGGCGGAGACGTAGTTGGATGCTGCTTGCTAACATTGGTGTTATAATCTCCCTCGCGGCTATTAAGCTAACTGATCCTCTTAGTAATATAAATTTAACTTTAATAATGGCCTGCTCTTTAGGATTTTTTGCGGCCACTTATGACGCAGCCTTTGATGCATTTAGGATCGAATCCTTAGAAGAAAACATGCAGGCTATGGGTGTATCCACTACTATGCTTGGTTACAGGCTCGGGCTTATCAGTATTAGCGCTGGCTCTTTATTCGTTGCAGGAAAATATTCATGGGATACTGCATTTCTTTATGCTGGAATATTATTTCTTATAGGTACAATTTTTATCATTTTTTCTAGCGAACCTAAATCCGAAATAATAGCCTTCCAAGGTATTAATTTCGAAATGTTTAATAGGACTGTTATTGAGCCCTTCAGAGACCTTTTTAAGAGAGAATATTCTATAATAATTTTTTCGACGGTTGCATTATACAAGCTGGGAGAAGCTATGTTGTCATCTATGGCTAAGCCATTTTATATTGAAACGGGCTTTACCTTAGACCAAATTGGCGTTATCTCAGGTTTTTATGGGCCTATCGCTACCTTAGTAGGGGCGTATTTAGGTGCCTTAGTATCAGCAAAAGTAGGGAACCTCAAGTCGTTGATGATTTGCGGTACCGGACAAATGTTATCAAATCTTATGTTTGTTTGGCAGAATCATATGGGTGCTGATCCTTCTGCATTAATGCTTACCTTAACTATCGAGAATGTTACGGGGGGAATGGGAAGCGCCGCTTTAATAGGATATATGAGCTCACTTTGTAATAAGAAATATACTGGAACGCATTATGCATTGCTTACTTCTTTTGCAGCGCTTGCTAATAGTACTTTAACTACAAGTTCAGGTTTTTTAGTTGAGTCTATGGGGTGGGATATGTTCTTTATCTTCACTACTATTATCTCTCTTCCAGCTTTGTTACTTGTAAAACATCTTGATAAAAAAATGAAATAGCTAAGTAAGAACGAGGGGCTTGAACTTAAAGCCCCTCGTTTTCTCCTCTAATCTTTCTTTGAAAAATATACGATTCCATTCTTTTTTAATCTTTTTTCAAAACAAACTCATTGCGGGCTATTCTACGAAAACTAAAATTAATCAACCTTAAATTAAATCTTTCTTAACACTTTCATGTTATAGTGATGATTTAGTCCATTAGGAGAAGAAATATGAAAGGAAAAGTTGCAATTATTACAGGTTCTACAAGTGGCATTGGGCTTGGTATTGCAAAGCGCTTTGCCTCTAATGGAGTTAATTTAGTGATTAACGGCTTTGGTGAGCAAGCTGCAATCGAAGAAGTAAGAAGTTCATTAGAAAAAGAATATGGCGTGAAGGTAAAATATAGCGGTGCAAATGTTACAAAACTGAATGAGGTGGAAGAGTTATTTACTTTGGCTGAGGAGATGGGCGGAGTAGATATTTTAGTTAATAATGCAGGTATTCAGTTTGTATCCCCCATTGATGAGTTTCCGGTAGATAAGTGGGAAGCTATTATTCAGACTAATTTAATTTCAGCATTTTATACTACAAGAAGTGCTGTTCCAGTTATGAAGGAAAAAGGGTGGGGGAGGATCATAAATATTGCTTCTGCCCATGGCCTAGTTGCCTCTCCTTTTAAGTCAGCATATGTTGCTGCAAAGCATGGTATCATTGGACTCACTAAAACGGTAGCTCTTGAAGTTGCTGAGAAGAATATTACAGTCAATTCGATTTGCCCAGGGTATGTTAAAACGCCCCTTGTTCTTGGGCAAGTGGCGGCTACTGCTAAAGCTCGTAACATTACGGAGGATGAGGTGATAAAGAATGTTATGCTTGGTCCGCAATATACAAAAAGATTTGTAACTATTGAAGAGGTAGCGGGTATTGCTGCCTTCCTTTGTAGTGAAGATGCAGCATCTATAACAGGTTCAGCCATATCGGTTGATGGTGGTTGGACAGCACATTAAGCTAAAGATATATATATGACTCAGAAGATAGAAGTAATGATTATTGATGACTCTCCAACCATAAGGGGGGCTATGCGCCTAATATTGCAAGGAGATAGCTCAATAGAGGTCAGAGAAGTTGCTTCTAACGGCTTGGAAGCGTTACAAAAATTAGACAATGCAAGTTTAAGGGATTCCCTAGACGTTATATTAATCGATATTGAAATGCCAGTAATGGATGGCAGAGAGGCTATTCCGCAAATAAGAGAGTTAATGAAAGATGTTAAAATAATCATTGTTACCTCTCTCTCACGCAGTAATATTGAGTGTAGTATCGAAGCATTAATGAAATATGCGGATGAGTATATACTTAAACCTTCAGTAGAAGGTGGTATATCGTCACGAGAGGAGTTTTCTAGAGAGATTTTGCAGAAAGTAGTGGCTTTAGGTTCAAAAAAAGTTAAAGATGAACAGAATTTAAATTCGTACGCAAAGCCGGAGTATCTTCCAAGTGAAAATAATACCAAAATTTTTAATATAAATAACACAGTAATCATACCTAGGCCACATGCGATAGCAATTGGCGCATCAACTGGAGGGCCGCAGGCCATTAGCTCAATATTTAGTGGCTTAAAGAATTATAATTTTGATATACCAATTTTTATAACACTTCATATGCCAAAGAATTTCACTACGCTTTTTGCATCAAACCTTAGTATCATTAGCGGTAAGGAATGTATTGAAGCAAGGGAAGGAGAAAAAGTGCAGGCAGGAAAAATTTATATTGCTCCAGGGGATTATCATATGGAAATTATAGGTAACCTAACCAATCTAACTATTAGCTTAAATCAAAATCCACAAGAACATTTTTGTCGCCCTTCTGTAAATCCTATGCTTCGTAGCCTTGCTAAAATTTATGGTGCAAGACTTTTAGAGGTAATGCTAACTGGAATGGGTAATGATGGTATTGAAGGAAGCCGTATGGTCGTCGAGAAGGGCGGCGCGATAATTGCGCAAGATGAGCACTCAAGCGTAGTGTGGGGAATGCCAGGAGCAGTTGTAAAAGAAAACCTATCTAGAAAAGTCCTTCCTTTAGAATTAATAGCACAAGAGATATTGAGGATAATGCATGGTTGATAGTGTTTTAACCCCTGAAGATTTTAATTATTTTGCGCAACTAATAAAGGACAATTCAGGTATTAGTTTAAGCCAGGATAAAATGTATTTAATTGAATCTAAGCTGCAACCGATCTTAAAAAAACACTCCTTAAATAGCGTCTCAGATCTTATAAAAAAATTGAGAGCGAAAGAAATCAATGTTAATGATAGCATTGTTGATGCTATGACTATTAATGAATCATCTTTTTTTAGAGACTCGCAGCCTTTTAAAAATCTTGAACAAATAATTATCCCAGAAATTTTAAAGGTAAAAAAAACTATTAGAATTTGGAGCGCTGCTTGTAGCACGGGGCAAGAACCTTACTCTATCGCTATGCTAATTGATCAACATTTTCAAGGTCAGATTCAATATGAGATTATAGCAACTGATATATCAGACACCGCGCTTGCAAGGGCGGAGAAAGGTATATTTACCCAATTCGAAGCGCAAAGAGGTATGCCAATTAATTTGTTAGTTAAATATTTTAAAAAAATAGATGATAATAATTGGCAGATTGACCCAAAATTAGGTGCTAACATAAAATTTTCAAAATTTAATCTGCAGAATTTATTTAGTAGCCTAGGTACTTTCGATGTAGTATTCTGTAGGAATGTGCTGATTTATTTTGAACAAGATACAAAGAAAGCAATTTTAGATAAGATTGCAAGTATACTTAACACAAATCCCCCTGGCTACTTAATTCTTGGTGGTGGAGAAACAATACTTGGGTTAAGCGATAAACTTAAAGTCTCCGAAAAGCATTTGTCATTATATACTTTGAAGTGAAGAAAGCTAGCTTAGAGTCAGTTTTAAAAAGTAGGGATTATTTATTTTAAAAACTATGTAAATATCAAATAATATAAATTTATTTCCATACAATATATTGCTTGCTATAATTTTGAAAATCAACTAATAGTAAATAAGTGAAGGTTGTTCTAATCTTCGGTTAAATTTCATTTTGTAAGTTTTTTTAAAGGTTATTCTTAATGGAAAGGTTCTATAGTTATGCAGTTTGGTTATTATCCTCAGCTCTATGTATTGATCTACTATTAGATCCGGTATTATATATATCTTTTTGAAACTACCTCTATTACTCAGATATTTTAAATAAAGTTTCGCAAATAAAAAAGATTTATTTAAAATTAGGGTCTGCTAAATTTGAATAGTTTTATGGGTAGCTTTGAGCAGAAATTATAGTATAGTAAATTTATTTAAAGTGTGGTACGTCGTCATTCCTCGCTTACGTATTACTATACGCTGCGCTCGTTATTTCTAGGTTCTGTGAACATTTCTAGATAAATAAGATTTTTGTGAGATTTTGAGCGAAAATTATAGGAAATTTTGTAGGAATAGTGACTCCTATTTCAAAAAATTTACCATGATTTGCAGCCAAAAGTTCCATAAATATGTTTATATTAGAAATGTTCATAGAACCTAGTACCACAACTCAACTAATTTCACTATAAATATTCGATAACAAAGTCTCTGTTCTTTAAAAATTACTATAATTTCTAGCTGCTTTGATCACCTTTAAAGTCTACAATTCAAGAGTTAAGATTTACAGTTTGTACATAAATCACTTTATTGGTATAATTTTGATCTGATTAAATGCTGGTAAAATACTTCTTAACCTCATCAATGAATAGACCGATCTTTTCAGGCATTGAGCCTCCTGCTTGTGCGAAATTAGGTTTGCCACCGCCCCCAGCTCCTCCTAGTACTTCAGCTGCAAGCCTAGCTAATTTTACTGCATCTACTAAACCATCTAGCTGCTTTCCTACAGCAATATTCACAAATACTTTGCTGTCTATTTTATTAATAAATATAGCTACAATATCATCTGCTTTTTTAATAGTTTCTTCGGCTACATTTCTGAGGGCTTTACTATCAACATTATTAAAAGTTTTGATTAAAAATTTATATTGACCGATAATTTCTTTTGCAGCATCAATTTCATCTTTGCTTAATCTAAGGCTTGCTTGTTGTAATTCAAAGACCTTTTTCTCAAGTTCTTTTTTCTCATTTAGCAAATTGTCAACCTTACTATTAATTTCGCTTTTTGAAGCTTTAAGTTGTAAACAGATATCGCTAATAATTTTTTCATTTTCTTGAGAATACATAAGCGCGTATTTACCGCACACTGCTTCGATTCTTCTAATTCCAGCAGCAATTGCATTTTCAGAGATAATTTTTAGCAAGCCAATATCGCCAGTACGGCCGACGTGCGTTCCACCGCAAAGTTCAAGCGAATAAATCTCTTGCTGGTTTGCAAAGCCCATAGAGACAACTCTAACTTCGCTATCATATTTCTCGCCAAATAACGCCATTGCACCTTTATTAATTGCTTCTTCGGTTGATAAAAGTTGGGTTTTGACCTCGGAATTTTGTATTATAATTGCATTTACCTTGGCTTCAATCCTAAGCAACTCTTCATGGGTGATAGCTTTTGGATGAGTGATATCAAAGCGCAGCCTATCGGCAGCTACAAGTGAGCCTTTTTGCGTTACATGCGTACCTAAAACTTCCCTAAGTACAGCATGAAGAATATGGGTTGCTGAATGGTGTACTCGTAAATTACTTCTATAATCTGTATCTATTTTTAAAGTAATAGGATCTTTTATTTTAATACTGCCTTTTTCTAATTGGCAGATATGTGCATGTATACCAAGGTATTTTTTAGTATCTAAGACCTTAATGACGCTTTCATCATTGTAAATATAGCCTATATCGCCCATCTGGCCACCTGATTCGCCATAGAAAGGTGTTTGCGTAGCAACTAAAATAAATTTATCACCTTCACTGGCTTGCTGCGTTTCCTTATTATCTTTAATTAGCGCGATAACTTCAGCCTGGCTTTCACTTAAACTATAACCAAGGAATTCAGTTACGCCATATTTTTCACTTATATTAAACCAAATTTCGTTGGTAGCAGCTTCGCCTGAGCCGGCCCACGCTTTCTTTGCTTTTTCTTTTTGCTCACGCATGCAGCTATCGAAACCTGCAATATCAACTGAGATTTGTTTGCCTTTTAAAATATCGGCAGTTAAATCTAATGGAAAGCCATACGTGTCATATAATTTAAAAGCTATATCTCCTTTAAGCTCTTGGCCTGTTTGTAAGGTCTTGGTTTCTTCTTCAAGTAATTTTAGGCCTTTATCAAGAGTATTTTTGAATTTTTCTTCTTCTTGCTTAAGTATCTCTTTAACGAAATCTTCTGCTCGTTTAAGTTCTGGATAAGCCTCGCCCATGAGATTTACAAGTGTTGGGAAAAGTTTATATAATAAAGGTTCCCTTGCCCCAAGCATATGAGCATGGCGCATTGCTCTACGCATAATCCTGCGTAGAACATAACCTCGTCCTTCATTTGACGGCATTACGCCATCAGCAATTAAGAAAGAAGCAGCTCTCAAGTGATCCGCAATCACACGGTGAGAAAATTTAGCATTCCCTTCGGCTTTAACGGAGGTCAGATTTTCGGAAGCATGTATTATTTCTTTAAATAAATCTATATCATAATTATCATGAACGCCTTGTAAGACGGCAGTGATTCGCTCAAGGCCCATGCCTGTGTCAATTGAGGGCTTCGGTAGTGGCTTTCTTGTCTCTTTATCAAGCTGCTCATATTGCATAAAGACCATGTTCCAGATCTCGATAAATCTATCTCCATCTTGGTCTTCGGTACCAGGTAAACCTCCCCAAATTTCCTCGCCATGGTCATAAAAAATTTCTGAGCACGGCCCACAAGGTCCTGTATCGCCCATTGACCAGAAATTATCGTTAGTATTAATGCGGATTATTCTCTCATCAGTGAAGCCTGAAATTTTTTTCCAGTAACCAATAGCTTCTTCGTCGGTATGGTAGACTGTCACATATAGTTTATCTTTTGCCAGATTAAATTCTTTTGTAAGTAACTCCCAAGCGTAATAAATAGCTTGCTCTTTGAAGTAATCTCCAAAAGAAAAGTTACCAAGCATTTCAAAGAACGTATGATGTCTTGCTGTATAGCCTACATTGTCAAGGTCATTATGCTTGCCGCCGGCACGTACTGACTTTTGAGCGGTGGTTGCTCTTAAGTAATCTCGTTTTTCAACCCCAGTAAAAACATTCTTAAATTGCACCATGCCTGAATTAACGAACATCAACGTTGGATCGTTATGCGGTATTAAAGGGCTCGCAGGGACATGAGTATGGTTGTTTTTTACAAAGTAATCGAGAAATTTTTTTCTAATTTCGTTAGTTGTTACAAGCGACATCCTTTCCTCTTGAATCGAATAAAAACTAAATTGTTAATATATTATTTATGGCTAAATTACAATAAGATTTTAAAAACACCTGCCACATTATCTCTAGTTAATTATTGTTTAAGAGTAACAGTTTAATATCATTATATAATATTGTGGCAGATCTTGGTTAACTGAAGTTGTAAACTTGCCACATATAGCTCGGATTGAATGGGGGTTCTATAAATTCGCTAGAATCTTAAGATTATTATAGATGATTAATAAACGTTTAAAGTTTTTGATAGAATATTATAGGAATAAAATATTTGATTATTTTCATCCACTAAAGGTTGCAGTTTTAATTGGCGCTGAAAAGACTTTTATATGCGCTTATTATAAAGGGCAACTTTTAGAAGCAAGATATATTGATAATGAAACGAGCGAGTATACTAATTCCACTCCTTTAAATGAATTTATTGAAAAATATAAAAAGGGTAAAATATATATATTTTTAGATAATTCGGAAGCATTTATAAAGCATGTTGATTTAACTTTGCTTGAGAGCCTAATCCCACGAGACATTATCCAAAATTTCGCAAGTAAAGAGTTTAAATCTGATCATTTATACTCATTCAAGATGCTATCACTTGAAATGTCTTCGGCAGAAAAGATCCAGGCTATTTTTGCAGCATCTCCTTTAAATAAAGCAATATCTTATTGGTTAGAGGTTATTTTTACCTATAATAAATTTAGGTATGGTAATATTTATTTCCTTCCCCTGGAGACGCAGCATTTAATATATTTTTTCATTAAAAATTATGTAGAAGAAACAAAGCAAAAGGAGTTGCTACAAGCAGAAATACAGGTTCTATTATTTATAACTAAAACTACTGGAATTAGGATAATCGCTGAGCAAAATCGAAATATATTGTTGAACACTAGGATTAAATATCCGGTTGAAAAGTCTTTAGACTTCATACAAGGCACAATTGAGCATGAGCTCAGTGAAACTTTATTGAGCTTAAAACATATAGTAGAATATGATGAAGATTTAACAATAAATTTGACTATTGCTACTGAGCGTAAGATTATTGATCTTTTAAAAGAAAGCAAATTTAATGTAAATTCTCATATTATAATAAATATCGAAGATATTATTAGCAATAAATTCACCTTAATAAGAGAAAAGGAAGTTCAGGGTTATTTTGATTTAATTCTATGTGATCTTTTAATCAAAAATAAAACTTACCCAGCAACCAACCCTTATCTTAAGAAATTACTGAACTTGCGTATTTTTAATCGATTGAGTTTTAAGCCTTTTATTGTGGGTATTTTGATTTTAGTTCTTGGTAATGTTTATCTTAAATATTCGATAATGCAGAGTGAGAAACAAGTCTCTAATATTAGCCGGGAATATTTTAAAAATCTCTTGGAATATAGAAAACTTAAAGGATATTTCACTAATATAGAGCATTTAGACCAAGCGATCGAAATTTTACTTCTAAGAGAGAAGCTTGAATCATTTAAAATAAATCCTTTCGAGCTTTTGCATGAATTCACGTTGATTCAAAATGATAGGGTGCAGATTGAACATGTAAAATGGGCTAGGCAATCCTCAAGCTTTACAGATGGTTTTGTAGCCGAGATTGAAATTAAGTACGTAATAAAGAATGTCAGCCGCGAAGATTATCTTACAGAGCTTGCCAATTATATTAAGGAGCTTAAAAGACAATTCAGATTCTATAAAATTGATTATACAAGGGGTAATGGGAAGGTAAAGACGAAATCTGATAAAATTTCTATGCCTATAAAAATTTTTATTTCTAAGTGAATTTAGGGAGCTGGCTTTGTTAGAGAAACAAATTAATAGAATTAAAAATATAATATTTTTAAAGCTAGTATGCTTTGGACTCATATTTATTATCTTATGTTACTTCCTTCCATTTCTGGCCAAAGAGAAAGAAGCTTCCGCGCATTCTTTAGCTAATGCCCAATTACTATTAAATAATTTGCAGTCAAAAGTTTACCACTTAGCAAACGACAAGGAAAGTGTTATTCAAGCAGAAGGTTTTTATAGAGATTTATTGAAAGAGCAAACGAATAGTGCTTGTTTAATGAGGCTGAAAATATTAAACTCGATTAAAGCATTTGGCTCTGACTATAAATTAGAGCCAAAATTTGAGGTAAGAGTTTCAACGCCTGTACAAGATAATAAATTAACGCAAGCAGACCAATGGGTTGTAGTCAGAACCAATGATGTTACAGTAAATTTTGCTCATAAGGATTTGGAAAGCTTTATAGAGGCTGCTGAAATTATATATGATCTTCTACCAGAGTATAGAAGTGTTGAATCTTTAGAGATAACCCATAGCAATATAGTAAACTTCGAGAGTTTAGATAAAGTTAGTAAAGGTGAGCAGCCTAAATTAGTTCAAGGCCAATTAGATTATAAGATTAGTACTATTAAGGTTGATAAAAGCAAAATATATAAAATTGAAGACAAACTATTAAAATAGTTATCCTAAAATAAGTGCAGCTTTAATAGCTATCTAACTTACTGTTGCTTACCTTATAGGCAAAAGTTCTTCTTCAGATGGATAAATTTAAACATGGATACCAAGCTTGAAAATCCAAATGCAGTTACAATAGAATTGTTCAAGACAGTTTTGAATGATAAGTTTATAAATGTTGTAAATAGTAAAATACTGCAAACTTTAGCCAACATGCTAGCTTTATACTATGCTGGTAGCCCAGGCTTGAAAGAGGCTTATAATGAGCAAGCATTTATTGAGAAGTCGGCAGAAAATTTAACTATATACCTCGTTGGGAAATCATTTGAGGATTATAGCTTCTCAATAACTCTAACGCTTTTTGCCACTGCAATTGCCGATGATGATACTTACACTGAAGATAAAAGTAATAATTTAAACCAATCTAATGACATATTAAAGGATTATTTAGGTGAGATACTGGACCCTAATATATCCGATGTAAAATATATAAAAGAGCAGGTAGGGGAAATTTTAGCGGCTCCTGGGAATAATGAGGATAAGGTACAGTTTATCCTAGATAATAAGGACAAAATAATTAAGGGAGACAAAACTCTTACAACTTATACGCACGCCCCTGAACTATCTGATGCTAATCAGCTGCAAGATAAGAATACAAATAGGCTTATTGGTTCTTCGCTTGCGGTTGGCTTATCTACTGCTATTGCCGCCTCATTCCTTGGGCCAGTAGCCTTGGTAGCAGCGCTTCCTATAGCTTATTTTGGGCTTAGTTTTGGTGGGAAGGCTGTTGATCAAGCAGAGAAAATGCTAAAAGAAAAGCCAGGAACTTCAGCTTACTTAAGTGATCAGCAAGCTTTGAATGATTTTAATAAGATATTACAAATTAAGCTAAAAAAAGCGCAAGAGAAAGAAAGGTCAGTACTTAAAAATCAGGAAGATCTTGTAAAGCAAGCGAACCTAGATAAGGTCAAAGGGCAGGCAGCGGTTGATAATATTATAGGTACCTTAACTCAGGCAAAATCGACTGTCGAAGGCTCTAAAACTGCCTTACCTAATGCTTTGTCTGCTCAAGAGAAGAAGGGAAGGAATTTATAATCCCTTAGTTTTTCCTACGAATAGTGAAAAATTTCGCTTGCAAAGCTGAAAAAATAGTATATAAAAGAGTTCATGCGCAAAATATCATCTGTGCGCCAAACTTTTGGCCCCTTCGTCTAGCGGTTAGGACGCTACCCTTTCACGGTGGAAACACGGGTTCGATTCCCGTAGGGGTCACCACCTTTACTCTACAACTCTTCCTTGTGTCATCATATTTTACTTAACTAGCAAAGCTTGAACTTAAATTTGCTATATGATCGAGCAATTCAAGCAACTATCTATTTTATCGCTGCCTGCTAAAGGTAAATTAGGTTCTAAGGTGTCTAAAACATAGCTTGTTATCTTAAAGATAAGGTCCCCGGGCAGATAAAGAAAATTCCCTAAATTACTAAAATCTTTACAATAACCTTTTAGACTGAAGTAATTTTCTAAAGAATAATTATTCAATTTTTTATAGAAATCTTTGTAATCATATTTGGAATCTATAATGGCTAGCATACCTTTTACTTCTTCTTTGTGATGCTTAAGCAAATAAATATCTTTTGCCGAAATAGGGTTAGGGGATAAATTACTATTCACAATATTTATATTGATACCATTATAAAAATATCCATAAGCATGCTTAAATGCTGATTTAAGTAACGTATGATTCCTAATTGTATAACACTTTAACTCGTAATTTTTTTTAACCCCGTTAAGCATTAAGATATTAAAGTTATGTTTTAGTGCTATGCTAAAAGCTTCATTGCTATTGGCTGTAATCTGGTTATCATATAAGGAAATATTAGTCAGGGTTTTGTTCGTTTCTAGGACTTTTGCTAAAGTTTTAACGCCTTCATCTCCTATTAAATTTGAGCTAAGGTTAATCGAAGCTAATGTCTTATTGGCTGCAAAGGCCTCAGATAAAGCTTCAACTCCATTATCTCCTATTTGGTTGTAGAACAAAGAGATATTGTTGATGGAAGTATTATATTTAAGAACTTCAGCTAAGGCTTTCGCACCGTTCACGCCGATTAAATTCATATCTAGTCTTAAATACTTAATAGTGGTATTGCTCTTTATAGCTTCAGCTAGAACTTTTATTCCTCCATCTCCAATTAGGTTCTCGCTAAGGTCAATATTGTTGATTGAAGTATTTTTAACTACGACGTCAGCTAACGCTTCTATACACTTAATTTCTATTTGATTATTTCGAAGGTTAATTGAAATCAATGACGTATTTGTTTTTAAAGCTTCAGCTAGTACTGTAACCTGTTCAAGTGATAGGCTTTTGAAAGCAAGGTTAAGCTCGATAGTATGATTTTCTTTGATAACTCTAATAACTTCTTGGAACTCTGTATCTTGCATGTTAAAGTTTATATCCTATGGAATCGGTCATATTATAATCCATTTATCACTTATTAAGGTAAGCTTGCAGCCAGTCGCACTTAAGTTTATTTAGCCTTATGTCAACATTGCCACCTTGTTAACGCTATAAGAACATTAAGCTTAGTAAAAATTGGCAAATCAAAATGCTTCGATTTAAGCGTTAAAGCATGCAAGCACTTAAGTGATAAAGATAAATAAAACTTTACATTATTGTTGTGATAGTTTATAAAAAAGAGAATAATAGGTGAACAAAACCTGCTTTGTTAACAATAAAAGAAAGAGTAAGTATATGATAAACGACGACCAGCAAACAATAGATGATTTGGGTGAGCTTATTAAAGAAGCTATCGACCGAGAGGATATAGAAGCGTTAAGCAAGCTCGTAAGCAATATAGATAATTGGGCTGATTTTAAGGAGGCTATCGAGTTCCAGCTTGACCAAAAAAAATATTGTTATGGCGGTATTTTGAATATACCAACGCTATGTGCTACAGATCCTATCTCGTACGCAGCTTATAAAGGATCTCTACAATCCCTTAAATATATGGTTGAAGCTAAAAACATTGATTTAATTGATTTGAATTTGACTTCCGGGATTTCCCCTTTGCATTGGTTGAGCGATAACAACCCTGAACAAATCATTGATTATTGTTTAGAAAAAGGGATGGATATTAATTCGTTAACAGGTAGCCCATTTTCGAGGTTTTTCACTAATGAAAAGGTGGTAATACTTCAAGATACTCCTTTAATAAAAGCTATTAATAAGGGATACTCTAAAGCTCCTATAGCTTTAATAAATGCTGGGGCTGATGTAAACGCTAATGATAATGAAAATAATCCACCTATAGCTCACGCATTGAGCAATGCCTGTAAAGAAGTAGTAGAAGCTCTTGTTAAGGCAGGGGTTAATGTTAATCAGTATTTTAAAAGTAGTGATAACCTTGATTTCCACGATGTTTCTCTTATCAATATGGCGGTCAATATCGGGCAGTTAGAGGTAGTAAAAATTCTAATTAATGCAGGTGCTAATTTAGAATCAAAATATTTCCATGGTACTACACCTCTTTGTATTGCTTCCAGGAATGGCAATGCTGAAATCGTGAAAAGTCTTATCGAAGCTGGCGCTAATGTGAATGCTGAGAGCCAGTTAGATAATTTTTTTGCCTTGCCATTGGAAAGAGCGGCAATTGCAAATCAAATAGAAACTGTTAAAACTCTTATTAAAGCTGGTGCAAAACATCGTTATAAGAGTCAAGTTAATAACCAATCTATTTTAGATTTACTCAAAGCTCAAGAATATATAGATGACTTACTTGAAGGCAAAAAGCCTGCAGCTATAAAATTAGATAAGTCAGCGGAAGAAGTAGTTTTAGCAAGAGTAGAAAATAAATTAAGCAAACTTCTAGACTCGAACAAGATTGCGCAAAATATCGGTAGTATAAAGTCTACTTTAGAGGGTTACAAAGAAGAACATTCAATAGCAGATAAGGTACTTGCTAAAATAGAGGAGTTTATTGAGGATAAGGTTCTAGAAAGCGATGTAAAGGTAGCAAGGTCACTTGGTTTAAGTTTCCCGCAGTCCCTAAAAGATATTATGGAGTTCGCAAATTACCAGGGTGATGGTACTAAAGAATTATGTGATAAGCTTTTAAAAGTTTATAATGTTCATAAAAATGAGCCTAAGATGATAGAGCGACTCGATGAAATGAGGGGTTTCTTTGATTGTTATTTATTATTGAAAAGATCTTATATCGAAAATCATCCTGAACATAATTCTTCAGAGATTCCAAGCGAGGAGCTGCCTCACTTAAATGAATTATTCTCTGACCTGTTGCAGCTAGAGGGTATGAGTGATTATCGCGAAGAGTTCAATCAAGCTCCACTATTGGAAGAGGCTATATTATTTTATTGTTTTTATCCTGAGTACCAGCTCCCAGGAAGCCTTACTGACATAGCACATTAGGCTGCAATAGTAATTTCAGCTAGGCTCGCCTCCTCTTTCTTAGAGGCGAGTCCTATAAAACAAACCTTAGCAATAAGTAATAATTATTAGGCTTCTATCAAAAACTTGCTTACTCTAGAGAATTTGCCGAAGACTCGGAACAAAGAACTCAACTAGGCTTATAGGTACATAAATATATATGTACCGAACCTATATAAAAGAACAGCCATCCTTATTAGCTTAATCCGTTCCCGTACAGTTTTTATCCTTCTGTGCACATCCCTCCTCCACGCTGTCATCCTCCGGCTTGATGTGGTGGGTTAAATAAAGCATATTCAAATAAAATTCTCTTTCCTCTTAGCGCTTGCGATTTTTTCACTATAATCTTCTAAAAATTTACAATAGAGGAAAATATTTATGAGCACTACATACGAAGAAGGAGTTGATAAACTAAATAATTTAACCTTAAAGGCGATTGATTTAATTGACCGTAGGATAAGTTA
>JAQSWU010000039.1 GCA_029266475.1 Rickettsiaceae bacterium | reverse complement strand
TATATCATGTAATTGGAATTTTGATCCAACAGTAATCGATAATAATCTCATACTCCCTAATGTAGCTGCTATTAAGCAGTATAATAAAATATTAAAAGATAATCCAGAAAAGCGTTATCTAGAAAAAGCTCAGAATACAATATCATTCCTTAATCGCGCTCTCGAGGTTCATAAACAGTTCCAGCCATTTTTGTCTCTGCAAACACTTAAGGGTGAGTTTAGCGTACCAGAATTAATAAAATCAAGGAGCCGTCCTTATAATCCTAAGCATTTAAAGGAGATGGATGAATTGATTAATAAGTCTTGGGAGGTGGCAGAAAAGGCTGCAGAATATGGCGATATATCACTTAAAGCAAATTTGATATATTTTGCAAGTCAAATAGCACACCGGCTTAATGAAGGCAGAGATGATAATAAGGAAATAAATTTTATTAAAGCACATGGTGTTAATTGGAGTGATGATAAAATAGCCGATGGTTATTGTGGTAAAGATAATATTGTTGTAGCTTATACTTCTAATATATTAGCTAATCCAGCAGACTTAGATACTATCATGCATGAAGTACTACATAATACTATAAGGGAAGTATACCAAAATGATGCTTTGCCTAGTAGAGGTAATGAAAGTGGGACGCATAGTAAGTCTAAGAATTCACTTGATGCTCCTTCAAGGCAGCTTAAGGCTTATGCTAAAGATCTTAGAGAGCTGTACAATAATATAGAAATGGTTTCTAATCCTCAGAATACAATTAGAGCTGAGGAGTTATCAAAAAAATTTGGCGATATTATATTACCTTCTTTTAAGAGGGTAATTAATGAAGGGAAGAGTGTAACTAAAGCTAATTTATCAGGTGCACTTGGTGATCTGTACGTAAATAAAGGTGTTAAGGGAAATCGTATAATAAATATAAGTGAGCCTTATGATAATTCGAATAAACAAATTCTTGAATTCAATGAGCTAACAGCGCAGCAAGAGATGTACACTTTCCTAATAGGTCAAAAAACACAGGAATATACTAAAGATATTGCACGACATGGCAAAGTAACCAAAGATTCTGCGAGTGTAAAATATGCGCCCAATATAACCAAATCCTTTGAGCGAGATTTAATTTCGGATATTTTTCCTGCGCTTGAAGAAAATCTTAAGCTATTAGAAAATGGTAATGGGATTAGGATTGAAGGAACTAAGGATTTTCTAAAACAAATTGAGGAATATAAAACGAAGCACGCAAAGCAAGAAGCTATTCAGAAACCTAGCTCAAACCGAGTGGAAGAGGCAAAAGAATTAAAATCATGGGCAAAGAGGTTCAGGTCGAAAAAATTGGATAAAGATTCATTAAGATATAAGGCTTCGAAAAATTCAAAAACTTTAGAGGACATTAGAAGTAAAAAAGATTCATCGAAAAACTATGCTGATAAGGTATCAACAAGAACTATTGAAGGTAAAAGCTGAAGGAAATGAGCTAACTTGCAGTAATGGATGTTTCACGACCTTTCTTCAAATGCTATTCTATTGAAATATATAAAAAATTAAATCAGAATCTTTTCGTTTACGTAAAATTAACCTTTGTCGTTTATTATAAGGATAATTTAATTTTGCTAAAGCCTATGAAAAGCTTATTCGGAATCCTTAGACTACCTTTATTTATCGCAATATTAGCTCTCGCTCCTCTTGCGAATGCCTTAAATATAGACACTATATTTATTAAAGAAGAGAAAATGTCCTTGGAGGGAACAGCGGTTAAAGCTGAGGATGTTGATCAGCCCAAAACCGCTCAAGTGCAGAATAAACTTAATAATAATTACTCGGCAGGTGATAGAGTATTTGTAAATATAGAATGGCTAAAACCTACTCAGCTTAGAAAATCTTCGATTAATGTTGCAAATAAACTTGCAAGGTCGAAGGGTATTATATTCGATGATGGCAAAAGTATGCTTTCTCTTTCTGACGCGGTTCCTGTTTTCAAGGGTTTTGATGGATATTTGTATTTAATTGATGGTCACCATAATGTGCTTGCAAGTATTGAATCTAAAGCTAAAACTATTCCAGTTCTCATACATGATGATTTAAGTGATTTAAATGAGGATAAATTTTGGGAGGTAGCTATTGCAAAAAACTATGCATATCTAAAGGATAGTAATGGCGAGGTAAAGTCTCCGCCAAAATCATTTCATGATTTAGTGGAGGATCCATTAATTTATTTTGCAGCAATCTCAGCTTTTAAATGTACTCCAGGTCAAATATTGACACAGCAGGATTATAATAAAAGTTTAGAACATCCTTTATGGTTAAAAGTAAGTAACTCAGTTCCTTTTATAGAGTTTTCTATTGCAAACGAGCTTCATAAAAGCAATTTTCAATTTGCAAATCAAGATAGGTTAAATAAGGATAAGCTTAATTCAAAAATAGAAGAAGCAAGAAAGCTCCTTACAAATTTTTCTCTAGAAGGACTAGTTTTACTCCCTCATGATATTGAAGAAGCTAAAAAGCTTTACAAGCTTCACTGTGAGCAAGCTCAAAGTAGTGTTGATACCATTTCTAGCCAGGAATAATAATAACGGTAAAATTAACTTTGGCGGCGAGGTAATTGATTTTGCTTGTTTTCGCTTACAAGTCGTTTTTCTCGTAATTTTTCTTAACTTTTCGATTGTAAATTTGAACTTATAGTGTACACTATGAAGGTTAGGGTAACCTTAAGTGGCTATAGAAAAATATTATCTGTATTTATGAGCAGAAACGAAGATATTGATGTTAAGGATTATTTAGGCTTAAGTGCAATCATAAGAGATGAAGAAGATTTTATATTAGATAGTGGAAATTTATCCGAAAGAAAAAACATAGGTGTTTTGATTCAACAGCTGAATAATAATTATAATTCTCTCAAAACCTCATTTATAAGTATAAAAAATAAAATAATATATTTAGTCAAAGAGCAAGATATTCGAAGACTAAGGTCCTTCTTGCTGCAAGTCATAAACGAATATCCATCTGTTGATTTAGCTGAATTTAATATTGGAGGCCTAACCTTGCTCCATTATGCAGCCTATAATAATTTAGTAGATATGATTGATATGCTAACAGAGATTGGCATGCCAATTGATTTAAAAAACAATGATTATATAGACGAAGAGAACGTAATTACCCAAGCTGCGACTCCTTTAATATTTGCAATTAAAGCTGGTGCTTGTCTTGCGGTAAGGAAGTTAATAGCTAAAGGCGCAAACATTAATGTTCGTTATCATTCTTTATCAAAGTCCAGTAGAACCTTAGGTTTGACTCCTTTGCATGCTGCCGCCTATAAGGGGGATTTAAATATGGTAAAAATCCTTATGAATGAAGGTGTGGAGATTAATTCTTTTACCAATGAAGGTAACACTCCTTTGCATGCAGCAGCTTCATGCGGAAACAAGCCAATTGTAAAATTTTTGCTTAATAAAGGGGCTATTATATTCATTAAGAATAATGCTGGTTTCACTGCGTCAGAGCTAGCTTTATCAAAAGGTAATAGCGAGATAGTAAGAGTTTTTGATAATTGTCACAGGATGCAAGCAATTAAATATCTCTCGCCAATATGTATATGTGTCCTTGCTGTAATATTCTTTATCTAAAATGCACTTGAGCCTTGTTGTGTAATCCTATGCAAAAATGCTTACCCTTATGCTTAATTTAAAAAATCACTTCCGCTAAACATTTACTGTTAATGCTTTTTAAGTATAATAAAGTCAACTAATAATTGATATAATATGCGATTGCTTGTAATTGGTGAGCTTAATAGTGGACTTGATAAAGCAGCCCAAATGGCTTTAAGCCGGGGAGCAAGAGTAATTTATGCAAGTAACCCTAATGAGGCTTTGGAGAATTTGCGATCTGGTAGAGGTGCTGACCTTGCAATAATCGATGTAGGGTTTGATATCGCAGGCTTTAGCCAGTCATTAGTATCTGAGCGTATTACAATCCCAATTCTTGCTTGTGGTTTTAGCCACGATGTTACAGCCGCAGTCCAAGCAATTAAAGCTGGAGCTAAAGATTATCTTCCCTTGCCGCCTGATGAAAAGTTAATAAGCAGTATTTTTGAGGCTATCAGCGATACTAGAAAACCAGTCATTTATAAATCCAAAGCAATGCAGGAAGTGATTCAAACTGCTGATAGAATAGCAAGATCCGATGCTAGCGTACTCATTACCGGCAAATCGGGTACAGGTAAAGAGGTGCTAGCTCATTATATTCATAGTAAAAGCAATAGGGCAAGTGCTGCCTTCATTAAGCTGAATTGCGCAGCAATTCCTGAAAATCTTTTGGAATCAGAGCTTTTTGGTCATGAGAAAGGCGCTTTCACCGGTGCTGTCACTAAAAGGATTGGCAAATTCGAAGAAGCTAACGGCGGCACCTTACTTCTCGATGAAATAAGTGAAATGGATGTAAGGCTGCAGGCAAAATTGCTGCGTGCTATTCAAGAAAGAGAGTTTGATAGGGTAGGTGGCAGTGAATCAGTGAAAGTCAATATTAGGATTATCGCTACTTCAAACCGTGATCTTGAAGAAGAGGTAAGGAAAGGAAATTTCCGCGAAGATCTTTATTTTCGCCTTAATATTATCCAGCTTAAATTGCCACCGCTGCAAGAAAGGAAGGAGGATCTATTCGACTTATGTGATTTCTTTATTAAAAAATATTCTGATAATAATGGGCTTCAGGTTAAGCCTTTGTCACCCTCAGCTGTTGCAGCTATTAACTCTCATGCTTGGACAGGAAATATTCGAGAACTTGAAAATACAATGCACCGCGCAGTTCTCCTTGCCGCAGGAGATAAGATTGAGGCTGAGGACCTCAGGATTAATCGCACTCCTCCTGGCTATGTCGGCCGAAAAATCGAAGAAGTTGAGCAAGAGCTCATTATTAATACGCTAGATTATTGCCTTGGAAACACCAATGATGCTGCAAATATACTTGGCATTACAATTACCTCCCTTAAAAATAAGCTTGAGCGTTACGCTCTCTTACATAAAGTTAATAGCTAAGCTAAAGCCTATCCAACCATTTACAATATATACCGCCTGACATTATCAAATTAACGTAATTTTAACTATTTTCATCTAATAATTGATTATTTAAGATATAATTTTTATTTAGGACGAATTATGGTAGGCAATTTAAATAACCAGAAGTTAAACATGTTAAAAATGCAACTTATGGAACATTATAATCAGATAAATTCTGATCGTATAATGTCAGAACAAATTACTGTTATACAAAAGGCTGATGGGAAATTAGAGGTAGGTTTTAAAGGTAGGGAGAAAATTACTGTATCCCTAGACCATGGTAAAGTAGAAATTGCCCAACTACGCGACAAGATAATAGAAAAATATAATAAACTTCAAGCTCAGCAAAATGAGACAGGCTTTTATAAATCTAAACATGGTAAAACAGAAAATCATAGTGGCCTAAAGGTTGGAGTACATCAAAATAAGCCTAAGGAAGCTTTGACCCCGCATTTTGCGCAAGTACAAGATGCAGCTGTTCAACAAACGCTCAAAGCAGCAAAGGTTCCACCGCCACCACAAGTCCCTAGGCAAATAAGCACTGCAATCAAAGCGGAGATAATGCATCCTTCATCGCTGCAAGCAAGGAAAGTTTCACTAAAAAAGGGGGAAATAAATGAAGGTGAAGTTTCGTGGGTAGCATCTCCCCCGCCAAGAGATGCTCAAACAATTAATTATACCTTTAATATTAACATTGGTAACCAGAACATCACGTATAACTACGGCGACCATCCAGCAGCATCTACTACAACTCAGTTTACAGCGCATAATGCTACAGACCGGGAAAATGAGGAGGCTAAAAAGCCTTCGTCAAAACCGTATTCAACTTACTCAAATGCTAACTCAAATCCGTCCACCCCATCCGTGCAAGCCGATTATGATATTTATGCATTCATGAAGCAGCATTTACTAGAAAATCGAGAAAGGCAGGCGGTAATTAAGAGGCTTTGGGAGATATATGATCAAAAGGAGGCTCTTAAAGAAGTGCTTGAAAATCCGAAATTAAAGGATAAGGAAAAGGCGAAGTATCAAGAACAACTACAAACATTACTTAAAGAATTTAATGCCGGTTTTGACCAATTAGAGAAAATAGAAGCTAAAGTATACAAAGACCTTCAAGATTTAGATACATTTAAAAAATGTGAGCCTCAGCGTGTAAGAGATAATGTATATAGTATAGGTGATATTAATAATCCTTCTGCGCAATTCGAACTCGATGATAGAGGGATCCTTAAAGATGTACCAGCTGTTGCGCGAGGCAAGCATCCAATTGACATTGCCATGGATTTTAAAACTGCGAGCGGGAAAGTATTTGATGGCGGAAAGCTTTACCTCCACTATGATAATAATGGCAAGCTAACGGATTTTGACGTACCAGGACCGATATATACAGAAGTAGTGGCAAAGGATGGTACAAAGTACAAAAGATACTTAGATTTGAGAGAAGACATTAACAATCCTAAAAAGCTTGCAGAATATGGAAATAACCCCTTATTCATTGAGCGTAATGGCGAAAGATATAACTTACCTGTAAATTTTGAGAAATTCAGAGACTTGTATAACACGTCAGAACGCTTCATGGGCCAAAAGCACCAAAGGAACGCTAATCTGTCCAAGCAGAGATTTTTGGCTACGCAGCAGGCTAATGAAGTTGATGCTCACTTGCAGCAAAGCCAAGCTAACGCTCCTGAAATGCCAAGAACTTTTGCTTATAACTCCCACGCGCCACAAGGCCAAAGGTTTGAAGAGATTACTCATAGGCAGGCGGCAGCGGCGCAAGCAATGCCAATGTTCCCAGTTACGTCAAGCAATAAATATCATTTCATTTCAAAAGTAAATAAAGACGGTCAAATCCAACTTTATGTTTCAGTTAATGGTAGTAAGCCAGTACCATTAAACAGGAACTCGACAAGCTATATAACTATAGGTCAAGATGGTAAACCGCTAGTTAGTAATCAACCGCCTATAAACTATAGGGCTGAAGTGCAGCAAGACCAGGAACAGCCTAATGTTGAGCAAGGGCAAAGGCAAAGTGCGGGGGCTACTACTTCAGCTCCCGCAGTAAATCGAAAAGCTGCAGGAGCTGTGCCTACAAAGGCAGAGGCGAGCAACTCTAAAATCGCTCCTGAAACAGTAGTAGATTCTCCAACGGAAAGCAACCCTGTAAAGAGTGAAAATTCAAAAAAGGAAATTGGTAGAATAGAGAAAGAACGAATTCAAAATCTTGAAGATCTTTTAAGAAAGGGAAAGAATAATAGTGAAATACAAACCGGTAAACCCGCTGACGTACCTATTGCTCCTGAAGCAAGCTCTAAAGTAGCAGGTCACAATGTTCAAAATGCTGACGTTAACCAAAGTTCGGAGAAGGCAAAAAGCAATAGAATTTTAACAGCTCTTAAAGCGGGGGGGAGAAAGTTACAGCATTTCGGTGAAGAAGTAAAAGAGAAAGCTGCGAGCATCGGTGAAGGAATTAAGGCAAAAGCGGTAAGCCTCGGTGAAGCAATTAAAAAGAACTCTGCAAAGAATACTAAAGAAGTTCAGTATTCCACTAAGCAAGAGGAAAAAAAGCCTGAGGCTAATCTAGAAGGAGGTGAAGTAAATACTTCTAAAGCGAGCTTAATGCTTGATGATATCAAAAAAATTTCTGATGATATTCGTATAATAGGTATGACTAATAAAAACGACATGCTAGGAAAATTGATTGAGAAATTCGATGCTGACCTTAGTCGATTAGAAAAAGATAAGAATAGTATGGGTAATACACGTTATGAATATTTTAAAACATTAGTAGAAGATAGGTTGGCTTCTGCGAAAAAGATACTAGATTTATCTCAGAAAGTAGATGACTTTTTTAAAAGTAGTAAGATCGCGCCTCGAGAAGTTGTTATAGACGAAATTCTAAAGCCAGTTAGGAGAGTAGAAGGGGTTTTAAAGGGGGTTCAAAATAAATCGGGAGAGCATGTTGAAGATCTTTATTCTATAGTGCATGATGCTATGAAGCAAGCTAGCAAGTATATATCTTTGTTAGAAGAAATTGCTGCTCAGGATAAACAAAAATATTTGTCAAGAGACGATGTTAAAAAAACATTGTTCGATAATAAACAAGCTCTCTTTCTTAAAGATATTGAGGAAAATATTGAAAATGAAGAACATAAAGCGGGTGTTGAGCTTGGTTTAGAGATGAGAAGAAATATAGTCGCCTTAAAAAATAAAAAAGATGAATTAATAGAGCAGGTGGCAGAAATTGAGCCGAAAGTAATTATTCAAATCAGCAATGAGAAACTTGTTGATATGCTCGGACACAAGGGGGGGGAAGATACAAGCCCCGAGGCTGGAGATCCAGTCTTTAAGAAACATTATGTTGAGATACCTCAGAATAGTGCTCCTACACCGGGGAGTAGTAGCGCTCCGTCCGTCCCAAATGCGGGAGATGCTCCTAAACCAGATAATCCAGTCTACACGAAGTTGCCTATCTCTCTGACAGGTGGGGAAGGTAAAAAACCAAATTCAAGTGTTAGTGGAAATATTATTGCTGCGGCGCCTGGGGCTGGAGATTCGGTTTCGGCTAAACCAGATCAAGCTAATTCTTCTAGCCTAAGCCATGTTGGTAAAAAAGCTTCTAGCCCATACGGAGACAGTGCTACAAGGCCTCTTAAATATTTTAAGATTGGTAATCTTTCTAGCCCGGCTACCGGCACTCCCGCCCAGGCGCCCGGATCTCAAAGTGCGGAGCTTAGTAGTGAAACTACGCCTCAAAGACCAGCTGCTAAGGATTACGGCAGTATTAATAGACCTCAGTCAGATGCAGGGGCTCCAGACCCTAAACCAGTTGCTGAGAATTACGGCATGATTCCAAAACCCAATATAAATTTGAGATATAATAACGGGCATTATAAAAATATTTCTCAAGTTGTTGACGGCTCAAGTCAGAATGCTAAGCCTTCAGCAAGCGCCTCAGCGGCCTCTTCCGGCGCCCCATCGGCGGGTAAGACTAAGGAAAAGAATGCTTTCCCAAGTCACGGATTCTCAGTTGAGAAAAGGAAAAGCAAGGGAATGACAGGTAATCTTAAGACTCCGGAAACTCCTGTAGTCTCCAATAATAGTGTTGGAAAGCAGCTGAAAGGCTTATAGTTCTCACTACTAAATTAATACAGCGAGTTTAATATGTGACACTTATTGGTAATCTTTAATATAGGCTCTTTCCAGTATATTGATAGTTCATAAATATATTGTAGACCAAAATTAGAATTAAATAAAATTCCTTTTAAATAATTTTTATTTATGATAACTATATTTATGGTAACCAGAAATTATTTTGTTTAACAAAAGTTACTTTGTGTTAACTAAAAATTATGCTATAATATAATATTAGGTATAAATTTAACTTTAGCTTACATTTATCATAATATTTTAACTTGAAGTTGAATTTTATCTCTTATGTGGTATTTGTTGATTAAAGAATGTTCTTTAATCATAAGTTCAAAAAATAATAAGGTATTATATGCGTAAAGATGACTTAATAAAGGAAGCTTTTAAAAATTATTGCATCGCTGATAAAACTAAACTTGATACAGCAATAAATTATTTCGAAAACGCTTTAGTTCTTGAGCCAAACAGTATAGAGCTATTAAGCTACCTTTCAAATGTAAATCGATTTGCTGGTAACAATGAACAAGCTAATTATTATTATGATAAAATTGCTGAGATAGATTCGAAGCATATTCTAGGATTATACTGTAAAGCAACTCTTTTAAGGTCTCAAGGTTATGAGGATAAGGCTAAAAAGGTATATCAAGAGATAGCTAATTCTGAGGGGGAGACGCTTAAAAGTGCTTATGAGTTACATGCCTATGCTACTGCTAACCATTTTTTGAGTAATTTTGAGGTAGCTGAAAAATATTATATTAAATCTATTAAGAATTATGATTTTCACTTACTAGCTCAGGATGGCTTGGGTACTCTTTATTGTGATCAGGGTAAATATCAAGAATCTCTCGAGTTATTGGAGCCTATAATGATGTATTGGGATAAGGATTTTCAATTAATGATTAATATCGCTTTAAACTACTACCATCTAGAGAAATACGAAGAAGCTAGAGAATATTTCCTTCAGGCGCATAATGTATTAAATGACCTTGGTGAAAATTTTAACTATTATTATGAGCTAGGAGTAGCTTGTAAATCTCTAGAGTTATATGACGAAGCTTTAAATTGCTTCTATGAGATCATTGACAAGTCTCCTGGAGAGCTTTATGCTAGATTAGCTATAGCATCAGTTTATCGTGAAATGGGTGAGGATAAAAGGGCTTTGAAAATAAGTAAGGCTCTCATTCTTGATATTAAAAATCCAAAAATTGATAAAAGCAAGTACTCACAAGAAAAATTACAAGATTTAGAATATCGTGTAACCTTACTCGAAGCCAAGATCGACTTAAAAGATCATAAAAAAGTAACTTCGCATCATGATATAATCGAAAGGGCGCATTTGGCGGAGGATGCTGACTTTAGAACCAAGAAAGATTATGTTGTAAATGATCCGGATTTAAGGAAGTATTTCGTTTCTTTCCAAGCTGCCTCTGATCTCATGTACGATGATATCAAAATTCTTCTTAATAAAAATGTGCAGAAAAAATCAGGGGGGGCTCCGTTAATGGATCTTGCAAAGTCAGCTTCTGAATATATACCATTGGACCTTGCTAAATCTATGCTAAACTTTGTGCTTTTGCCGTTTAAAGGTTTTAATTCTTTGAAATCTAGTAATAAGGCTAAGACTATGGTCATTAATACTGGTTATGAAAAATGGTTCAAAGAAGTATTAGAAAAGACAGCAGTAGATCTTGCAATCAAGCAAGAGGATCTAATTCATAATGCGCGGGCTCAAGAGAAAAATTCAATTTTTCAATCGGTCAGCAATTTTAAAAAGAAATTTGTTGTAGAGCTCTATGATAACCCTCAGAAAGCATTAGCTTATGAGGATGCATGTAAGTTAATGCGCATCTTACTACTGAAAAACATTGATACCTCATCGCAAGAAGCGCATGTTGATGAGTGTGTGAATGCCGTAATGCAGTTTGAATTGCTTGATGCGCGCTATACAAAAAGCTTTTATGAGAAAATGTTAGGTAAAGTTGGTCATGAGCGAGAAGACTTTACTCCTGGGGTTCCGGTGAAAACTTCATTGTTTGGCAAAGTTGCAAAGGTTGTAAAAAAGGTAATCAAATCAGACAAGCTTGAGTATGTTGAGCCAGCGGTTCATGCAGGTGAGGCGATATATAAACTGCACAATAATGAATCAGATGCGCTTTGTACTATTCAGAAGCTAATTGATGTTGCAGGTAATGTATTTGATGGCTTTGATCATTAATTCGTTGTGCGATAAACACCCTTGTCGCCAAGCCCTTTAGCAAAACCCTAATATCATTACCTCACAGTTTAACTTTTAGAGGTAATGATATTTTTCTTTATTTTTTTCTTAATTAATAAATTATCTACCTTAATTCCATTTAAATTCTATAAACCCTTCGAAGCAAGCGTAGTCCAAGTGATTCCTTACAATTCTATTAAAATACTTCTTTATTTTTTTGCTGAATTTAGTGTATGCTTAATAAAAAGTTCAAGATGAATACTAATGGCTGAATTTATTAATGATTTGAAAGACCGTGATCTCGTTCGCTACATGCTACTGCGGAGCATTAAAGATGAAAATCAGCGCAAGCATATTGCTACCTTGCTTGAATTTGATAGTGAAATAAGCCGAATCCCTTTTTTAATCAATGATGGCATGATGGGTTATATACGGACTGCATGGTGGCGAGATAATTTACTTAATGGCAACATTCATATATCATATACAGAAAATACTTTACTTTATCGCGCGCAAGGGCTAGTTCAATATAACCGTAACAACGCCGAGACAGTTAAAGCTTTTACAGATTTAATCAGTTCAATAGAGCTAATCATCGAACGGCGGAAGTTTGATTATCCAGAAGAGTTCATAGAAGCGTATATAGATCCAGTTGGCACTGCCTATGCTATTTTAATTTGCAGTATATTGCGCATACCTGTTGATGAGCATATTGTTACGCTTTTTAGATCTTATGCGATTATAGCATTTGTAAGGTCTTATGACTTGCTTGTTGATTTTGGCTGGGAAATATTTGACTTGCCGCATCCAAAGTTGATAACGCTACTAAATAAGTCGCTAAATAATATAAAAAAACTGGATAAGCAGGTGCTCAAACATAAACCTTTTAGAGTTATATATACTGCTACTGAGTTTTTTGCCGATTATTATTTAAAGAATATACCCTCAAAAGAGGCAAGCTTATATGAGCCTAATTTGGGTTTGCTGAAAATGAAGCTTGCTTGGCAGATTCTTTTCTAGCAACGCCGCTTTCTGATCATATTCTGTTACCTACAACAAAAAAGCCACAGATGCGTTAACTATTTATTAATATAAATCTATTAACATAGTATTAGTTAATTTAGATTTGTATTAAATGAAAAAGTACTTAAGCTATATAAGTTTAATTCTCACCATTATCACTGCGGTGGCAACGCTTGCTGAGAGCGGTCAACAACCTATTACTCTATGGGACAGGGTCAGGTTTAGTAATCTTAAAGCTGGACAGTCGTATGAAATCTCGAGTGGTACAGGTTTTTTCGTCAATAATAATTACATAGTAACGAATGAGCATGTTGTAGACGGTTGCCGAAATATTGCAGTCCGAGGCGCTATTCAGCCAAGTTTAGTGACGATAGTTGCAAAAGATAAAGAGCTTGATCTTGCGATACTTTACTCAGAATATTCGTCTACTAGATCAGCAAATTTAAGGGCTAACGAGGGTTTAAAAGAAGGAGATCTGCTATTCATAGTAGGTTACCCGCTTGATTATGGTAAGATAGGGCGCTATTTAATTAAAGAAGCGCAGTTAATAAGGTCGCTTTCGAACTCTCTAAAGCAATTCTCTACAATTGAATTTACCAACACCATTGAACAAGGGAATAGTGGTGGTCCGCTGCTGGATAAAAATACTAATGTTGTCGGGGTAATAAGAGCTAAAAAAACATATTATAATCCTGAAAATCCACAAATTATATATAATACTACGGGTGTGGCTATAGGGCTTGATGGTCTGACAAATTTTTTAAAGCGACATGGTGTATTATATAACACTCAAACATCCTATGATTTATTTACTAATTACCAGCTAGACAATCTTACAAAAGACTTTATAGTCAATATTCATTGCGTAAAATAAACTAAGCTAGCATTTAGTTATACCTCAAGATTCTCTTTAAGTAATCTCATTATTTATAAAAACTATTGCAAGATCTTTAAAAGCTGAGTATTATCGTCTCAAAAACGCTCTGGGGCCGTAGCTCAGCAGGATAGAGCGAGTGATTCCTAATCACTAGGTCGGAGGTTCGAATCCTCTCGGTCCCACCATAATCAAGGTTGGAATATCTTATGAAAATCCTTATGACTTTTGCATTGTTTTTATCGCTATCTGGTTGTTATCCCGCTATTTTTACTGCCGCAACATCAACAAGCGTTGCTCTCTCTCAAGATCGTAGTTTTGGTGGAGCAATAGACGATAATGCTCTATGGGCTAAAATTAATAAAGATTTATTAAGTGAAGGATTTAAGGAGTTATATGCAAAAGTTGATGTGAAAGTTGACGAGGGCAGGGTGCTTCTTACTGGTTTTGTGGACCGAGAAGAGGATGCGCTGAAAGTAGTAGAGATTTGCTGGAATCATAAAGGCGTCAAAGAAGTGGTCAATGAATTACAAGTTGATCCTGATAATGCCAAGCTTAACCCTATTCGATTTGCAAAAGATACATGGATTAGCGGTCAAGTGAAAGGGAAAGTGTTCCTGGATAAATCCATAAAATATGTTAACTACACAATAGTAACCTTTGATAGCGTCGTTTATTTGTTTGGCCTTGCTAGAACTCAAGAAGAATTAGAAAAGGTGGCAAATATCGCCGCGCAAGCTAAAGGGGTAGAAAGAGTAGTTAGTCACGTGAAGCTTCTTGATTAAGATTATAAGCAATATTCAATTAACGGTGCTTTATGAATGAGATGGATGACTGGTTTAACAGCTCTAGTAAGCCACCTCCGAAGCAGAATGATGAAGCCTGGGCTGACTTTAAAAAAGAAGTGGAAAAACTTGATAAAAAAGAAAAAGCTTCAAATATCAAAAAGCCCAATTTAAGGGGCTTCGAAGCCGCCTCTCCAGTGCCGAGATTACCTGATAATAATCTAAGTATTCAGCCATTCGATTATAAGATAAAAAGAAAGATCACGCGCGAGAAAGTGGCAGTCGAGGCGACTCTTGACCTGCATGGCCTTGCTATTGATGAGGCTGAAAAGGCTGTTGTAGAGTTTATCCTTGGATGTTATAAAGCATCCAAAACTTATGTGCTAATCATAACTGGTAAAGGTGAGCTCGCTGCAACTAGAGCTACCTTGCGTACAGAATTCCCTAGATTCGTTAGCAATCCTAAAATCTCTCCAATAATAATAAGTTTTACGCAGGCAGGAAGGAAGCATGGTTTCCAGGGGGCTTTCTACGTGTTGCTCAGAAAGAAGCTTTGAAGTTACTATACCTATACCACCATACACCTAAGTTGCTGAGGAGGTATTGTTTAGGTATAGTAAATTTATTTAGAGTGTGGTACGTCGTCATTCCTCGCTTACGTATTACTCATACGCTGCGCTCGTTATTTCTAGTACCACAACTTTATTTAGAGTGTGGTACGTCGTCATTCCTCGCTTACGTATTACTCATACGCTGCGCTCGTTATTTCTAGTACCACAACTCAACTAATTTCACTATAGTATAACACTTGCGCTTACATGCCTGTATTAACGATTTTATAGGGACTAGAGGGAGTTCCCTTGAGCTTCAACCAGAGGTTGCAATTTTTGACCCCGCCCTATTTTTTTAAGGCCATTATTACAACTGCTTACTGGGCATTATCCATAAGGCTGCCTGGAAGCTGGTACTTAGGATAAAAACAATAAAATAATATAGATTCTTCCAATAATGGAGCCTCATCAAATACTGACTGAAACTCATTCATACCCTCAAGCTGCAACAGATTAGAGAACAGTAGGTTTAACTTAGGAAGTATCTCATTAGGTATCTCTGATAGATTATGCTCAGGATGTTCAGCTAGATAAGACTTT
>JAQSWU010000038.1 GCA_029266475.1 Rickettsiaceae bacterium | reverse complement strand
ATCACCTATATTATTACTTTCAATACTCAATTGAGTTAGAGTAGTGTTATGTTTCAAGGCTTCAGCTATTGCTGTTGCTCCCTCAATACCTATATTATTGAACCTAATATCCAATTGAGTTAGAGTAGTGTTATGCTTTAAGGCTTCAGCTATTGATGTCGCTCCGTCATCACCAATATTATTATTCCAAATATCCAATTTAGTTAGAGTAGTGTTATGCTTTAAGGCTTCAGCTATTGCTGTCGCTCCCTCAATACCTATATTATTATACCAGATATCCAATTGAGTTAGAGTAATGTTATGCTTTAAGGCTTCAGCTATTGCTGTCGCTCCCTCAATACCTATATTATTACCACTAATATACAATTGAGTTAGAGTAGTGTTCTTCATTAAGGCTTCAGATAAAGCTCTTGCTCCGTCATCACCTATATTATTTATACCAATATACAATTGAGTTAGCGCAGTATTATTCTCTAAGGCTTTAGCTATTGCTGTCAATCCGTCATCACCTATATTATTACTTGCAATATGCAGTAAAGTTAGCGTAGTATTATTCTCTAAGGCTTTAGCTATTGCTGTCGCTCCCTCAATACCTATCTTATTATTCCAAATATACAATTGAGTTAGAGTAGTGTTATGCTTTAAGGCTTCAGATAAAGCTCTTGCTCCGTCAACACCTATATTATTATTCCTAATATCCAATTGAGTTAGAGTAGTGTTATCCTTTAAGGCTTCAGCTATTGCTGTCGTTCCCGCATCACCTATATTATTATTCCAAATATCCAATTGAGTTAGAGTAGTGTTATGTTTCAAGGCTTCAGCTATTGCTCTAGCTCCCTCAATACCTATATTATTAAACCCAATATTCAATTGAGTTAGAGTAGTGTTATTCTGTAAGGCTTTAGCTAACTGTGACACTTGCTCAAGTGATAAAGATTCATTAGGCCAGGTTAAACTCTTGCTTTTATTCTTCCTAATATCATCTATAATTTGTTGAAATTGCTCATCTTGCATATCTTTACTTCTCTAAGGTTAATTGTCGTTAATAATATATAATTTTACGTAAATATCAAGATTTACTTACCTTTGTATAACTAACAGTGATAAATATAATTTCTTCTTTTGTTTTTATAGTAAGCTTGTCATAAAAATTATAGTAAATTTATTTAAAGTGTGGTACGTCGTCCTTCCTCGCTTACGTATTACTCATACGCTGCGCTCGTTATTTCTAGTACCACAACTCAACTAATTTCACTATAATTTCTAATTTTGTTCAAGAGAAGAGGGGGCGCAGAGTACTATTATGAATTATAAAAGCGCAGCTTCCTGTAGTAAAGGTGCTGCGCTCTCAAAGCACGGATGGTTTACACTAATTAGTCAGGCTGATACATTATGCTCTCTTCATAGATATCTGAATCCATACCAAAAGGATTAAGTAAAGCTGCATCCTCAGCGTACATAGCCAATAGCGCGTCGAAGTCAGTGTCTTCGGTTGCAGGATTCTCTTCTTTATAGCCAGTAGTTGCTTCCTCATACACTTCCATCTTACCCTCAGGAATATGCTCATCCTTACTATTTAAGTGATCAGCGTCTAATTTCTGCTTCTTGTTTAATGGAGATTCGTTACCTTCTTCAACTTCCTGCTTGCCATCTGCATTATAATTATCATTATTTTGAGGTTCAATCTCAAAAAGTCTTTTCTGACCTCTAGCAGCATCATTAGCATCATCTTGCTCTTGCTTATTCCAAATCATGGGCTTAGGTTTTGGAGTAATCCTATAATCATCGGATACATAACCCATTATTTTTACTAGGATCTCAGAAGGTAATGGATCGAGCGGTGAACCTTCGAGGCTTTTACCGACGCCCAGTAACTTGAAGAAGTTTTGCTCTTCATAATCCCTTAGCTTAAGTGCGAAATCATCATAGTCTTTTACATGGTTCATTAGCCGTTCCCTTAAAAAGTTTTTATGATGCTTCAACATATATAAGTCGTTAATAGAGATAGGGTTAAGAGATGCTTGCCCTTCAATGATATTTTTATTATTGCCATTACAGATATACTCATATGCATGCTTAAAGGCTGTATCAAGCATCTTATTATTTCTCTCAAGATACTTTTCGACGTTTGGGCTATCTATTCCTGAAATTATAGTAACACAAAAATTATCCTTAAGTGCTTCAGCTATTGCTTCTGCTCCTTCATCCCCAAACTTGTTATTCTCAGTAAGCTCAATTGTTGTAATAGAGGTATTCACTTTTAAAGCTTCAGCTATTGCTTTTGCTCCTTTATCCCCTATGCCATTACAATAAAGGTCAAAATTAGTAATAGATTTATTTACCTTTAAAGCATCTGCAATGTATTTGGCCCCTACATCACTTATTTCGTTCCAATGAAGGCTAACATAAGTTATTGAGGCATTAAATTTCAAAGCATCTGCAATGAACTTTCCTCCTGTGTCACCTATATGGTTATCATCGAGCTGAATTATTTTAATCGAATTATTGATTTTTAAAGCTTCAGCTAATGCTTTTGCTCCTCCATCCCCTATGTCGTTCGTACTAAAATTAATGTATGTAATAGAATCATTTACCTTTAGAGCTTCAGCTATTGCTTTTACTCCTTCAGCGCCTATGTAGTTGTTCTCAAGGTCAATTTTTGTAATAGTGTTATTTACTTTTAAAGCTTCAGCTAATGCTTTTGCTCCTTCCTCTCCTAGGTTGTTGCTCACAAGATCAATTGTTGTAATAAAGTTATTGTTGCTTAAATACTGCATTAATTGTTTAAACTGAGAAGCAGATAGTTTATTGCAGCTTAAATCTAAATTACTATTATTATTTTGAGCAATATTTTGAATAATTTCATCAATGTTTAATGCCATATTTGTACATATAGCATAAATATTAACATATTACAACCTTCCTTTAATAATATTTATGCTTTATTTAATATTAAAGGTTAGGTTGTTATGTATAGTAAATTTATTTAGAGTGTGGTACGTCGTCATTCCTCGCTTACGTATTACTCATACGCTGCGCTCGTTATTTCTAGTATCACAACTCAACTAATTTCACTATATATGCATATATGAGAGCAATCATACTTTAAGACGACATTACTACGGTAGACTTTTTTGTGAGAACTCTACTTCTATTGCGAGTGTATTCAGGTTCGGTACACAAATACTCATCTACCTATAAGTCTACTTGGGTTCTACGTTCCGAGTCTTTTGCAAATTCTCTTGAGTAAGCGAGTTTTAGATAGAAGTCAAATATTGTTCAAGTACTTAACCTGTCAATTTTCAAGGTTAGGAGAGCATTTGCCTTCCTCTTTAAGCTGGTTGAGGGCAATATTATAAGTAGGATTCTTATCTGTATTTATAGAGCTCGGATGAGCATATTTAGGAACAGATTTTAATGCTTTAGTTAAAAAGAGTTTCGCCGCTTTAGAATTGCGAGTCCTTGATAGATAGAAGTCAATGATATTACCATAATTATCGACTGCCCTATCAAGATAAGCCCATTCACCTTTAACATTAATATACGTCTCATCGACCCTCAAGCTATAACTTGTTAAAGGCTTCCAATACTACTTGAGTTTATCAAGCATTTTAGGAGCGTAACTCTGTACCCTCAAGTAAAATAGTTGTGTGATCAACATTCACTCCGCGCTCAAGCAACACCTCTTCCAAATCACGATAACTTATACCATACTTACAGTACCAGAGAACTGCCCAAATAATTACTTCATATGTAAAGTGACGCCCCTTAAATATTGACATAGCTACCTGCTGAAAATAAATATCAAAATAAAATTAGCGCGAAATTAAAAAAATTTGCAGCAGGGCCATTATTTAGCTAGCGGTTTAATTATTTAGAAATCGCATTCAAATAATTTGTATTTACAAACTCCCAGTTAATCAGTTGATCTAAGAAAGTATCAACAAAGCTTGCTCTATTATTGCGGAAATCGATATAGTAAGCATGTTCCCATACGTCGCATGTAAGGAGAGGGATTTGGCCTTTGTGAAATGGGTTCTCCGCATTCGGGGATTTAACTACTTTCATTTTACCATTTTCTATTACAAGCCAACCCCAACCGCTACCAAATTGTGTCAAGCAAGCATGTTTAAACTGCTCTCTAAATGTATCGAATCCTCCGAAGTCTGCCTCAATCTGATTATACAACTCCCCTTTAGGCTTACCACCTCCATTTGGAGTCATACAATGCCAAAAGAAGGAGTGATTCCAAATTTGTGCTGCGTTGTTATATATCCCTTGTTTCTCTGCATTATTATAAGTTTGAATCATTATCTCTTCAAGAGACATATTTTTCATTTCAGAGTTTTCAAGTAAGGTATTTAAATTTACAACATAAGTGTTATGGTGCTTTCCATGGTGGTACTCAAAAGTTTCCGGGGAAATCTTCGGCATAAAAGCTTCCTTGTCATATGGCAAATTCGGAAGTTTAAACGGAAAACCTTGCTGATTAGCTATTGTTGAAATCATTTTTTGCATATTACTCTCCTTATTATTATATTTAATTAAATTGTTATTCATAAACGCTTCACCGATATATATCATTTCCTCTAAATTTCCATTGCAATGAAGCACAAGGTCGCATCCAGCTTTTATAGCATTTAAAGCTATTTCAGCAAGATCACCGTTTAAGGCTTTCATATTTATATCGTCAGAGATCAGTATACCGTTGAAACCTAACTCCTGCCGGATAAAATTTATACCTTTCCTGGATAATGTGATTGGCACGCTTGGATCTAAACATGTAAAAACTATATGAGCAGTCATGGCCATGTCCGCCCCGCGCTCAGAAAGGCTTTTAAAGACTTTATAATCAGTTGCTCTTAATTCTTCCAACTCTGTGTCAATTGTTGGTAATTCTAAATGGCTGTCAACTTTAGCTCTGCCATGGCCAGGTATATGCTTAATTATATATTTCCCCCCTGCATCTTTAACTGCTTGCATAACAACATGACAAAACTCAATAACAATGGCTGGGTCCGTACCAAAACTTCTGTCACCAATTATTATATCTGCATCAGGATAGTATAAATCAGCAACTGGGACGCAGTTAACGTTTATTCCAATATTTAAAAGATCCTTGGTAATGTTAAAGTAATTGTCGTATAAGGCTTTAAGTCCTTCTTCTAAAGTATCTGAAATGTTTCTACTGAACAGAATGTACCCGCTTGGCTTTGCTTTTTCAAAAAATTGCTTTTCAGCTTCGGATAAGCTGAGACCTTGCAGTCCAAATACCATTGGTATTTTCATCAAAACCTCTTATAAATTATTATGCTTATAATTTCATAAGGTTTGAACTATTTCAAGAAGTTTATAAGGCGTACCTTCCATTTTAGAATAATTTACTCTTAACCTTAGTTATTCTGCGTTGCAATATTACAGCAAATATTAGCTTAGTACCATCATATGAAAATTATTTATTAGTTAAAAATTTAATAAAGTACTAAATTATTATTGGATTATTATAAGATAGGCTGTTGGTACTATTATGCAAGTTTTTCTGCAATTTTTAAAAGAACTAGGTCCTGCTAAAGTAATAGCTGCTACTATATTCGTGCTTATATTCTTGCTTATGGGCGGCGTATATATTAGTTGGTTATGAGATATTTGACAAGGGAGAGTCTTTAAGTACCTCAAGCTTTCTACAAAATATGAATTATTTAAGAGCCCTTGAAGGAGAATTAAGTCGTACAATCTCTTCTATAGAGAACATCGATAAAGCAAGAGTGCATTTAGTAGTACCTAAGAAAGAGTTGTTTTCAAGAGAGCGCCAGGAGCCACGCGCCTCTATTGTAATTAAAATGCGTGGCCAAGACAAGCTTAGCAAACATGAGGTTAGTGCTATTGCTCATATAATCGCAACAGCTGTTCCAGAACTAGATGTCAAGCATATAAGTATTGTCGACACTAAAGGCAGACCATTGAAGCTTGGCAATAAGGATGAGACAGATGTAGGTGAGATAGCAACTCAAGGACATGAGTATAAAGTTGCTTATGAGAATCGTTTAAAAAACATTATTGAAGATTTGATTGAGCAATCAGCAGGCGTAGGTAAGGTTAAGGCGTACGTTACAGCAGAAATGAACTTCGATAGAATCGTTACTAATTCAGAAATCTATGATCCTGAAGGTAGTGTAGTAAGATCCGTCCAATCAACGCAGGAGCGTGAAAATAATAGTCAGAACGAAGGAAATGTCGATATATCGGTTGCTAATAATTTACCCGATGCCAAAGCCGAAGGTGCAGCTAAGAATAGCACCAACATCGAGAAAATTGATGAAACAACTAACTATGAGATTTCCAAAACAGTTAAAAATTTTATTAGCGAGACAGGCACTGTAAAGCGTTTGTCAATTGCAGTACTAGTAGATGGAAATTATAAAACTGACCAAGCTACGAAGGAAGTAAGCTATATTCCTCGTACTAAGGAAGAGATCGAGAAATATACTAATTTAGTTAAATCTGCTGTAGGGTTCAAAAGTGATCGAGATAATATAGAAGTTAGTAATATGCAGTTTATTAGCGACTTGGATTCACTAAAGCCAGAAGAGTCTATGGATTGGTTGAAGGAAGAATTGCCAAACATGATTCAAACTTTGGTGGTGGCAGTCGTTGCCGTGCTAGTCTTAATCTTAATAGTGAAACCTCTTGCTAATAAGGCCTTTGAAGTCAATAAGCTTGATATTGAAAGCTCCATGAAAAGGGATCATTTATCTATTATCACTGATTCAGTAGAAAATAGGGATAAAGAAAGCGCTATAGATAGCTTGAAAGAAGCAATGATCGATATTGACAGTGTCGAGAGAGATTTTATTGCTGGCAATGCGAATGTTAAGGCCATTAACGATATAGTCAAGAAACATCCACATGAAACATTGAGCTTACTAAGAAGATGGCTGAATGAATAATATTATATCGATGTTTGCGTAATGATTAGAGGGAAGTATGACAGATAATGAACTAAAACTGACAGGTTCACAAAGAGCAGCAATAATATTGCTTTCTGTTAGTGAAGAGAATGCAACTCACATATTCTCTATGATGAATGATGATGAGATTAAAGAAATTTCACATGCAATGTCTAATCTTGGATCGATTAAACCTGATATGGTTAATAAGGTTTTAACTCAGTTTAATTCCGATATTAGAAATGACGCTTCTTTCCTAGGCACTATTGAAACAACTGAGAAATTGCTTGAAAAAGCCATTGGTAAAGACAAGGTTTCAGCTTTACTTGACGAGATAAGAGGGCCGCAAGGGAAAAACACTTGGGAAAAGCTTGGTAATGTAAATGAGGAAATATTAGCTTCTTACTTAAGAAATGAGTATCCTCAGACTGCAGCTCTTGTCTTATCTAAGATCAACGGTGAGCATGCTGCAAAGGTTCTAAGTATTCTACCTGAACAATTTGCATTTGAAGTGATTATTCGTATGTTAAATCTAGGCTCAGTCAAGAAAGAGGTTATAGATAGGGTCGAGAAGATATTAAGGTCTGAATTTATCAGTACTATCTCTAAAACTCAGAAACAAGACAGTTATCAGATGATGGCTGAAATATTTAACAGATTCGATCGTAATAGCAGCGCTAAGTATATGGGATTATTAGAATCAAAATTCCCTGATTCAGCGACTAAAATTAAGGATTTGATGTTTACTTTCGAAGATCTCGAATCTATTGATACTAAAGGAATTCAAACCTTGATGCGCTCTATTGATAAAAGTAAACTTACTATTGCTCTTAAAGGTGCCTCGCAAAATATCAAAGATTTATTCATTAGAAATATGTCACAAAGAGCATCAAGAATCTTGCTTGAAGAAATGGAATCTCTTGGTCCTATTCGTGTGCGGGACGTAGATGAAGCCCAAACTTCAATAGTAAATGCCGCCAAAGAGCTCATTGCCAAAGGCGAAATCGAAATTGCAGAGGATGGTAAGGATGAATATATCCAATAGAAGCTTTAAGTATTTTGAAGTATCTAATCATTGGACGCATCAATCTAAATGTGTTCTTTGGAGGTGATATTAAATTATGACTGCTTATTCAAGAATAGTTCTTCAGGAATTAAATAAAGATAAAGTTGTAAATAAAAGGCTAGAGGAGGGAGACGCTAATAAAGTTAGCCTTCAAATGGTGAAAGATGCTTTAGAGCATGGTCTACAAGAACATACGATTGATTCATCGGAACAAGCTGCTGAAGAAGCCTCGTCGGAACTTTCCATAGATGAGGTTCAGGTGACGTCAGAGGAAGAAGAGAAAAATAATACAGAATCGGTTCAGCCTACTATTATCGACTTAGAAGCTATTAAGGCTCAAAGCTACAGTGAAGGTTTCCAAAAAGCCAAAGAGGAATTAGAGCAACAAATTCTCAAAATCCGAAATGAAGTTAACTTCCAAAATAACTTAGGTAGCGAACTCAGCAAACTAAATATAGATTATGAAATTTATGAGTCTCAGCTGTGTAATAGCGCTCTTAAGATCATACTTATAATATTAGAAAAGCTTGCAAAAAAGTTACCAACAGATTTTGAGATGATAATTAGCGAACAAATTAAGAAAGTGATAAGAAACAGCCGTATAGAAGCTGAACTTATTGTAAAGTATAACAGTAAGCAACAAGCGGTAATCGAGGAAATATTAAAAAATTTAGCTCTTAGCGAAGAGTCAAAAAAGCATATTAGGCTTGAAAATGATGATAATCTAACAACAGAAAGTTGCCAAATTTGTTATAGAGAGGCAGCTTTAGAATACAAAGAAGAGAAAATAATCGAAGAAGTGGATAATATTATATCAGCTATAAAATTTTAAAATTAAATATTCATTAATAATAGAGGAATAACGCTCATGGACAATAATAAAGCTACCGATTTTGGATTAACTTTGGAAGCACTTTATGACGTACCAGTACAAATCTCAGTAGTGCTTGGGAAAACAACCATGCAACTAAGCCAACTTTTAAAGCTTGGAAGAGGTGCAGTAATTGAACTTGAGAGAGCTATAGGAGAACCCGTCGATATATTTGTTAATAATAAAATTGTTGCTAAAGGGGAGATAGTAATTGTAGATAATAAAATTGGCGTAACCTTAACCGAAGTGATTAAACAAGATAAGGATAGTGAATAATGCGTAAGATAGAATTGTCAACCATTATAGGTATACTCGCTGCATTAATTATACTTTATGCTACGATATCATTTAGTGGGAAGATAAAAGATTTTTTAGACATACCATCAATACTGCTGGTAGTCGGGGGGACGTTCTTTGTAACCGCAGCCTGCTTCTCTTTTAAAGAAGTTATACTTGCTCAAAGGTCCATTATATCAATGATAGCTTTAAAGCCGCATGATCCACATGATATAGCTGCCTCAATGTTAAATGTTTCAGAGGTGGCCTATAAAAGGGGGTTGCTTAATCTTGAGAAAAACAGTTTTATTAAGGATCAAGTACCGTTCTTTTACAAACATTTAAATATGGTGATAGATGGGGAGAAAGCGCCGCATGTACAGCAAATAATGGATCAGGAAATTGTTGCTACGCATGAGAGATATCTTACCCTTATTTCCATCCTTAAAAAGGCTGCAGAAGTAGCCCCTTCAATGGGATTAATTGGTACCATTATCGGGCTTGTCCAAATGCTTGGAAGCTTAAATGACGTCAAAATGATAGGTCCTGCTATGGCTATTGCTTTACTGACAACCTTCTATGGTGCTATTCTTTCTTATATAATGCTGTTTCCTCTTGCTTCTAAATTTGAGAAAAACTTAGTTGAAGAATTACTTAATATGAGAATTTACTTAATTACTTTAACTTCAATGGCAAATAACGAGCATCCGACAAAGCTAGAAGCCTTATTGAATAGCATTCTACCACCAGAGAAAAAAGTAGTTTATTTTAAGCGTTGATTGTCTAGTTCTTGAAATCTATGACAGGATTCTTAAGGTAGTTTATACCGCTAGTTCATGGGTATCTACTTTTCTTTTACTCTCTAACCTTCATTGAGAAAAGCATCATAGCTTAGCAATAATTCTAAATCCCAAAAATCGCCTTATATTAAATTGACATGTTCACTAAAAAAATTAGAAAAAAAATACAAAAAATATAAAATAGTACTTGATTATTGTTTTAAAATAGTTCATTATGCAGCCCATAAAGGTTGTAGGGAAAAATTAAAAGTTCAATTTAAGATTCCTCCCTCTTGGATTATAACTATTAGCTCTAACCTACAACCTCCAAGATTTATCCCAATTTTTCCTTTGATTTTATTAAAGGGCGATTAGCTCAGTTGGTAGAGCGCCTCGTTTACACCGAGATGGTCGGCAGTTCGAATCTGTCATCGCCCACCAATTTAAAACTTTCATATTTTTCTGAATAATACCTTTGCTCCAGATTATTAATGGAATGCGAATCAAGGTGGTTTTATTTTTTCTTTTTAGAGGTAATTGCTTCGTTGAAAACACAGACTATGCGCTTGCCATGTCTAATAGTAAACTTAGGAGCAACTTGCTCAATGATAACGTATTTAGCATCAGGGCTTAGTCTATAATTTACAATGGATTCTTTTAAGTCTTCATCAACGGTAAAGAATGCAGGCATCTCAGCGTTTTTATCGCGAAATTGCATATATGTAAATTCTCCATCGTCAAAGATCTTAATTGGTGCTACTGCAGAGTTGCCGCTAATGCTGTAATTGAAATTATATTGCTCAGGATGAGAAAGATCAGGCCCACTTACAGTGCTTGTGCTATATTTGCGTAAGTTTTCATCATCTTCCTCATCAGGATAGAGGAAGCGAAGGCTAAATACCATATTAGGGTCTCTAATATCTTCTGCTTCTTCGGCATATAATTCGAAAAAATACGTTCTTTTATTTGTTATCAAAGTCATATTTGTCGTTGCATCTTTTTCCATCGGCTTTATGAATAATCTATAACCAGATGCTACTACTTGCCAAGAGGTGCTATCACCCATAGATATGTTCAATATTTCTTCATCTTTTGCAAATTCAATATTGGCTTGATAACCGTAGTATCCAGTGAATTTAAAGACATCATCTGGACTATAAACAATTACTTTGATCCTACTATCAACTGCTGTTGGTCTAGGCTCTCTAATTGCTTGGCTAACTTGAGTATAAAATAGTAAGTATATTATTAGAAGTATTCTCATCACTTATTCACTTTTTCTATATTATTTTTTACTTGCCGAGCTTTATAATCGGTTACTATAAAACCAAACCTGGTCCCGGGAGCGGCTTGCGGATCAATTTTATCAGATTCAAAACTTATAGTGGACTCCCATATAGCATCTTCAATTATTTCGCCCTTATTACCTTCAGCTTTAGCTTCAAAAGTTACCAGTACCGTATTATTATTTAAAAACCTTACGGATATCGGTTTTGCATTTCTTCTCGCGTCTTTCTTGAATTTCAAAATTAAAGAGTTTGCATTAGATAAGCTTAAACTTTCATAAAATTCTTTAAATAAAAGTCTTGTAGAGTTATTTTTAACGAAAAGAAGTTGCTGTTTTATTTCTTCGTAATTATACTTTTCTCTTTGTAAAACATAATTTTTTATAAGTAAGGCTAAAATCGATTGAAGCTCATTAGGCTGTGAATTAGCTTTAATAATCATTGGTATCTTATCGGTACCATCAGATTTTACATATGATATATATTGTCTTTGTAATTTTAAGGGAAATAAATAATATATGTTAAATATTAATCCGCTAACGATTAATAGAATAAATGCTACAACGACGGCAAGCGCTGACCATTCAAATGTAGGAAAAACATATTTTTTGTGATACCATTCTCTAGCATCACGGAAATATTCGCCGCTCTTTATATATTCAGTAACTGATTTCTTAATCAGTTCCATATCTCGTTCATTTTATATTTATTTATAATTAATTTTATCATAAAATCCTAATTCTAAGCAGTTTTATCCTCTAAAATGCCTCTAAAGTATTAAAAAAACCCTAATATGTTGTTAATTGTACATATTTTTCCTAAATAAAATGGCGCTAAAAAATTGTTTTTAATGAATTATATTACAAATTTTGAAAGATCAATAATTTAGGCGCCGTATATTTAGTTAATTTCTCAGCTAATAAATAGTTTTTTAGGATCGATGAACATAAATTTTAAAAAAAATAGTTCAATCATCGCATTATTATGCATATCAATCAATAAATTAGACCTTGGTGTTAAACTGAATTAGATTAAATCTATGTTGATTGCGATTAAGTGTTTTTGAATTAGATATTAACTAACTATTAACCAATTTGTTTTAATATAAAAATTATAAGAAGAGTTTTCTCATTACATTATAAACTAATCAATGGAAGAAATTATGACTGGTAAACAGGATACAATTAATAAAAACCTTGAATATTTTCAAGAAACAGCAATGCAAATCACAACTTTTCTACGTACGAGAAATGCGAAAGATACATTCTACTCTGGATTTTTCGAAAAAAAAGAATTTACTAATGAAGATGTGCATGAATTTTATCATGATTTAAAAGTATTTAAAGAAAATAATCCTAAAGTCTACAAGGAGAATAAAGTTTTTTTTGATTCGACGCTAATGAACATATCATCATATACAAGACCTGATGTAGTTCTTGCTATTGAAGGTTCTATTGTAGGAGAAGATCAATATAAAATAGTTAAAGAATTCGAAGATGCCCGAAAGAATCTAGAGAAGTTATTAAAAAAGGAACCTAAGAAAGTTGCTAAAGCTATATATGAGGCACCTTCAAATCTATTAATCACACCAAAAGAAGAACATGATGATGCTTCAAATAAATTAATGCAAACCATGTTATCTGCAGTTTCTTGTGAATTAACTCATAAAATTGCATTAATTAGCGAAAGAATAGATGAGCTTGAAAAAAAAGCTGAAGGTGAGGGAAAAGCTAAACAACCAAAAACCTTTAAGCAGAAGCTGAAGTCTTTCTGCAAGGCTATAGTAAGACTATTTACCAAAAAGCATATAGTAAAAGATGAAGATTTACAGAAAGCATTCGAAGATTTTAGCAAGTTAGAAAAATTAAAAGAAAAATATAATTTGGGTAAAAATGAGACATCTGAAAAGTCTAAGAAAATATATGGTCCATTTACTGAAGGTCTAGTTAGTACTTCTAAGAAATCTAAACCTGGTAATTCAAAAGGGAATAATCTCGGTAGTTAAGCCTTATCTAAAAATAGAGACATTGCGTTTAGAAGGCCAATGTCTCTTTTTAATATTATTTAACCTGAATTATGGATAAGAAATTTAGTATATTATTTCTCTCAAAGGCTCTTTTTAAAGCAGAAAATAACCTAAAAGTACTCATTTAGGGTTAACTAAACTCCGTTTTTTTTAAAACATTTTTCACTTCAAAAAGCTCTATTTGATAAAAAAATCTACTAAATTTCTTATCCATAATTCAGGTTATTTTGCAGGGATTAATGTTATATATATCTCATCGATTATGTAAAATAATTTTCATTTACACCTTAAACTTTACAACAATATTATTTAATGCTAGGTCTTTTGGTTTATAAAAAGAGATAACACTATTTTATGAAACCAAATTATAACTCAACATCTTCTCTAATAGACTACTTTCAACAAGACGAACTAGCCAAGGATTCGTCAAAAATTATAAATAATTTTTGCCTGCAATTAATCAAGGAGCCGGTGCAAGCTTTTAAAACTTTTAAAATGAACCCTTGGTTAAAAGAATTTTTTTATCAGCTGTGCAAAGAAAATGTAGAATTTCGGACAAAGCTTATAGATAAATTATATTCTTTAGACCCTCATAGTCTTGAATATAGAGTTTTAGAATCAATGGAAAAACAATCATATATCGACAATAAACTAAAAATTATGAATGTCCAAGGATTGCATGATATATTTTATGGCGAGTTGAGTAGTGAAAAATTATTCCATACAAATACAAACAAAATTGATTCTCCTAAAACATTATGTGCAGGCAGCCCATCTTTCACTTATGATTCAGAATACTCTGAAGCTTAATATACAACTTTATTAAGCTTCTTATACCCTTTCACCTGCTGTAAAATATTATTTAATATTCTTTCAAGAGCAAAGTTATTATTAAATATTTCAAGAGCATTTCGCACCTTCTTATTTGCTGCATCCGGGTTCGCTCTAACCCAATCGATATGAGCTTTTATTTGCTCATAGATAACGTCTTCATTCTGCATTGAATCGAAGTATAAAACATTATCTTTAAAATATTTCTCGATCATAGGATGCTTATCGCTAATAACTATGCCGCTACTCGTAACAACTTCTGCAAGCCTATTTGTCGGGATGCCGTAAATTAAATGGTCAAAATTATGTATAATAAGACCTATACCGTAACAACCTTGAAAATCACTCAATTCATCCCTACTTTTTAGGCCTTTATAGGCGTTACCCAGGTCTTGATAAAACTCTTGCAGACCTACTGCTTCTACATATCCTTCCTGGGCAAGTTGTTTGAGAGCAAGCTTAAACATAGGTGAGCTCCTGTTGCAGCCCCATAAGCTACCTGTTATCAAGGCTTTATCTTTTGGTATGTTACTATATTCTGTTTTTCTGCGCGAAAGATAGGCGGGGATTACTAACTTCTTTTCAAAATCTTCCTTGCCTAAAGCAGCCTTTAACCAATTGCTATCACCTTTGGCAAAACTATTAATGTCTATATAGCCGTCAACTTCGTTTAAGAAAGCAAATTGTGCTCTAAATTTTTGATTGTAATTTATTAGCATGGTTTTAGGCACGTTTATGTAAGCCAAGTTAAAACCATATGGCACCATATAAGTATAATGTGTTGTGCTTAGTATAAATACAGGATTAAAGAAAAAGCTTATTAAGCTTGCAGCGTTTGTAAAAAAATGTTGTGTCAAAGAGTATGTAGTAAGGCTTTCTGGAGTGGTTACTGATATAACCCTCCAGCCTAATTCATTCATAGTTTGAACAACCTCGTCATGTAGCATTCCTTCACCAATACGGCCTTCTATGCCCAAAACCATAACTTTAGGAGAATCTATATCTGTATCAAATAATAAGCTTAAATTTGTTGAAGTAGTAAAATTGAAGATAATTATATAAAATATCATCGTACTATAAAGGAACAAGATTTTTAACAATGCTTGAAAATTAAATATATTCTTCAAGGAGCATTGTTTTAAACAATTCAATAAAAATTTATAAAATTTCTTGGAGAGGGATTTTAATTCATCCATAATTATGCTGCTTTCAATATTATCTTAAGTTAAATATTTTTCTTTGAAAAGGAATTGTTACTATTATTAGCGTTTCTAGAGTTTAATATTTGCGCTTAATTCAAGTTCATCGCCTTTATATAATGATGTTGAAAAAACTCGCTCTTAGTCAACTAATAATAATTAATAAAGCATTAAAACTGCGGTGTTGTTGATTAAATATCATAGGTGTTTTTATCCTTATCTTGTAATTTATAAGAAAAATGCAAATTTTTTTTGAAACTCCCCTTGAAGTAGTGAAATCAACTACTATATATCCCTCATCAGGCAGTTGAGCGTATCAATGCCGAGTATTTTTTAAAGCCAATTTTTAGGAGGTATTGTAACTATGAAATTTAGACCATTACACGACAGAATCGCTATTAAACCTCTTGCGCAAGAAGAAAAAACTGCAGGTGGTATTATAATACCTGACACAGCCAAAGAAAAACCGATGCAAGGTGAAGTAGTAGCTGTAGGGAAGGGAGTTAGAGATGATAAAGGTAACATTCAACCTTTAGAAGTACAAGTTGGAGACGTTGTCCTTTATGGTAAATGGGCTGGAACCGAAGTGAAGGTTAATGGCCAAGAGCTAATTATTATGAAAGAATCAGATGTTATGGGTATTCTTTCTAAATAACCATTATTAGCTTAAAGCAGAATAAATTAAATATAATCAATTTATAAAAAAATAAAATTTAAGGAGTTTAATATGGCAAAAGTTGTAGCTCATGGTAGTAAAGCTCGTGAAGGTATTATCAAAGGTGTGAATATTGTTGCAGATGCAGTAAAGGTTACGCTAGGACCTAAAGGTCGTCACGTTGCAATTGAGCAATCTTTCGGTAGACCAAAAATTACAAAAGATGGTGTAACAGTAGGTAAAGCTATTGATGATCACAATGATCCATTTGTAAACGTAGGTATTCAAGTATTAAAAGATGTTGCTATTAAAACTGCCGATGTTGCAGGTGATGGTACTACAACAGCAACTGTCATTGCACAAGCGATTGTGCTTGAGGGTAATAAATCTGTTGCAGCAGGAATGAATCCAATGGATCTTAAACGCGGTATTGATCTTGCAGTAAATACAATTGTTGAAGAGATCAGGAAAACAAGCCGTAAAATTGAAAGCACACAAGAAGTAGCACAGGTCGGCACCATTTCTGCTAATGGTGACAAAGAAATTGGTGAGAAAATCGCTGAAGCTATGACCAAAGTTGGTAAGGAAGGTGTAATTACCGTTGAAGAAGCTAAAAACTTTTCTTTCGACGTTGATGTGGTTGAAGGTATGATGTTTGATAGAGGATACCTATCACCATATTTTGTTACAAATCCTGAGAAAATGGTGGCTGAACTTGACAATCCTTATATTCTTTTAGTTGATAAAAAGCTTTCAAACTTACAGCAAATTTTACCGCTCCTTGAAGCAGTAGTTCAATCTGGTCGTCCAATGTTAATTATTGCAGAAGATATTGAAGGTGAAGCACTTTCAACTCTTGTAGTAAACAAACTTCGTGGCGTAATTAAAATTGTAGGTGTGAAAGCTCCAGGCTTTGGTGATAGAAGAAAAGCAATGCTTGAAGATATCGCAATTTTAACCGGTGGCCAAGTTGTTAGCGAAGAACTTGGAATGAAATTAGAGAACATAAATCTTCAAATGCTAGGAAGTGCGAAAAAGGTTTCTGTTTCAAAAGAACATACCACAATCATTGATGGTTCTGGCAGTAAAGTTGATATTGATGCTCGTTGCCAACAGCTTCGCCAGCAAATGAGCGAGACTACCTCTGATTACGATAAGGAAAAACTTCAAGAAAGACTTGCAAAACTAGCAGGTGGGGTTGCAGTACTTAAAGTTGGCGGTGCTACAGAAGTAGAGGTTAAAGAGCGTAAAGACCGCGTTGAAGATGCTCTTCATGCGACACGCGCAGCTGTTGAAGAAGGAATTGTTCCTGGCGGCGGCGTGACATTATTCTATGCTGCAAGATCCCTTGATAATTTAAAGGTAGAAAACGCCGATCAGCAAGCAGGTATTAATATCATCAGAAGAGCTCTGCAAGCTCCAGTTCGTCAAATCGTACAAAATTCTGGTATGGACGGTGCTATAGTTGTTGGAAAACTTTCTGAAAGTAAAGATAAAAACTATGGTTTCAACGCACAAGCTATGGAATATGTTGATATGATTAAAGAAGGTATTATAGACCCTGCTAAAGTTGTGCGTACAGCCCTGCAAGATGCTGCATCTGTTGCATCACTTATCATTACAACTGAAGCTGTAATAGCTGAAGAGAAAAAAGATAAGGATAACGGCATGGCTCCAGGTCGTCCAGGTATGGGCGAAATTAGTTGAGTTGTGGTACTAGAAATAACGAGCGCAGCGTATGAGTAATACGTAAGCGAGGAATGACGACGTACCACACTTTAAATAAATTTACTACACTCAAAAAAACCCCTGTCTTCGCACAGGGTTTTTTTATATCAATTTACCACCTTATATCTTTCAGCCCACCCTCCTTTTTCTTTAAGAAGGTAATGTGCTGCGATAAGGGATATACCATTAACAAAAAACCCGACCAGGATAGAGTATATTTTACTTAAATGTTGAAATATATGTAAATACTCACAGATAAAGAAAGATCCCATACCAAAGATTGAGGCAATTATGAATACTTTTGAGCTACTTCTAAATCCTAACAACCCTAAGAGTAATGGAGGAGTTACTATTGGCCTCCAAAAACTATCCGCGTAAACCAAAAGATCGAGCACGTTATTTGCGTTATAAGCTGTATATAGCGAAAGCATAGCAAGTATAATCGAAATTATCCTAGAATAAAGTAGACCTTCGTTATCAGTGATGTTGGGATTGAAAACCTTTAAATAATCATTTGTAAGACTGACACTTGCAACATTTAAGTGTAGGTCAGCGGTTGACATCATTACAGAAAGGAGGCCGCAAACTGTAATACCCTTTAATATTGAAGGCATAAGATGGTCTACAAGAAACATTACAGTATGATGTGGTTCTAAATTAGGAAAAACTTGAAAGCAAATTATCCCTAGAAAAATTGTAAACATATAGAATAAAAACAATATGATAGAGGAGATTTTAAAAGAAGACGAGATTTGTTTTACGTCCTTTGCAATTAGCATGCTTTGTACAGCCGTTGGAATTAGCGATGGTATTAAAAAGTAAATGAATAATGAGGTATAATTAATCCATAAATCCTCAGCATGATTTAGGCTCACATGCGTTGAAGGTAAGTTTGCAATAAAGTTCTCTACCCCTCCTACCTCTTTAAAGGCTACGAAGATCAATGCTGGAATGATTATTGCTACGGTAAGCAGCTGGAAAACGTCGGTAAAGGCTACTGCTTTGATTCCACCAAAAGTAGAATATATACCAAGTACAATGGTGCCAAGAAGCATACATTCAAACTTAGAAGCTGGAAAAATATATTCAAATAAATTCCCCATAACAAACACTTGAATACTCATTCCGCCAAAGCTTCTAAAAGTAGCAAGTACCGCTGTAATCAACCGTGCTTTTACTCCATATATGCTCCCTACGATCTCAGCAACTGAGAGCATATTAAGGTAAGGTTGCATTAGGGGAGCAATAAATCTAGATATTATATATAAGTATAAAACAATACCTAGTTGTGGGAAAAGGGCTATTATTCCATATCTATAAGCATTTCCCGTTGGCGCTATAACCGAACCTCCATCAACCCAAGTTGCGACGATCGTCGCCACTACAACAAGTACAGTAAATCTTTTATCTCCAACAGCAAACTCTCGCAATGTTTTAACATTGAACCCATACCAGATACCCAATGCTAAAGTAAAAGCTAGATAAGATAAAATTATGATCAAATCATAAATACTATTATCAACTGTAATCATAAGGTTAAAACAATATTAAGTTATAGTTGTTTCTTAGTTTATAGTTCAAATATATATAGTCAATAACGATTTTAAAGAAATAACAACGGGCAAAAGATTTTATTGGGAAATTTTAAAGAATGGACAAGCGTAGTATAAGTATAATATTTGAAAAAAGTTTAAGCATAATGAAGTAAAATGCAAAACCTTAATAAATTTTAAATTCACTAATTGACAAAGCTTCTAGATTTTCTAATATTTAAAGCAAAAAATATATAACTGACCTATGAAAAATACGCCAAATATTAAACCCGGAAAGGAAGAGATTTCTTCATTTTCAGACAAGCTGAATCCTAAAGAATTAGAGTTAAAAGAATTTGAAAAGCAAGATTTAGCAATTCTTTCAAAGGTACAAACTCTGATAGAAGAGATTCTAAAAGAAATTTCCAATAACAGAATCATGTTAAAAAATCTTGTTCAGATCGGTGAACTGCTAGATAAAATTTCTTGGCAAGAAAATAATCCAGACTGTATAAGGAATAAACATGGCTATAGGAGTCGTTATAAAGAACAAGGTAATAAGAAAAATTTATACGGCGCTAAGATTGATTTCGAAATGCTTGGCTATTTACAGAAAATAAAACAATACAGCGAAGGACCTGAAGCTTATACTTACATAAATTTCTTATATTACGAAGGCCTGAGCCAAACTAGAAGTAGCTTAGAAGTTCTACAAAAAAAGATAAGGTTTATCCTTTCTGATGAATCAAAAGCTTCTAGTCTTATGGATCGTGAAAGAGATAAGTTAAGTGATGATAACGATTTAGGCTACCTAAAAAAACTTCTAGCTTATCTTAATGATAGAGAATGTATCTCAAAATTGATAGATTTGGTATTAAAGAACGACGAGGAGATGCTTACTAATCTAAACTTCAATGGTTTGGAGAGTAGGTATGAGTTAGGTTTTTTCTTTGTTAAATTAGGGGAAATTTCTAAAAAAATTTCAGAATATTTAAAGCCAGACGAAAGTACAGGCTTTTTATTAAATACCTTATTTACAAAGCTTGGGCATTATAGGCAGCTTATAAAGAGTAACCCTTGCATAATATATAAAGATCATAAATCTCTTGCTGAAATAATAGCATCTTTCCTTAACATTAAACCTGACCTTAGCAACTTATTAAATGAAATTATCAAACTTCTGAGAGATAAAATTACAAATATTGAAGGAGTAAATAATTATCATACCATCAGCATACAATTGCTTTCCGACCAAAAGAATCTTGTTTCAATCAATAGTTTTTTTAATAAATTCTCTCTTGCGAAACAGAGCCAGCCAGCACCTTATGCCTTATTAGATAAGAAGTTGAAGCTTCAAAATGAAATTTTGCAACTTAATAGCAAATTACAAGATTTGGAGAGTAAAAAGCAAGATTTCGAAAGTAAGTTAAAGGAAGAACCTTATGCCTTTGATTTAAATGACAATTCATCAATAAGAAAAAAGCCTTCAAAATTAAAAAATAATCCTATAAAGCAATTTAAATCTGTATTAAAAAAATATTTAACAAAGAGCCCAGAAAAGAAAACTTTAAAAGCTGTTGATCTGGAAACGAATATCCAATTAGAAATTGATGAGTTAAATTCTCACTCTCGAAACCAAGTATTAAGCAAGGAATTAAATAAAAAGTTAGGTGAGCTCAAAACTCTATTAGAACTTTCAAAGCATATCAAGCTTACTGAAGGCATGAAATTATCTAACTTGGAGAACAGCGAGCTAAAGTTAAGGGATCATAATGAAGAACTTCAAGCTAAAGCGTATTATCAAGATTTAAGCGAAAAAATAAAAAAGTTTGAACGTGAACGGAAGCGAAAGATCTCTGAATATAATAATAATGAATCAGAGATTCTTTTAGAAGCAATCAATAATCTTAAATCTATTGGAGAGGAAATTGGAAATCTTAAGGTTTTGAATAACTCTGTGGGAGAATTTAAATATAGTTACGCATTAAAATTATCATTAGGCTTCCTAGGAGATTTTTTTAAATATTTTTTAAGGCTTCATGACAATAAAGCTTTAGGTATTTTACACCAAAATAGTCCATTAAATAAAGTAATATTGGGAATTGTACAGATCCGTGATGCTGTAATGCATCTTAAGTCAAAGTTAAAAAGGCCTTTGCTTGAACAAGCTATAATCGAAAATATTCTAGTGTGGGAGCAAGATTTTAAGGAGATTGCAAATATGCTTGCGGCTCAACTTGATCATGAATCTTTTCTTGCATTTTTACCTTCTTCTGTCCAAGAAAAAATCAAGGCAGCTAATTATAGTAAAGAAGAACTAGAAGCAACTAAGAAGACTCAAACGATTCATTCTTTAAATCGATTATTGATGTTTAAAGAAGCTTCCAATGAATACGAGACTAGTAAGACAATTTTAGATCAATCTTTTATAAGACCAAGCATTGTAATCGAAAGAAATTTGAATATTGTAAAGATTAATCCTGCATTAGGAGGGCTAAGCTCTATAAAAGATAATGAAGCAATTCTTAAAGAATCTTTGCAATTAGCTCGTCAACATAGCTTCGATCCAGAAGTACAAGCTTATATTCCTTCAATTAAGAATGAGCTAGCATTAATTTATCTTTTTCAAGGCAAATTTAAAGAGGCTGTAAACGAGCTAAGAGAGTTGGTAAGCATATTGCGCGAGGATAATGAAGATTTAAAGCTCCGCATAGCCTTTGTTGAGGCTATGGAGAATGATCCTGCTAGTATAATCGACCTTATCAAAGACTACTCATCGATTTCGTTAAAAAAAGAATCTTTTGATTTTACTTTATTTAATGCGATTTGCTTTTTTGCTGATTATAATGTTGGTTTAAATAATTTTTATACTGCTAAAGAATGCATTTTGGCTGCAGAATTATTATATACTATTGATATAAATTTTTTTAAAACCAAGTATGGTCAAGCTTACTCCTCTGGAGAGGCTATGATATATGAGCTTAAGGGCCATTTAAGATATAGAGAAGGAATTACCACTAATAATAAAGGGTATTTAAAGGAAAGCTTAGATTTCTATAATAAATGTCTGGAGATATCTAATATTCTAGCCCCGAACAGTTCAATTCAGAAAGGATATAACAATAAGATTGCAAGGACCTTTCTCGCTCTGAATGATGTTGAAAATGCTCTAATCCATTTTCAGAAAGCAGGTATCTTAAATGTTAATATGCGCAATAATTATAACAAAAATGTAGCCCTTAATGATATTAAAGACGTTATTAAAAAACTGGTTGAGACAGTATTTAATAAGGCTATAGTTAGGAGTGCAGCCGAATCCGAACGTACTAATTATATCTTGAAAGACCATTTTGCTAATATCTTTAGCAAACTTCGAATTGATGTACTTAATTTAATGAAAGAATTAGAGCTAAAATTTAACAATCTTGCTGACATTAATATTAATGAAGAACATTATGATGAAGCGTTTCAATCTTATAGAAAGGCCGTTTTATCTAGTCAGCTCAATAGTTTCACATCTTCTTTATTCATAAAAAGAGATGCTTACACGAAAGCTTCTATGAAACTACAAAATTTCTTAGGCTTGATTAAGGAGAATTTAGAGGGCAGTACTGAAGCAGAAAATCTGCAAAATGAGATAAAATATACTAGTAGTTTAGTTTCTCAAGAGGAAGCATTAATATATAATAGAGCACAAATTTTTAGTATCAACAGCAGTAAGGAGGGGACCAAAAAGCTTTTAGCCAACACTTACAAAATTTTTGCTAGCAAGCTAAAATCATATATCACTTCAGTAGAACAAAATTCCTCCTCGGATATAGCGTTAGTTTTAAAGATATTTAATAGCCTGGTTTCGAAAATTAATGTATTTAGCAAAACTCATAACGCTATAATGATATTAAGAAATATCGCTAAAACAATGGCATCTGAAGGCGAAGAAAATTTCATCGAATGTATGGAAGAGCTGTTTAGTTTTGAGAATAACATACTAAAAGTTGCAAGCATAATTATCGCACAGTCGTATAACATGCCTAAATTTTTGGAGCCAGAAGAAAAACTAGGTACGTATTTTGCTTCTAAAATAATAATATTAGCTCAAATGGGTCTTTTATCGGAGACAAGTAGTAAAGCGATATTATCTATTTGTAATTGCTTAAAAAACAGCTTATTAGAAGATGATATAATGACTAATAAGTTCAGTATTCAAGTTATTGGTAAAATTTTCTTATTAAATGTTTCAGCAAAAAATATTTTTGACATTAACGCAGAATTTTTACTTAAAATGCATAAATTTGTAAAGGTAAAGCTATATAATCCTTTACCAGGAATGGATATACTAATTGATGAAGATAAAATTAAAGATCAAGATTTAGAACAATTTAATAATCAGATTCTTGAAACTAGGATTAAAGTTACAAATAAGTCAGGAAATAATTTTTTTGCAAACAAAAATTACTCTCAAGCAGTAATTAAGTTTACTGAGGCTTTAGCGCTTGTTAAAAAATTTAATAACGCTTCTGACATGCAATCCGTATTTATGGAAGTGATATTGAGTAATAGAGCAAAAGCATATCAGCTAAATGGAAATATTGAATTAGCTTTAGATGATTATACTTCAATAATGTCTATTAATCCCAATAACACTAAAGCAGAAGAATTTATGAAAGTTTTTAGGCATAATAACATGGAGCACAGTGAAGCTAAATCTTATTTTAAAAATGCTGTTATTCAAGAGGATAGTAAGGTTACAAAACTACAAACTAACCCTTCTGTTGGTAAATCAGAAATTGTCCAGGGAGAGCAAAGTAATAATAATGACTTCGCTGATGCCAATTCTATGCAACTCAACCATGACATATCTTTGACTGGTATTAATAGTGCATTCGAATATACGTACTTTACAACTTGGGAGAAGGGGTAGGGGACGCGTAAGGCTTAGGCAGGAAGTGAGCTTTACCTTTGCAAGAATAGGTAATTTCAGGGGGCAAGGTAATAATTAAACTTCTTTTGAAACTCAGCTTCTGCTGTTAATTTGTATGTAGGTTCGGTACTCGAATATGCATTGTACCTATAAGTACAATGTGGTTCTTTGTTCCGAGTCTTATGCAAATTCTCAAGAGTAAGCGAATTTCGAAAGAGTCTAATATTTCTATTTTCTATGTTTAATGTTTGGATGATAAAGAGTTCAATCTACTACTTTTATATCACTTAACTTTAACTAAAATATGTCTTTTCTTGCCTGCCGAGAGCTTAATGCTGCCTTCATCGCTCAAATATTGTGTAGTAATAAGCAAATTTTCATCTTCAATTTTAGCGTCATTAATTTTAGCACCGCCTCCGCGTATAAGCTTGCGCGCTTCAGATTTAGAATCACTTAGTCCAGTTAGAGCAATGAGCTCATAAGCGGCAATACCATTTACTAGTAAAATATTTTCGATTAAATGTTCCGGTAAACCATCCGATATCTCGCCTTGCTCAAAAACTCTTATAGCTGTACTTAAAGCCTCCTCAGCCGCTTCTATACCATGACAAAGCTCAGTTAGGCGATGAGCTAATCTTTTTTTCGCCTCATTAATATTTTTCTGCGCTAGAGAGTTAAATTCAGCTTGTTCATTTTCGCAATACTCAGCAAAAAGCTTTGAAAATTTTACTACATCTGGATCTTCAATATTCCGCCAATACTGAAAATATTCATAAGGTGAAAGCATTTGCTCGTGAATCCATACGGCTCCGCCAACTGATTTACCCATTTTAGTACCGGAAGAGGTAGTAAGTAGAGGAGTGGTTAAGCCGAAGACTTCCTTGTTACTGGTTTTCCTTGTGAGTTCTACTCCAGAGATTATATTGCCCCATTGGTCGCTACCACCAATTTGTAGAACGCAATTATAATGCTTATTAAGATGATAAAAATCGTAAGCCTGGAAAAGCATATAGTTAAATTCAAGAAATGTAAGGTTCTGCTCTCTCTCAAGCCTTAATTTAACTGAATCTTGCGTAAGCATTTTGTTAACGGATATGAGGCGTCCAAAATCTCTCAAAAAATCTACATATTTTAGTTTTTCTAGCCAATCACTATTATTGATAATTATAGCATCTGAGGGACCGTCACCAAATTTAATAAACTTAGCAAGGCATTCTTTAATACCCTGCATATTAGCAGCAATATCTGCATCAGTGAGCATCTTACGCATTTCATCTTTACCAGTAGGGTCGCCAATTTTGGTTGTAGTGCCGCCGATAATAACGATGGGCTTATGGCCGTGCTTTTGCAATAGACGCAGAATCATAACCTGCATAAGGTTGCCTACATGTAGGGAACGTGCTGTGCAGTCAAAACCGATATAAGCTGCTATTTTTTGGTTTGAAGAGCGTGCGGATAAGGTCTCGAGGTTCGTGCATTGATAGAAATAACCTCTTTCTTGGAATTCTTTTATAAAACTATTTGCCATAAGTTTAATCAATTTGCTTTTAATAGGCTAGGATTATATATTTAAACTTATATTTAGGAAAGTTGTTTTTATTAGATTTGGTCCAGCTAGAGTCAATTTATTATAATTTCAACGAAAACGGCCTTGACAATAGTTCAAATTTACGTTAAATAGATGTAATCTCTAATCGACAAATAGCGGGGCATAGCGCAGTCTGGTAGCGCACCTGGTTTGGGACCAGGGGGTCGGGAGTTCGAATCTCTCTGCCCCGACCATGTTTTAAATATAAAATCTTTTCTTTTACTTATCCAAATTTAATTTGAAATAAATCTTTTCTTATATTGAATAACTATAGCTTGTAAATTATTTGACTAAATAGTAAATTTATTTAAAGTGTGGTACGTCGTCATTCCTCGCTTACGTATTACTCATACGCTGCGCTCATTATTTCTAGGTTCTGTGAACATTTCTAGATAAATAAGATTTTTGTGAGGTTTTGAGCGGAAATTATAGGAAATTTTGTAGGAATAGTGACTCCTATTTCAAAAAATTTACCATGATTTGCAGCCAAAAGTTCCATAAATATGTTTATATTAGAAATTTTCATAGAACCTAGTACCACAACTCAACTAATTTCACTATAGTTTGTTAGTTTATAAAGGAATCATGATTTTCATCATGCTTTGCAGCGTAAGATAAAGCAACATTTTCCGCTTGAGACTCACTGTAACCAAGGGCTTCCAGCACAAACTTTACGCTTTTAATATTTGTTTCAAGGTTATTCGTAGGGTTTCTTAGAAGCCTTAAATGTTTAGCTAATTGTTCGTTCATTGTAATACTCTCATAAATAAACACTATATTTCATCGTAGTTTATATAGTAAGAATTATAAATAAAAAATCGTGAAAGATTACCTAGGTAAATTTTACTAGTAAGCAAAAAGTGTATTAGTGGTCTATAATTAATATGTTATAATAAATTGGTAATAGTTTATAATGTGGGTTAATAATGATTACTAAAGACCAATTAGGTATACAAGCTCTATTAGCGGAAGAGATATGCCCAGCCATCAATCCAATCCTTGATAATATGTATGTTAAAACATTTGGTTATAGGGTATTTAGGAATGATGGTAAAAGCTTTGGCTTTTGTACAAATTTTGAATGGACAAAGTTTTTCGAGCTAAACCTAGCTGATCAGGTAGCAAATCATTATGAGAAAGAGCTCGAAAGCATTATCAAAGATAACAAGCAATATATCTTGAGGTTAGGGAGCCCTAACTCAGAAAGTAAGCTTTTAAGCGCCCTATATCACTTTGATTTATGGAATAGTATTGGCATTCATCAAAAAAATGAAGATAATATTGAGGCATTTTATTTTGTCTCTTCGGTTAAGACGCCAGATATTTTAGAGCATTATATTAATAATATACAATTATTGAAGCAATTTACGGCATTCTTTAAAGACAAAATAAACTTAGTTTTAAAAGAAAAGTCTGAGGCGCCAATTTTTAGAGAAATGATTCCAAGCAACATTTTATCTTCAAGCTTACAACCAGAGGGGCTAGAGAAGTCTTTGCAAGAGCAGTTGGAGCGTAAAAAGTTTAGTGTTAGCATTAACAATAGAGTTATATCATTTTCTAAGAGAGAAATAGAATGTCTTAAGCTGCTTGCTAAGGGGCAAACTTTAAAACATATAGCTGCAAATTTGAATATTTCGCCAAGGACTGCTGAGCATCATATAAATAACATCAAATATAAATCAGATATTCATGATCGTTGCAATCTAATAGATTTTTATTATAATAAGTGTGACAAAATAATGAATTTTTCTTTATAACAGTATATTTTAGTATATAGTATGCATAATCATACAGAAATAACACTACCTAAGGCCACCCATGTTTATGGTATAAGAGGGGATGATAGTTTATTAGATACAATTCATATCAATATCAGCATACCTGAAGAGAATAAAGAAAATAAGAAGATAGCAACTCTTAACAAAACCGGTTTTATGACTACCGATATGGACTGCTATACGAAAAAATTTATCCAAAGTGCTGCTAAAACAAAACATCCAGTGCTAGATATAGGAGCGGCGTATGGGCTTGCAAGTATTCCTGCCGTCATGGGTGGGGCAACAGTTATTGCAAATGATATCGATCCTAGGCATTTATTATTACTCAGAGAGCAGATTCCTCCTTCTTTTAGAGAGAATTTATATCTTAAGCAAGGGTATTTTCCTGAAAAATTGGATTTTCCTGAGGAGTCACTGGAGGCTATAATAATATGTCGGGTTGCTCATTTTTTCAGTAGCGCTCAAATACAAAAATCTTTGAAAAAAATTTATAAATGGCTAATTCCAGGGGGGAAACTTTATTGGGTGATGATGACTCAATATCATCATATTTTAATTGATAAGTTCGCACCAATCTATGAGCAACGTTGGGCTTCCGGCGTCAGATGGCCAGGAATGATAAGCAATATGCATGAGTACGCAAGCCATTTATCCGATAAAATCCCACAGTTCCTTCATGTCTGCGATACACGCCCCATGTCCATTGAGCTAATAAAACAAGGTTTTATCATAGAAGAAATGTCGATGTTTGATTACGAAAGGCCTGAGCAGAAGGTCATAAAATCTGGCAGAGAGTATCTAGGATTTATTGCCTCAAAACCTCTATAGTTATGGCGCAATACTTATAGAACATCAATTAAGCTATTTTAATAGTATTACGCCAGGTAGTGATTAAAGGTCGTTTTGTAAAGCGATTTATTCTTTACTAATATATTTGATAATCAATATTCCAACGGTTCCTAAAAGCGAGCCAATAAATAAATATAAACCTAAATACCAATTATTATTAGTATATTCTGTGATACTTGCAGCTATCATAGGCGCGCTCCCGCCGAGCACCCCCATTCCAAGGCTATATGCGAAAGCAGAAAGGCTATATCTTTCTTCAGGTTTAAATATTTCGACAGCAAATGTATTCATGCCTCCCATATAGATGACTGCAATAAAAGTATATAGTATTAATATTCCCAGTATTAGGCTAACTTGTCCATTATGAATAACTGCAATTAATGGGAAAGCTAGGCTTGCAAGCATTAATGAGCCGGTAACTAGTAATCTCTTTCTGCCCATATGATCGGATAAATATCCCAAAAGCGGGTGCAGTAAAGCCATAACAAAGGTAGCTATAGTTGGCAACCATTTAATCAAACTACTTTCAAGGTTTAGGGTTTTAATATAATTTGGGAGGTAAATTACAATTATATATAAATTTATGCCTGTTGTTGCAGCAAGCAAAATTGTAGCAATGAATTTTGGCCAGGAATTCCTAAGACCTTTAAGTAAAGGTACGCTGGTGCTGCGAGCAATATTCTTAACTTTAATAAATTCAGGTGTCTCGTTTAACCGAATCCTTATAAAAAATCCTATTAAAGCTATTATAAAGCCTAGAAGAAAAGCTACTCTCCAACCCCAGCTTGGCATTGATTCCATAGTGCATATGTTGCTTACTATTGTAGCAAGAAGCACTCCGCTCATACAACCGGCTGCAACTAAGCTTCCAGCTAATCCTCTATATTTAGGGTCTGTATGCTCGACAGCGAATATAATGCTACCACTATATTCTCCGCCCACAGAGATACCTTGCATAATACGAGTTAGCAAAATAATATAGCAAGATATTATACCGATTGACTCATAGGTAGGCAGCATTGCAAAGATTAAGGAAGAAATACCCATAATCGTAATGCTCGTTACTAAGGAAGCTTTGCGGCCGAATTTATCGCCAATATAACCAAAGATTAAAGCTCCAATTGGTCTAAATAAAAAACCTATGGCAAACACGCCATAAGATATAATCAAAGAAGTTTTAGCGTCAGCAAATTGAAGATAATTTTTAGCGATTACTGGTGCTAAAGTACCAAAAAGTGTAAAATCATATATCTCTAAACAACCTGCAATCATACAAGTTAAAATAATTTTAGGTGAAATTGACTTCATAATAATTATTTCCTTTACTATTATTTATTGTTGTAACGATTTTATTAACGCTACATTAGCAAATTTTTTATTAAAAAGAAAGTAAATTTTAATATATAATCATTTTTATTTTTGCTTACTAATCAAGTCTTATGTTGATTTGCCGTCGATAACTTATATTCCACATTAAATTATAGACATTTTAGCCCGGCTATTATATTTACTTAAGTCTTTAAGGTATAAAAACGTTGCATCTTCATTAAGCAATAGTTTATTATATTACCATATATTTAAACTGAATATTGGGTTTTATATGAATAAAATAAAGGTCCTTCTACTATTATTTAGCTGCTTATTTTTTAATAATGCTTATACTGCTGGTAAAGCTAATCAAGATATCCATAATTACGTACAAAATTTGATTGATGATGCTTTTAAAATACTTAATGACAAAAGCTTATCAAAAGAGCAAAAGATGCTTAAGTCACAGGCTTTAATGGAAAAAAATCTTGATATAAATTGGATGGCGGATTTTTCTCTTGGGCGTCAAAAGAAAAATTTAAGTTCTGAACAAATAGCGAATTACCGCGCAAAATATAATAGATACGTTGTTAAAAGCTATGCTCAGAAGATCAAAACTTACAAGGGTGAAAAAATCTTAGTTAAAGAAGTAAAGCCTATCAATCAAAATGGTTATGCTGTAAGAACAGAAATTTTATCACCAACCAAAGGCGGCAATATTAATGTTGATTTCATGGTTAGAAGAAAAGACAGTAATTTCTTTGTTTTTGATGTTGTGACTGAAGGGGTAAGCTTAATAACCGCTCAAAGATCAGAGTTTAATAGCGTGATCTCGTCTCAAGGTATTGAATCTCTTATTGCGACTCTAGAAAGCAAAACAAATAATAAATAGTAACATAGGATGGGACAGTATAGAATTGGCATTTATCCAGGGACTTTTGACCCCATCACCAATGGTCACATAGATATAATAATGCGTGCTTATAAAATAGTTGATGAGCTCGTAATAGCTGTCTCTACTGCTTATGGTAAAAAGCCGATTTTTAATGTTGAAGAACGCTGCGAACTAGTCAGAAGCCATATTAGTGCTGTTATTCCAGAGGCAAAAAATATTATTGTAAAGCCCTTTGAGGGTTTGCTGGTTAATTTTGCAAAAGGGATTAATGCGAAACTAGTTATAAGAGGGCTAAGAGCCGTGTCGGATTTCGAGTATGAGTTTCAAATGGCATGTATGAATCACCGTCTTGATGAGGATATTGAAACTATTTTCTTACCTGCCTCAGAGAAGAATCAATTTATCTCCTCAAAGCTAGTCAAGGAAATTGCCAGTTTAGGTGGAAATATTGATGAGTTTGTTTCACAGGAGGTAAGGAAAAAGGTTCATGAATATTATAAAAACCTTAGAAACAATTGATCCACAGAATAAATAGTTGTACTATTTTATAAAAGTGTCTATTTTTTGTTTTTAATCCTTAAATCTAACAATATAAGCCTAAAATATGAGCTACTCCCAAGGAATTCTGGAAATCAATCTTGATAATATAATTGCGAATTATAACTACCTTTCCCTGATAGCCAATACTGAGATTGCCTATATTAAATCAAAATCTTTTTCAAGAAACCTGCTGCAACCAAGTATAAATTATTCGGTGATGCCGTCTGAGGGCGGAGATGAACTATATCTTACGAGTTTTAAGAAGCAAAAAAAAGATCAAGTAGAGACAGCAGCGGTTATTAAAGCTGATGCATACGGGCTTGGAGCAAAGGAAGTTGCGCAAAAACTTTTCAAACATGGTTGTAGAAAGTTTTTTGTTGCTCATTTAGATGAGGGAATAAAGCTTAGAAAATACTTACCAATAGAAGCGAGCATATTTGTTTTACACGGAATTTTTAATGGTGAAGCTTCGGCTTTTGTCGATTATGACCTTGTCCCTGTTATTAATCATTTGGGGCAAATTAAAATATGGGACCAATATGCTAAAAAACTAGGTAGAACACTAGACTGTATCCTCAATTTTAATACTGGGATGAATAGGCTTGAAATTCCAGAAGGAGAAATACCTGAAATATTATATATAATGAAGCAGAATAAGTTATTAAATCCTCTTTATGTAATGAGCCATCTTGCTTGTGCTGACGAAATTAATAACGAATTTAATGATATTCAACTTAAGAAATTCAATAAAATAAGGCAGTTATTGCCGAAAGTTAAAGCAAGCTTCGCAAATTCATCTGGTATATTTTTGGGGCCTGAATATCATTTTGATTTACTAAGACCCGGGATGGCTTTATATGGACTTAATCCATGCCCAGAAGCGATAGGATATATAGATCCAATGCGTCCTGCCATTAGTTTAAAGACAAAGATCATTCAAGTAAATACTATTTCAAGGAATGATACAGTTGGCTATGGCTGTAGCGAGAGGATAAAAGCAGGTACGGTAATAGCTACAATCCCTATTGGCTATGCTGATGGTTATAATAGGCAGCTAAGTAATAAAGGTTTTGTCTATGTTGCCGGCGTTAAAGCAAAAATAGTAGGCAGAGTTTCTATGGATTTGGTGACTTTAGATATAACTTCGGTTCCGCAAGAATTTCATAAGCTAGGGCAAGAGGTAGAGATATTTGGGAAAAACCTTACTCCTGATACTTTAGCGACTAAAGCTGCAGGCTTTAACTATGAATTTCTGACCTCCCTTGGAAAACGTTACATTAGAAGCTACATTGGCGCTGTAGAATAAACTATATAGAACATTGAAAAATTCTAAGCAACGAGCAAAAATATATTTCCGAATTACAAACTTAATTTAACGCGAGCTATGGATAAGGATTATTGTAATTGATGTTTAGGATAAGTATTGAAATGGTTATTAGACCTTCGTTAATATAAGTTTGTAACAACAAAT